>JANNTZ010000404.1:0-3543 GCA_031394595.1 Acidobacteriota bacterium
CCTCGGCCAGGCCTTCCGGACGCCGGGCGCGGAGTGCGCCAGCCACTCCTCGATCGCCACCGCGCCCGCAGCGAAGAGCACCGGGTAAATCGGTGACAGGTAGTAGTTCTTCGCCTTCAGCACGATCATCGTGACCAGGAGGACAAGGTAGGTCCATCCGATCACCCGGAGCCGGCGCCCCCGGCCGGCCATGAGCGACACCAACCCGGCCAGCCACACGAGGAACAGCGCCGGGTTGAGGAGAAAGATCTGCTGGCCGAAGAATTCGAGCGGGTTGAGGGCGATGTTCTTGCCGGTCCGTCGGACGTTTTCCAGGTCTTCGAGGGTCGGGAAACCGTGTGTCGCCTGCCAGATCAGGTTGGGGAGGAACACCAGCGCGGCAATCGCCCCGCCGGTCCAGATCCATCGGTTGAGCAGCTCGCGGCGCTCGGGGCTCAGGACGATCGCCACCGCCACGGCGAACCCGAACAGGAGCATCGAGTGTTTGTTCTCCAGTCCCAGCCCGGCGAGAAGCCCGAACCAGATCCACAGCCGCGAGTTCCCGGTCCGCACGATCCTGATCAAAACGAACACGCAGCCCATCCAGAACAGCGGCTCGAACGCGTTCATGGACAACAGCCCGCCGCCCACCAGGTTGATCGGCGCGCCGATCGCGCACAGACCGGCCAGCGCCTGGGCGAACCGCCCGCCGCCGATCTCGCGCGCCATGAGCATGGTCAGGACCACGAGGAGGGCGCCGGCGATCGCCGGGATCACCCGGACCGCCGCCAGCGACCCGCCGAGGATCAGCGCGATCTTCGCGTAGACCGCCACCAGCGGGGCATGATCCACGTACCCCCAGTCAAGGTGCCGGGCGCAGTCGAGGAAATAGAGCTCGTCGCGGAAATAGCCGTAGCGATTGGCAACCAGGAGGTGAAGGAGGAGCTTGGCCCCCGCCAGGCCCGCGATCAGACGCCGATCCAGGGGGCCGGGATCGACCGCGCGGAGCTCCATCGCTCAGACCTTCCGAACAGGCGTGAAGGTCACGTAGGTCTTCCGGACGGTCTCGATGACCTCCCACGTCCCGGTCGTATTCTCAGGGAAGAAGACCGCGTCGCCGGCGCGGATCTCCAATCGCTCGCCCCCGTCGGGCTGGAAGAAGCAATGCCCCGCGACGAAATGGCAGAACTCCGCCTGCTTCACCTGGCGGCGCCACCGGCCCGGGGTGCACTCCCACACTCCCGCCGCGAACGCCTCGTCGGGCCGCGCCACCGCCTCGTGCCCGCGCAGGCGCGCCACCGGATCGCCCAACGGCTCGGCGACCTTGCCCCAGTCTTCCAGATCCGCAGCGGTGGTCCTCACGGGTGCCTTCAGAAGATGGATTTTCATTCTCCGCTCCGATGCGACTGGATCAGTCCGCAGCGAGCTCGGCGGCGTCGCCGAGGGTCAGCAGCCAGAGTGACGACCCGCCGGTGGCGCGCACGTAGACCAGGCTGCGGCCATCGGGGGAGAGCGACGGTTCGTCGATATAGAGCCCGGATTCGGGAAGGTGGGTGACCTGCTGGAGCGGACCGCCGTCGGCCGGTAGCCGCCACACGTTCCGGTGGCTCGGCTGGACATAGATCCATCGGCTGTCCGGAGACCAGAAGAGATGGCGCATCCGTTCGTTACCGGTCGTCAGGCGCTCTTCCTTCCCGCCCGAGGCAGGCATCCGCCAGATCTGGATGGAACCTCCGGCGTTGCTGTTGAAGGCGATCCAGCGGCCATCCGGTGATTTGACTCCGGTGAACTTGTCTCCCGGGGACGACGTGAGCTGGCGCTTCTGCCGGGTGGCGAGATTCGTCTCGAAGAGCTGAAAGACGCCTCCCTCCTGCCTGGAGAAAATGATCGCCCCTCCGTCGTGGGTGGTCAGAGTGTCATTCGAGGATGCTGCCGGCTCCAGGACCTCCGAATGGCTGCCATCGGGAGAGACGAGCAGGATTTCGCCTTCGCCGTTCAGGAGAACTCGAGTGATGGCCAGGAGGTCTTCGGTAACCCAGGTCGGCTGGAGGATCCCGGAGTTCTCCCCTGGGAGCAGCACTCGCTGCCGCCCTCCCCGATCCAGATCCTCGATCCAGACGTCAAAACTTCCGAGACGGTTGCTCCCGAACGCGATGCGTCGGCCTCCGGGTGAGAACTGGGGCCAGTTGTCGATGACATTGCCGCCGTCGATCACGATTTCAGGCCCGGCCGGCGAAGCTCCATCGGGATCCAGTGGCAGCCGGATGAGGTTCATTGACGCATCCCGTTCGGTCCCTGCCAGGTGGAGGCCATCCGAGGAAACGGCGAGATCGACCAGGAGCCCGGTCACCAGGCCGATGGTGCGGGACCGACCGATGAACGCACCCTTGCGGTCGTCGAACCCGATCGACTCCAGCCGGGTTCCACCTTGCCGGTTCACGGCGAGCAGATAGAGTCCGCGGCCCGCGGGAGCCCAGGCATGGATTGACACGCCCTCCAGAAGCAGGCGCGGCTCGCCCCCGGTGGCGGGCATGATCCAGACCTGTCCCGATGTGCTCTGGAAACTGATCCACGTCCCTCCCGGAGAATACACGGCCCGCATGATGTCGTGGTTCGACGTCGCTGCTGGAAAAATTTCGCGGGCCGCCGTGCCGTCGGGAGAGATTTCGACGATCGAGTGGTGGGACTCGATCCCGCCGATGAACACCAGTTTCCTGCCATCGGGGCGCCACGACGGCCAGTTGGCATCGGTCGCCACTCTTCGGGCCTGCCCGCCCAGCGCCGGTGCGATCCAGAGGTCTCCACCGGTCGTCTGCATCCCGAAGCTACCGGCAGCGGTTCTCCGGACGAGCCCGGTTCTGGAAGACCGGGTGGACACGAACGCGACTTGCTTGCCGTCGGGCGACAGGGCCGGCTGGATGTCCTCCGCCGGGTCGTCGGTGATGTTGATCTCCTGGCCGCCCTCGACCCGGCGCACGTAGATCTCGGCATTGCCGCTGCGGTTCGAAGAGAACGCCAGGAGGCTGCCATCCGGCGACCATGAGGGGGATTCCGTCAGCCCGCTGTCGTGCGTCAGCCGCGCCAGGTCAACGAGGGTCGGGATCCCTGCCGGGGCGGATCCGGTCGTTCCGACGCCGGCTTTCCCAATGAGAAATCCGGCGACCAGAATCGCCATCGCCCCCGCGCCGATCCCCAGTCGCGCGAGCAGGACCCGACGCTTCGAGATCGGGGTTGCCCGCGCGACCCCCGCCTCGGCCTCACCGTCCGCCGCGCCTCCCGTCGCTCCCGATCCGGCGGCAAGGACTTCCTCGATCAGGACCCGCGCGTCGCCGATGTGCTGCAGGCGGTGCTGCGGATCCTTTTGCAGGCAGCGGCGGATCAGCCGCCGGATCTCCGCCGGCGTCTCCGCCGGCAGCATCTCCCACGCGGCATCCTGCTTGAGAATCGCTGCGACCGTGTCCGACAGCGTCTCGCCCGGGAACGCCTGGCGGCCGGTCAGCGACTCGTACAGGAGGCAGCCGAACGACCAGATGTCGGTGCGCCGGTCGAGCGGCCGCCCGCGCG
>JANNTZ010000413.1:0-6850 GCA_031394595.1 Acidobacteriota bacterium
CCCGGTTTTGTTTGTCCCCGTTTAACCCCCCCCCCCGCCCCCGGGCGGGGTTTGTACCTGGGGCAAATGGGGGGCGGGATCGCCGGGGGCGTGTGGTATCTTCCCCGGCACCGATGGGTCATGTCATCGCGATCGCCAACCAGAAAGGCGGGGTCGGCAAGACGACGACCGCCGTCAGCCTCGGCGCCGCACTGGCGATCGCCGAGCGGCCGACTCTGCTCGTGGACATGGACCCGCAGGCTTCTTCCACCAAGGCGCTCGGCCTGAAGCCGAACACCGAGTCCGAGATGTATGCCGTCCTCTCCGGCGAGACGACGATGGACCGGATCCTGGTTCCGACCGATCTCGAGTACCTCACCGTGGCGCCGTCGAGCCGCGACCTGGTGGGGCTGGAAGTCGAGCTGGTCGGGTCGGCGAAGCGGGAATACCGGCTGAAGGAAGCGATCAAGGTGGTGCGCGACCGCTTCGAGTTCATCCTCATCGACTGCCCGCCGTCGCTCGGGTTGCTGACGGTCAATGCGCTCGCGGCTTCGGACGGCATCCTGATCCCGGTGCAGTGCGAATATCTCGCCCTCGAAGGGGTGTCGGAGCTCGTCGAGACGCTCTACCGCATCCGCGCCTCGCTGAACCCGGAGTTGCAACTCGAAGGAGTGCTGCTGACGATGTACGACGAGCGCACCAACCTCTCGAAGCAGGTGGTCGCCGACATCAAGCAGTTTTTCAAGGACCGCGTTTACCGGACGATCGTGCCGCGCAACATCCGTCTCGGCGAGGCGCCCTCGTTTGGCAAGCCGATCATGCTTTATGACATTCGATCGAAGGGGTCCGAGTCGTATCTCAACCTGGCCCGTGAGGTGATTCGTCGCCATGAAAAGACAGGCACTCGGCAAAGGTCTCAGCAGCCTCATCCCTGAGGCGCCGCTCACGGACCGCGAAGCCGGCCTCCTGCTGCTGGACATCGATCGGATCCAGCCGGGCCGCCACCAGCCGCGCGCCGACTTCAGCGGTCTCGAAGGGTTGGTCAGCAGCATCCGGGAGAACGGCATCGTCCAGCCGGTGATCGTCCGGCAGGAGGGGTCCGGTTATCGACTGGTCGCCGGCGAGCGCCGCTGGCGCGCCGCGCAACTGGCGGGGCTGACTCGCATCCCGGCCGTGGTCCGGAAGATTGCCGACGATCGCCTGCTCGAGGTCGCCCTGATCGAGAACATCCAGCGCAAGGAGCTGAACCCGATCGAGGAGGCGCAGGCCTACGAGATCCTCCTGAACGAAATGAAACTCTCCCAGGGGGAGATCGCGAAGCGGGTGGGCCGGGACCGCACGTCAATATCTAACCATATGAGACTATTGAAGTTGCCTGATTCAATCCGCGAAAGAATCAAGGCGGGAGCGCTGTCCTTCGGGCACGCCAAGGCGATCATGGCGCTCGACGAATCCAGGACACAGATTATGGTGGCCGACGAGATCGTCCGGGGCCTGCTGTCGGTCCGCGAGACCGAAGAGCGGGTGGCGGAGATCGCGAAGCAGTCGGGCAAGGGCGCGGGTGATCGCACCAAGCCGGCGCGCGGGGCACGTGTTGACCCGAACGTCGCTTCGGCCGAGGATCGGCTCTGCCGGGCACTGGCAACGAAGGTGCGGATTCACAAGAAGACGAATCGCGGGCGGATCGAGATTCAGTTCTACTCGGACGATGAACTCGACCGGCTGTTCAGTTTCCTGGTGACCGCCGAGAAGGGACACTGAGGCGCACGCGGCGACCGGGGCGAACCCGGGGCACTCACGAAAGGGAGGACTCAGCATGGCGTTCGGCAAGGACAACCTGCTCAAGGACCACGTGGGTCATGACGACATCAGCGGCTTCCTGGCGGAGGGGACCGAGGTCAAGGGAGAGATCCGCTTCCGCGACGTGCTGCGCGTGGACGGGAAGATCTCCGGCAAGGTGATCTCCGAGAAGGAACTGGTGGTCGGCGAGACCGGCGAGATCGAGGCCGAGGTCGAGGTCGGGACCCTGAGCGTCAGCGGCAAGGTCACCGGCAACATCCACGTGAAAGAGAAGATGGAGATCCACCCCAAAGGCCGGGTGGTCGGCGAAATCGTCCTCGAGAAGCCGAACCTGGTGATCCACGAGGGGGGCGTGTTCGAGGGGACCATCGACATGAACGCCAGCGCCGGCCGTGACACCGCCCGCAAGGAAGCCGAAGTCGAGCCAATCCGCCGCCACGGTCAGACGGGCTGACGGGGCGCCACTCCGGTTCGACGATCGCTCCGGCCAACGATCACTCCTGGCCGATCGCCACCTGGCGGCACAGGTCTTCGAACCAGTCGATGACCACGTTGATTTGTGTCGCACCCGCCGACTGGGTCCTGCCTTCGACCATCACGAACGATCCCCCGTCCGGAAGCACGGCGTAGTTCGGAAGCGCCGCCGACTCGCCTTCCCAGGGCCCGCTGAACAACACGCGCGGCGCGCCGATGGTCGGCGGCCAGCCGCGCACGGTCACCGCCAGTAGTTCTTCACCGCGTCGAAAGAACAATTCGCCGGCCCGCGGCCCCCAGAGCGCCCCAAACCCTTCGCCATCCGAGATTCGCACCGGTTCGGCCGCGCCGCCGGCCGGCGCGCCACCCGCAGTCGGCCCGCTCATCGCCGGCCGCACGAAGACCTCGCGTTGTCCCGAGGCGGTCGTGGTGTAGGCGATCAGGCGTCCGTCCGGTGAGAAGACCGCCCCCCACTCGTCGCCCGGTGTCGCCACGATCGCCTGCGGACCGTCTTCCATCCCGCTTCCGCCTTCGGTTCCGCGTCCTCCGCCCGGCTCGATCATCAGGATGTCGCCGTTGGTGTCGGGGCGTATCTCGGTGAACAGCAGACGGCGACCGTCCGGTGACCACGAACTGGGGCTGAGTGGATTGTCGCTCGAGTACAGGAGCTCCGGATCAGCGCCGCCGTCGATCGGACGCCGGAACAGGTTCCAGGCGCCGGCGCGCGGCGATACGTAGGCGATCGATCGGCCGTCGGGTGACGGCAGCGGCAGCGTCAGGCTGATGTCCGACGGCAGGACGCGATGCGATCCGCCCTGCAGGTCGTAGATCCAGAGACTGAGCCGGGCCGCCTCGGTGACCGACACGACGAGACGCCGCCCCGAGTCGAACAGGCGCGGGTGCTCGAAGGCGGCGCGATCCGGTGTCAGCGCCCGGACGCTGCCCGATCGATCCACCCGGACCAGGCGGCGGTCGGTGGCCGCCGTCTCCTGGGACACGAAGACCAGCGTGCCGTTGCCCGCGACGGCGAATTGGGACGCACCGCTGCGGAGATCGGCAAGGACCCCCGACTGGACCGGAACGGCGCGGCCCGACACCGCCGCCTTGGTGACGTCGAACGGTGCGGCGATCAGGGTCCCCTCGCGGACATGGAGCAGATGCCCGTTCGGGGCGAAGCGTCCACCCGCCGCCCGGTCAATCACGATCCGCGTCTCACCGCTCGTGGTGTTGAGGACGGCGATGGAAGACGATCCGCCCGCTCCGTCCGCCAGCGTCACCAGCGCGAGCCGTCCACCGGGAAGCAATTCCGGAAACAGGACAAGCGACCCGGGAGGACGGCCCGGGGTCCGCACCGGCTGAGGCGTCCCGCCGACGTCCGGCACGCGAACCAGACCCTCGTCGATCGCCAGGACGGCCAGGATCGTCCCGTCGCTGCCCCACGACGCGCCACCCGGCCTCGGTGCCTCGGCAAGATCGCCCGGCGGCAGCCCGCCGATCGAGACTTTTCTCAGTCGCCCGTTCGCGAAGAACCCGATCCACGATCCGTCCGGCGAGAAGAACGGACCGGCCGCACCCTCGGTCCCCGGGAGCGCCGCCGCTTCCATCCGGTCCATCCGCCGCGCGTACAACCGCCGGCCGCCGCGATCGACGGCGGCGTACACCACCAGGTCTCCCGCCGGCGACAACGCCACCGCCGGCAACCCTGACGTCGTGTCGAGCGGCGCGTCGCCGGGGAGAATGATCGAGAGACGCGTCACGGCCGGAGCGCCCGAATCCGTTCCCGATCCACCGCCCCGGCAAGCGGTGGAGGCAACGACGATGATGACGAACAGAATCAACGCCGGAAGCGCCTGCCATACGGAGTCGGATCGGGACGATGGTGCGGCGAGGAGCATGCGCGGCATCGTAGGGTGAGCCCCGGCAACTGTCAATCAGGGGCCGGATCGGTGCCGGAAGCGGTGCTGCCAGCCGAGAATCGCCAGCGGCATGTCGAGCTGGTCGTCGGAGAACGGCACCCCCGCCGAATCGACCAGGCCCAGGCTGGAAGTCGAGAGCTGCCGGTAGCCGATCGTCATGCGGCTGGTTTCGGAATAGATCCAGGCAAATGCCAACGTGTACTGCCAGGCCGACGCGCTCTCCCGGGCGTCTGTGTCGGGGGGTGTGGGGCAACCCAGGATGTCCAGGCAGGTCACGAACTCGGCATCGACGGTGGCCCTGCCGAAACCGGCGCCGACCGTGAAAGCGAAATGCTTTCCCAGCGGCACGTCGAGATAGCCGTTGGCCATCAACGTCCGCACGCCGATCGTGTCGGAATGAAAAAACGCCGTCGCCGAATGGAGATGCCATTCCAGATCGCCGCGCCACATCCCTCTCTGGTAGCCGACGGCGAAGGCCAGACCGAGACCGCTGAACAATTCCAGCTCGGTCGTCGGTGTCGGCTTCGGTCCGTTGACCTCGCTCCCGGTCATGGCGATGTCGAGGTAGACATGGTCGTCGGCCAGGAGGTGACCGGGCGACAGGAAGGCGAGGGAGGCCACGATCGCGATGACGAGACAGGCAAGCCTCGCGGCCGGAACTGCGCGGGTTGGGAGTGGCAGCGGGACGTGAGCGATCACAGCGACCTCCGCCCCCCGGCTCGGGACAGTGTACCTCCTTGCGGAGGCGGATGGGCTAGAATCACGCCACTTCCGGCCGCTCGAATCGGAGATCGGGAGCCCCGTGGAAGGTCGCAAGCTCGGCCATTACGAACTGGTGCGCCTGCTGGGCCGCGGCGGGATGGGGGAGGTCTACCTGGCGCGCGACCCGCGGCTCGGACGCGACGTCGCGCTCAAGGTCCTCCCGGTCGAGTTCGCAACCCAGCCCGAGAGACGGATGCGCTTCCTGCGCGAGGCGCAGGCGATCTCCTCCCTCAGCCACCCGAACATCTGCACCATCCATGACATCGGCGCCGCGGATGGGCATGACTACATCTGTTTCGAATACCTCGAGGGAAAGACGCTGGAGGAGGTGATCGGTGGCACGGGGCTGCCGCGCGACCGGCTGCTCGATCTCGCCCTTCCCCTCGCCGAGGCGCTCGACTACGCGCACCGCAAGGGGGTGGTGCACCGCGACCTGAAGCCGGCGAACGTCATCGTCACCGACCTCGGGAACGCGAAGCTCCTCGACTTCGGCCTGGCGAAGGTGACCGGGGCGCCGCCGGGAAAGAGCCAGTTCGAGACCGCGACGAAGATCTCGCACGCCGGCGCGATTCTCGGGACCTTCGCCTACATGTCTCCCGAGCAGGCGCTCGGCAAGGACGTGGACGCGCGCAGCGACATCTTTTCCTTCGGCGCCATGCTGTACCAGATGGCGACCGGCCGGTCGCCGTTCACGGGCGCGACGGCGACCGAGGTCGTGGACGCCGTCCTGCATGGCGAACCGCCGCCCCTGCTGCGGCTGCGGCCCGAACTGCCGGAAGAGTTTGCGCGGGTGGTCGAACAGGCGCTGCGCAAGGACCCGGCGGAGCGCTACCAGCACATGGCCGACGTGGCGGCGCACCTGCGGCACCTCCGGCGCGAAAGCGGCGCGTCCGGCCCGGCCCGGATCGCGAGCGGCCCGGCCCGGAATGCGACCGGAGCGCGGCGGGCCACCGGCACGGTCTCCGGGAAGCGACGATGGGTCGTGCCTGCCGCCGTCGGCGTGGGTCTCGTGGCGCTGATCGCGACCCTGATCGGGACGAATGTCGGCGGGGTTCGATCGTGGTTCGGCGGCCGGCCCGCCGGGGGAAGGATTGATTCCCTTGCCGTCCTGCCGCTGGAAAACCTCTCCGGCGATCCGGACCAGGAATATTTCGCCGACGGGATGACCGAGGCGCTCATCGCCAGCCTGGCAAAGATCGGTCCGCTGAGGGTGATCTCGCGGACCTCGGTCATGCAGTACAAGGGGGCGAGAAAACCGCTTCCGCAGATCGCCCGGGAGCTCAACGTCGACGCGGTGATCGAGGGCACCGTCCTGCGATCGAACGATCGCGTCCGGATCACCGCGCAGCTGGTCGATGCGGCGAGCGACCGGCATCTCTGGGCCGAAAGCTACGAGCGCGATCTCCGCGATGTCCTGGGGCTGCAGAGCGAAGTGGCCCGCGCCATTGCCGAACAGATCCGCGTGACCTTGAGCCCCGCTGCCGAGAGTCGCCTCGCCCGGGACGCCCGCCCCGTCCCACCGGCGGCCCACGAGGCCTATCTCAGGGGGCGCTTCCATTGGAACAGGAGGACACCGGAAGACCTCAGGAAGGCGGAGATCCAGTTCCAGAAGGCGATCCAGGAGGACCCGGCCTACGGTTCAGCCTACGCCGGTCTCGCTGAGACGTACGCCATTTTCTCCGACTACGGAGTCGAGCCTCCAGACGAGGCCTTTCCCGAGGCCAGGGAAGCGGCCCTCAAGGCGATCGCCATCGATGACGCGCTGCCTGAGGCGCACACCGCGCTGGGGTATGTGAAGGTTGCGTACGATTGGGACTGGGCCGGGGCCGAGAACGAATACCGCCGGGCACTCGAACTCGACCCGAACTATGCCACGGCACATCAATGGTACGGCGAACTCCTGAACAACATGGGGCGCC
>JANNTZ010000431.1:0-9541 GCA_031394595.1 Acidobacteriota bacterium
TGATCATCAGCCCGGCCATGAATTCGACCCTCAAGGTGATCTACGGCAGCGCCTTCCGCGCCCCGAACGCCTACGAACTGTTCTACAACGACGGCGGCGTGACCCAGAAGAACAACTCTGACCTCGGTCCCGAGACGATCGACACCTACGAATTGGTGTTCGAGCAGACCTGGCACAACGGGGTCCGGGGTTCCGCCACGGCGTATCGGTACTCCATCATGGATCTGATCTCCCTCGTCCTGGACCCCCTCGACACCCTGCTGGTCTTCCAGAACGTCGCGGAAGTGCAGACCGACGGCCTGGAGCTGGAGGTCGAGGGCCGTTTCCACCGGCGCCTGGAGGGTCGTGTCAGCTATGCGTATCAGAGAGCCGAAGACGTGTCGACCGGGGCCCGGCTGGCGAACTCGCCCCGGCACCTCGCCAAAGTGAACCTCACGACTCCGATCAGGGATGACCGGCTCCTCGTCAGCACCGAGATCCAGTACATCGGCGATCGGCTGACCCTCACCGGTGCCGAGGATGCGGGCAGTGTGGTCACCAACCTGGTGCTGGTGCTGCGCGAGCTGGCGCGGGGGATGAGCGTGACCGCGGGGGTCTACAACATCCTCGGTGAGGACTACGGCGACCCGGGCGGAACGGAGCATGTTCAGGGGTCGATTCCGCAGGATGGACGGAATTATCGAGTCACCGTCCGGTACCAGTTCTAGAAGCACCGATGCGGCGGGCCCCTGTAACGATCGCGGGTCGGGCGACCCTGCCCCTCGCGTTCCTGGCGCTGTCGGGACTTGTCCTGGCGGCGCCGGCGGGGAAGCCAGTCCGCATCCGGGCCATTGTCAGCCAGGTGGCGGGCCCCTACCAGGAAGCGCTGGCCGGGTTCAGGCGCTCCCTGGCGGCCGCGGCCGCGGGGGTGGTGGTGGAGGTTGTGGATCTGGAAGGAGATTCCTCCCGGGCCGGTGCGGCCGTGGAGGCGGCGCGCCAGGATGGCGTCGCGATCATCCTGACATTGGGGTCTTTGGCCACGAAAGCGGCCATGGAAGGGGCGGGAGAGACGCCAGTGGTCGCCGGACTCGTCCTGCGGGAGTCTGAAATCTCCCGATCCGCCAACGCGACCGGGGTCGTTCTGGAGTTCCCCGTGGAAACCGAGCTCCGGTACCTGCAGCGCATGCTGCCGAACCAGAAGACGATCGGCGTCCTCTACGGTTCGCCCGAGAACACGGCGCGCATCGAGTCGGCGACCCGTGTAGCCGCCAGTCTTGGTCTGAGGCTGCGTGCCCACCGGCTCGGGTCGCCGCGCGACTTGCCGGAGGCGCTCGACCGCCTGGCGCGCGAAGCCGACGCGCTCTGGGGGGTGGCCGACGAAGTGGTTTTCAGTCCCCAGATGGCCAAGCCGATCCTGCTCTTCTCGATGCGGAACCGCATCCCCCTGGTGGGGTTGTCGGAGAGCTGGGTCAAGGCCGGCGCGCTGTATGCCCTCGATCGGGACTACGCCGACATTGGCGCCCAGTGCGCCGAATTGGCGAACCGGATCCTGCGCGGCGCGTCCCCGCGGTCGCTGCCGCCCGTGCCGCCCCGCAAGGTGGTTCACTTCGTCAATGGCAAGGCGGCCCGTCACCTGAAAATGGACCTGAAGGGGCCGCTCCTCTCCGAAGCCCGATCGGTGATCGAATGATCCCCTTCAGGCCGGCCATTCGCCGTTTCAGCATCCTCGCCAAGTTCAATCTGCTGGTTGTGGCAGGAGTCCTCGTCGGCACGGCGGGCACGACCCTCCTGATCATGCAGAACGAGAGCCGGGCGCACCATGAGGCTCTCGAAGTGGACGGCGCGGCACTGGCCGACATGCTGGCGCGCAACAGCGAGTATGCGCTCTACACCGAGGATCCCGATGCCCTGCGGCAACTGGCCGCTTCGCTCGAAGCCCACCCTTCGGTCGGCTATGCGCGCGTCGCCTCCCACGACGGGCGGGTTGTCCTCCAGCGCGCCTACCGTCCAGGTGTGGTCCTGCCGCCGCTCGAGGTCCACGCGCAACGCGTCGCCGGATCGGAGGTTGGCCTGGCCGAACACCTCGACGACATCACCGGCAAGTCGTATCTCGATTTCGTGGTGCCGGTTTTCGGCGCCGCGGCGGGAGGCGAGGCGCTCGTTCTCTGCGCCGCGGAAGGCGACGAGGCGAGGCGCGAGATCCTGGGGTACCTGCAGCTCGGCATGAGCCAGGAAGGGGCGAGCGAGCGGCTCCGCGATGTCTGGATGCACGCGGCCCTGGCGGCGAGCGCCTGCGCCATCCTGGGGGTCGGCGCGACCGTGCTGGTGACGCGCCGAATCACCGCCCCGATCGGGGCCCTGGTCAAGGCGACCCGATCGGTGGCCGAGGGCCGCCTGGAGGTGGACCTGGACGTGAAGTCCAACGACGAGATCCAGGATCTCGCCGGCTCCTTCACCAGCATGGTGGCACACCTGCGGGACTACCGCGCGCAGGTCGAGGCGTACCAGCGCGGGTTGGAGGAAAAGGTCGGCAACCGCACCCGAGAGCTCGAGCAGGTCACCCGCCACGCGCTCGTCCTGGCGCAGGAGGCGGGCGAGGCGAACAAGGCGAAGTCCCAGTTCCTGGCCAACATGAGCCACGAGATCCGGACCCCGATGAATGGCGTCATCGGGATGGCCGACCTGCTCACACAGACCGATCTGACACCGCGGCAGAAACGCTTCGCCGACACCATCCGGACGTCGGCGGATGCGCTCCTGATGCTGATCAACGACATCCTCGATTTCTCCAAGATCGAGGCCGGCCGCCTGGAACTCGAATCAACCGACTTCGAGCTGCGCCAGACCGTCGAAGACGTCTGCGAGCTCCTCGCGGAGCGGGCGCACGAGAAAAAGCTGGAGCTGGCCGTCGAGGTCGATGACGCGACCCCGACCAGGGTCAAGGGCGACCCCGGCCGGCTGCGGCAGATCCTGATCAACCTGGTCGGCAACGCCATCAAGTTCACCGAAAAGGGCGAAGTCCTGGTGCGGCTCTATTCCGTCGAGCAGACCGCCGAGGAGGCCGTGCTGCGCTGCGAGGTCCGCGACACCGGGATCGGCATCAAGCCGGAGGCCCGGGAGCACATCTTCGACGCGTTCACCCAGGCGGATGCGTCGATGACCCGCCGCTACGGCGGGACCGGGCTCGGGCTGGCCATCGCCCGGCAGCTGGTGGCGATGATGTCGGGGACGATCGGGGTGGAGAGCGAGCCGGGGAAGGGATCCAACTTCTGGTTCACCATCCGGCTGCGCAAGCCCGAGAAGGGAACGAGCCCGAAGCCCGCACCCCGGCGCGACCTGCAGGGACTGCATGTCCTGATCGTGGATGACAACGACACCAACCGCGAGATCCTGCGGCACCAGGTCGAATCCTGGGGCATGCGGTACGAACTGGCGCGCGACGGGTCCGAGGCGCTGCGCGTGTTGCGCGAGGCGGGGGCGCGGCAGGAACCGTTCCAGGTCGCCATCCTCGACATGATGATGCCCGGCATGGACGGGATGGAGCTCGCTCAGCGGATCAAGAGTCAGGCGGACATCGCCGCGACCCGCCTGGTGGTCCTGACCTCGATGGGGTTGCGGGGGGACGCGGGCGAGGCGCGCCGCGCCGGCATCGAAGCTTACATGAGCAAGCCGGTCCGCCAGTCGGAGCTGTTCGATTGCCTGGCGACACTGCTGGGCCGGGAGGCGAACGACACCAGCCTGCTGACCAAGCACAACCTGTCCGAGGGGCGACCGGCGTTCCCGGCCCGGATCCTGCTGGCGGAGGACAACGCCGTGAACCAGGAGGTCCAGACCTGCATGCTGGAAAACCTGGGATGCCGGGTGGATGTCGCGGCCGACGGTCAGGAGGCGGTGGCGGTCCTCGAGCGGGGAACTTACGATCTGGTGTTGATGGACTGCCAGATGCCGGTCATGGATGGCTTTACGGCCACGGCCGAGATCCGCCGGCGGGAGGCGGCCACTCCCGGCCGCGCCAGGATGACCATTGTCGCCCTCACCGCCAACGCCATGGAAGGGGACCGTGAGCGCTGCCTGGCCACCGGCATGGACGACTACCTGAGCAAGCCGCTCCGCCAGGAGGCCCTGGTGGCGGTCCTCCGGAAGTGGATGCCGGCGGCGACGCCCGGTGGATTGCGGGGCGAGAACCCTGCTGCGGCGCCGGTGGCGGGTGCGGCCCCCGCCGGGCCACTCCCCGATCCGATCGACTGGAACGTGCTCGACACCCTGAGAATCATCCAGAGACCGAACGCGCCCAGCCTGCTGGATCGGGCGTCGACGCTCTACCTCCAGACCGCCAAGGATTATCTCGGGCGGCTTCAGGGGCTGGTGACCGGGGGGAACGCCGCGGGGGTCCGGGAGGCGGCGCACGCGCTCAAGGGGAGCAGCGGCACCATCGGCGCGAAGCGGATGGCAGGTCTGTGCAAGGAACTGGAGGACATGGGGCGATCGGGGGAGCTGGAGGGGGCGATCGCAAAACTCCTCGAGGTCCGGGCGGAGTTCGGGCGCGTCGAAACCACCCTGACCGGCGTCATCGAGAAGGAACGGGCCGCCAAGCCGAAGGAGGCGGTGGCATGAGCGACGCGGGGACCGCGGACCGCCGTCCGGTCGTCCTGGTTGCCGACGACGACCCGGCGACCCGTCTGCTGATCAGCGAGTCGCTGCAGGCCAGCGACTTCAGGGTCCTCGAGGCGGTGGACGGCGCCCAGGCGGTCGAGATCTTCTCGGCGGAACGGCCCCACCTGGTGCTGCTCGACGTGCGGATGCCGGGGATGAATGGCTTCGACGCCTGCGCCGCCATCCGCCGGCTGCCGGGGGGCGACACGGCGCCGATCCTCATGATGACCGGGATGGACGACGTCGAGTCGGTCAACAAGGCGTACGAGGCGGGCGCGACCGACTTCGCCTCCAAACCGATCAACCTGCTCATCCTGAACCACCGCGTCCGCTACATGCTGCGCGCCAAGCACAATCTGGACGACTTGCGCGAGAGCCAGACCCGCCTGGCACGGGCGCAGCGGATCGCCCGGCTCGGGCACTGGGAGTGGGACCTGCAGACGGCGGAGGTGCGCTGGTCGGAGGAAATGTACCGCATCTTCGGCGAAGATCCGAAAAGCCTCGTGCCGGCGCGCGAGGCGCTGGCCGAGCGCATCCACCCCGAGGATCGCGAAACGGTGATCAAGGCAATCAACGAGGCCCTGAACCAGGGGAAGCCCTACAGCCTCGACCTGCGGATCATCCTGCCGGACGGCAGCCCGCGTTTCGTCCACGAGGAGGCCGAGGTCACCGCCGACGAGACCGGCCGCCCGATCCGGATGGCCGGCACGACCCAGGACATCACCGAGCGCAAGGCGGCCGAGAGCCAGATCCGGCTGCTGGCCTATTACGACGGCCTGACGCTGCTGCCGAACCGTCTGATGTTCACCGAGAAACTCAACCAGGCGTTGGAGAACGCCCAGCGCCAGAACCGGCTCCTGGCGATGCTCTTCCTGGATCTCGACCGGTTCAAGCAGATCAACGACACCCTCGGCCACAGCGTCGGGGACCGGCTGCTCCAAGGCGTCGCCGAACGTCTGCGCAAGTGCCTGCGGAGCGGGGACACCATCGCACGCAGCAACGACTCCCGCGGGATGAGCGACAATGTGGCGCGTCTGGGCGGCGACGAGTTCATCGTGTCGCTCACCGACCTGACCCGGGTCGAGGACGTCCAGAAGGTCGCCTATCGCCTCCTCGAGTCGCTCAAGGAGCCGTTCGCGATTGAGAAGCACGAAGTGTTCGTCACCACCAGCATCGGCATCAGCCTGTTCCCCTACGACGGCACCGACCTGGAGACGCTCCTCAAGAACGCCGACGCCGCCATGTACCACGCCAAGGACGCCGGCCGCAGCAACTTCCAGTTCTACAGCAAGTCGATGAACGCGGCGGCCGAGAAGCGGCTGACCCTGGAGAACAAGCTGCGCCGGGCGCTGGAGCGCGGCGAGTTCATGCTCCACTACCAGCCGCTGATCGATGTCGAGACCTGGAGGATCGTCGGGAGCGAGGCGCTGATCCGCTGGAAACATCCCGAGATCGGCCTGGTGTCGCCGGCCGAGTTCATCCCGCTCGCCGAGGAGACCGGGCTCATCGTACCGATCGGCGAGTGGGTGCTGCGCACCGCCTGCGCCCAGATCCGGAAGTGGCACGATCTCGGGGACCGCAGCCTGTTCATGGCGGTCAACATCTCCGGCCGGCAGTTCAACCAGGAGGCCCTGGTCGCCACCATCGAGCAGGTGGTGCATGCGACCGGGGTCGATCCGAAGTGCCTGGAACTGGAAATCACCGAGAGCGTCCTGATGCACAACGCCGAGGAGACGGTACAGACGCTCGAGGTGCTCAAGGCGATGGGGCCGCGGATCTCGGTCGACGATTTCGGGACCGGCTACTCGTCGCTCTCCTACCTGAGACGCTTTCCGATCCACACCCTCAAGATCGACCGGTCGTTCGTCAACGATGTCACCACCGACCCGGGCGACGCGGCGATCGTCTCGGCGATCATCGCGATGGCGCGCGGCCTCTCGCTCGAGGTCATTGCCGAGGGCGTCGAGACGCCCGACCAGCGCACCTTTCTCCTGCAGGAAGGGTGCCGGCTGATGCAGGGGTACCTGTTCGGCCGGCCGGTCCCGGCCGAGGAGTTCGAAAAGCTGCTGCTCGCCCAGGCCAGCCCGCAGGCGGCGGCTGGCGGAGCGCGCTGACCGCCCTCCGGGCCGGGCGGCCACTCACTTCCTCTTCCGTCCCGCCAGACCCGCGAACCAGGAAATCATGCTGACCAGGATCGCGCCGAGGATTGCCTGGAAGAGGGAATCGACCTCGAACCCCGGGACCATCCGCGCCGCCAGGGCGAAGGCGAGACCGTTGACGACCAGGTAGAACAACCCCAGCGTCAGGACGGTGATCGGGAGCGTCAGGACGAACAGCACCGGCCGCACCAGGGCGTTGACCAGCCCGAGGACCAGCGCGGCGACCGCCAGAGCGCGCTCCGAGGTGAGATGAACACCGGGCAGGACCCAGGCGGTGGCGGCGAGGGCGATACCGGTGACCATCCAGTGGATCAGGAAGCGGCCCAGCGCGGCGCTCACGGTGCGCCGATCATAAACGAAGCGGGAAACAATTGGGGGGCCGGCCCCGTCGCCGGCCCCCCTCCGCGTCCCGCAGGGACGGGTCTGCCCCCTCGTCCCTCCGGGGCGCGATGTCGTTCAGTTCTTCGGCATCTTGGCGATCTGTGGCTGGCAGTGCTCCAGCATGTGGTAGCCGACCCACTGCGCCAGCACGTCGGACGGGGCCTCGGCCAGGGAGAGCCGCTGATGTACGACGCCGAGCATGGCGCGATGGTGCCGGCGCCGGACGCCCCGGCGGCCCGCGCGGTGGCGGCGGCCGGCGCCCCCTGGCTGCAGACGGTGGCGCGGCGCAGCCGGATGATGTCGACCGCCCTGACAGTCGACGAGCGCAACCCGAGGCACCGCGTCGTGCTGAATCCGATCACCGACGAGTCCGCCGAGGTGGTCGGACTCGCGGCGCTGGTGATCGACGCCGAGCACTTCCGCCGTAGTGTCCTCCCGGTCGTCATCGAGAGATCGCTGCCGGCCTTCTTTCCCGGCGACACCCGGGAGAACCTGATCGTCACGGTCACCGACGGCGACGGGGCGGTCGTCCTGTCCACCTCCGCCGACGAGGGGAAGGGCGAAGTGCTGACGACCGCCTTCCCGTTCGTCTTCTACGACTGGCGGCTGACCCTGCGGGGCCGTCACGCCACACCGGAGCAGTGGGCGCGTGGCAACTTCCTGCTGAACCTCACGCTGTCGGGCCTGCTGGCTGCCGTCCTGCTGGCCGGTCTGGGTCTGGCGATGCGGGCGGCGTCCCGCGCCGTGCGGCTGTCGCAGCTGAAGTCCGATTTCGTCTCCAACGTGTCCCACGAGCTGCGCACGCCGCTGGCGTCGATCCGGGTCTTCGGGGAGTTCCTGCGGCTCGGACGCGCCGGCACCGCCGAAAAGGTGCGCGAGTACGGTGAGTACATCGAAACGGAGAGCCGGCGTCTGACCCGGCTGGTCAACAACATCCTCGATTTCTCCCGTATCGAGACCGGCCGGCGCACCTACCGGATGGAGGAGACCGATTTGCGGGCCCTGGTGGAGGGTGTTCTGAAGACCTTCGAGGTGCGGCTCCGGCATGCGGGATTCACCTGGTACCTGGAGTCGGCGGGCGCGTCCCCGCCGACGGTGCGCGGCGATGCCGACGCGCTGTCCCAGGCGGTCCACAACCTGCTGGACAACGCCATGAAGTTTTCCGCCGAAACGCGTGACATCCGGGTCCGTCTCGATCGAGGGGGGCGGGAGATCACGCTGTCGGTGGCCGATCGCGGTGTCGGCATCGCGCGCGGCGATCAGCGGAAAATCTTCGAGCGGTTCCACCGCGTCGCCACCGGCCTGGTGCACGATGTCCGGGGGAGCGGGCTGGGATTGTCGATCGTGGACCACGTCGTGCGGTCGCACGGGGGACGGGTGACGGTCGACAGCGAGCCGGGACACGGGAGCATATTCACCATCCATCTGCCACTGGCGGCGCCGCCGGCGGAGACCGAAGGACCGCGACCGGCCGCCGGCGCCGCGACCACTTGAGACTGCAGACCCCCGCAACGGGGGCGTCGAGGAGCCCATGCCGAGGGTGCTGATTGTCGAGGACGATGAAGCGATGGCCGCCGCGCTGCGCGACGGCTTCACGTTCGAGGGTTACGACGTGGCGCTGGCGAAGGACGGCGCCGCCGGTCTGCGGATGGCGACCGAAGGTGCGCCGGACATCGTCATCCTGGACGTCATGCTGCCGAAGAAGAGCGGTCTGGACATCTGCAAACGCCTGCGGGTCGATGGCAACGGCGCGCCGATCCTGATGCTGACTGCCCGGGGCCAGGAGATCGACAAGGTCGTCGGGTTGAAGTCCGGCGCCGACGATTACGTCACCAAGCCGTTCAGCTTCATGGAACTGATGGCCCGCGTCCAGGCGGTGCTGCGCCGCGCCGGCAATCACCCCGTGGCGCCGGACACCTGCGTTTTCGGGGACGTCACCGTCGATTTCAAGCGCTGTGAAGCGCACAAGAGCGGCCGCCCGGTGGACCTGACGCCGCTCGAACTGCGGCTCCTGCGTTTCCTGGTCGATCACAAGGGCCAGGTCATCGCGCGCGACCGCCTGCTCGACGCGGTGTGGGGATACGACAGCATCCCGGTGACCCGCACCGTGGACACCCACATCGCCAAGCTGCGCAAGACGCTGGAGGACGATCCCGCCGATCCGCGGTTCATCCTCACGGTGCACCGCGTCGGCTACAAGTTCAACGGCTAGGGGGCTTCTCCTCGCCCCAGCCGTAGGCCTGCAGGAAACGCAGCAGACGCGGGTCGTCCACCGACAGCGGAGGGATCCATTCGCCGACGGGTGTCCGGATCCACCAGCGTCCTTCGGGATCGCCGGGCGGGGCGAACTTGTAGCGGTAGTACCGCGC
>JANNTZ010000024.1:0-1643 GCA_031394595.1 Acidobacteriota bacterium
ATCCTCTCGGGAAGCGGAACGCACGGGACGCTGGTGGCCAGCGTCATCGCCGCCTGGCCGAGCGCGCTCGGATACTTCGCGACCCGGACACGGAACGGCATCGGGGGCCCGGGCGTGCCACGGGGCGCCAACCTGGACGGCGTGGCGCGGGGGGCGCGGATCATCATCCAGGACATCGGCGAACCGGGCCGCTGCACGATCAACTCGCTGATCGAGAAGGGAGGCAACGTCGATCCGGGGCGAATGATCGATCTGATGAACGCGCTGGTCTGCCCCAAAAGCGGAGGGACGGGGACCTGCGCCGGCCTCATCGGCGGCGGCCGGGAGACGCACCTGGCGGTGACCCCGTTCGGGACACCGGACAATTTCTCCGTGGAACGCCTGACGTCGAGCAGCGGCACCTATCCGCAGTCGGCGGCCGACCTGGATACGTTCCTTTACAACAACCGTGACTTCATGGTCATCGCGCCGGTGGGGAACAGCGGCGGGACCGTCGGGTCGAACCGGATGGACCTGCTGCTGGACGTGGTCCCCGACCTCTACAACGGGACATCGTGTGACGATGGGCCCCCAGCCGCCCCCTGCACTCCGACCACGCCACAGCGGCTGCAGGTCGCCGCACCGGCGACGGCGAAGAACATCATCGCGGTGGGGGGAAGCCGGTCGGACTGCGTCACGTTCTTTGGAACGATTGACTGCGAGATCCGGCCGGTCGATTTCTCGTCGCACGGACCGGCCACCCCGGAGTCGCTGCGGACGGCGCCGATCCTCACCGCGCCGGGAAGCGACATCATCGCGACCTTCGAAACGGCCTCGATCGCCGCGTTCCGCAGCCGGGACAACGACAACCTCTTTCCGCTGGAGGCGGAGATCGACGAGGGGAACTTCGGGACTTCGTACTCGGCGGCCAACGTCACCGGGGCGGCGGCCCTGCTGCGCGACTATTTCGCGCAGGGGTTCTACCCCACGGGGAGCCGGGTGGACGGGAACCGGGTGCCGGATCTCTCGGGCGCCCTGGTGAAGGCCGCGCTGGTGGCCTCGGCCAAGTTCGGCACCTCGATCTCCATTCAGAACCATTCCCAGGTCGCGGAGCAGCGGCTGGAACGTTCGCGCGGCTTCGACCAGGGAACGATCGGCGGTGTTCCGATCGGGATCATCGGCAACAACACGCAGGGATACGGCCGGGTCGTCCTGTCGCAGGTGCTGCCGCTTCCGAACTGGTCCCACGCATTCGTGGTCAACCCGAACACGGTGCCGGAGTTCCCGTCGGCCGGGCTGCTCGTCTGGGACGACATCGTGAGCGGCGAAGCGCTGCTGGGGAACGACGCCGGGGCGGCGCCGTGCACCGCCGGGGCGCGATCGTGCAACCGGACCTTCCGCGTGGCGGGCCCGGTGACCGGGCCGGGCGCCGGCGGGGGCCTGGCGGTCTGGCGGGCCAACCTGCGTGTCGCGCTCGCCTGGACCGATCTCCCGTCGCCGGCCGGAACGGGGGGGCCGCTGGTGAACGACCTCGACCTGGTGGTCGAGTCGCCGGGGCCGGACGGCTGCCTGGGATCGGGGGAGAGGAATCCTGACGGCACCCTCTGTGGCGCCGGCAGCGGGATCGACAACCTGTTCTACGACGGCAACCGGTACCGCGACAC
>JANNTZ010000026.1:0-1621 GCA_031394595.1 Acidobacteriota bacterium
GTGACGGCGCCGGGCGCGGAATCCTTTCGGGGAGGGGGCCGTCATGACTTCCAAGCAGACGCTCGCATTAGTTCGCTTGATGATCCTTCCAGTGATCATCGCGGTGGCGCTCGGGTTCTACCTGTCGACCACCGCGCATCAGAGCGCCTGGGTCCACGACGGTGAAACCGGGCTCCTGAGCTCGCAGGCGGAGAGCCAGTCTCCGCAAGCCTGCGAGGGGGTGACCGGTATCCCGGGCGGGCTCGCCCCCGGCTGGGTGCGGGTCGGCGGGAGCGTCGATCCGAACACGCCGTTCGTGGAAATCCGCGGGCAGGTGTTCCGGGCGCACATCACCCACGAGGACAACTCGGCGAACCACGTCTCCCACGACCTCAACGTCTACATCTATCCCGACTCGGACTACCGCCACTTCATGACCGACGGCGACCTCAAGAACGAGGACCCCGATTCGCTCGGGTTCCACAATCACGCCACCATGGAGAACGAGTGGGAGCACAGCGGCGTGCCGCTGTTCGCCTGGCCGGCGCGGCGCGACCGGGTCACCGAGTGGGGGGAGTTGATCTTCGACTGCGGTCACGGTGATGACGACGGCCCGGACGATGAGGACGTCTACCAGACCGAGATTCATCCGCATGTCGGCTGGGTCGCCTACCGTCACACCGCCGACGCCAACGGCATGCCCGACGAAGGGGAGCAGAAGCGCACCCAGGACTGGGTCTGGTATGGTCCGGGCGATCTGATGGGGGCCGGCGCCCGGTTCCCGTCCTCGGGCGGGACGCTCGCGACCGTCGTCCAGGCGACGCTCGCCGACGCCTTTTTCTCCAGCTACGGCGGCGACGCGCCCGAGTCGCTCAACGGCTGCGACAGCGGACTTGCCGACGTGCCATGCACGCAGGACAACGAATGGCGCACCAGCCTCCTGCAGCAGGATTACACCTTCTTCGTGCCGGCGCCCCCGAAGCCGGCCGACGATCCGATCGCCGGTGCGGCGGCCATGGTCTGGTCCTCCGAGGACCATTGCGCCGACGTTCCAAGCAACCCCGGCGACCCGCTTGGGGACGACATACTGCAAGTGGGCGAGGCCGACGGACTCACCGATCCGACCATCGTCGACATCGGCGCGCCCACCTGCGGCACCATCCCGGATGAGGTGATCACCACCACCGACCCTCATGGCCACCCCGGCCTCCAGGTGACCGTCAAGGCCAACTCGTCCGGCGTTCCTTATCCGCCCAACGGCTACATCGCGTTCGCGAAGCGGTACACGGTGGGGTGGGACTTCGTGCCGGCCGCGGCCACGCGGGTGCGCACCTACGACGTGCACTTCCCGAAGGTGCGCGTATGGCGGAGCGGCGACACCGGCGACGGCGAATGGGCGATGGGTCTCCGCGCCAACGAGAAGTGGATCTTCCCGGTGGCCGGGAGCGCCGAAGGTGGCCTGAAGTTCTACGAGGAAAGCTCGATCGACGACAACGACATGGACTGCGCCGGCGACGACGGCGACTGCAACGACTACACCATCGGTGAGACTCGCAGCATCAGCGTCCCGGTCGGCGAGCCGATCAACATCTGGTCGCGGGTAATCGAGGCCGACGACCCCGGGCCGGCGGTGTTCGAGCAC
>JANNTZ010000043.1:0-1919 GCA_031394595.1 Acidobacteriota bacterium
GGGTCGTAGGTTTTCCCGGCAGGGCTCGCCGGCTTCGAGCCGTGCTGGGTCTTGAACGTGAACACGACTCGCGACCGACGGGAGGATTCCGAGAACTGGTGCACATGGACGCCGCGCGGGAGATTGTCGCCCAGATCGACGGCCAGATAGTCGCCGTCGGGGTACAAACCGGGTTGATGGGTAACAAAACAGACCGGGAGGATGGGTAACAGTCGATAGGGTCGACTCCGAACTGGAGGCGACCCGATGCCTTGGCTGGAGACATCCTCTATGACGGAACGGAAACGCTTCATTGATGACACTCACCGTGGCTTGTTCTCGATGACTGAGCTCTGTGCGCGCTACGGCATCAGCCGCAAGACGGGCTACAAGTGGCGCGACCGGTACGACGCGCAGGGGCCGGAGGGCCTGGGGGACCGCAGCCATGCCCCGGAGGCGTGCCCGCACAAGATTTCGGCCGACGTGGCGCAGGCGATCTGCGAGATGCGCCGGGCGCATCCGTCGTGGGGGCCGCGCAAGCTGCTCGCCGCGCTCCGCCGTCGCCCGGGGGCGCTGCGCCTGCCCGCGCTCAGCACCGCGGGAGACTTGTTGGCCCGGGAAGGGCTGGTCACGAAGCGGGTCCGCCGGCGGCGGTACGTGCACCCGGGCGTGGTGGCGGCGATCACCAGGCGCCCGAACGATCTCTGGACGTCGGACTTCAAGGGCCACTTCCGCACCGGCGACGGGCGGTACTGCTATCCGTTGACCGTGGCCGATCTGCATTCGCGCCTGCTCCTGGGCTGCGATGCGTTGCTCTCCACCCAGGGCCGGGAGGCGCGCCCCTGCTTCGAACGGCTCTTCCGCGCGTACGGCTTGCCCGCCGCCATCCGCACCGACAACGGTGTGCCGTTCGCGACGACGGGCATCCACGGTCTGTCGCAGCTCAACGTGTGGTGGATGCGGCTGGGGATCCAGCATCAGCGCATCCGGCCGGCGAGTCCGCAGGAGAACGGGGCGCACGAGCGGATGCACCGCACACTCAAGCGCGAGGCGACGCGCCCGGCCGCGGCCAATCGTCATCGCCAACAGGTCGTCTTCGATCGGTTCCGCGCGGAGTACAACGAGGACCGTCCGCATGAGGCCCTCGGCGATCGCCCGCCGGCCTCCGTCTATCGGCCGTCTCGACGCGTCTTCCCGGATCGCTTGCCGCCGATCGCGTATCCGGGCCACTTTCAGGTCCGCTTCGTGAGCAACGCGGGCACCTTCCGCTTCCGAAACCGCTTGCTGTTCATCGCCAATGCGCTCAAGCAACACTACATCGGCCTCGACGAGGTCGACGATGGCG
Organism: Acidobacteriota bacterium; assembly: GCA_031394595.1. GTDB lineage: Bacteria > Acidobacteriota > Polarisedimenticolia > Gp22-AA2 > Gp22-AA2 > JANNTZ01. The sequence continues at coordinate 1,325 of JANNTZ010000043.1, forward strand.
TCTGGTCCATTTACTTCTGCAACGTCCTCTTGGCTCGACTCGACGAGCGCGACTTTGTCATCCGCCCGTGAATAGGACGCGACCGGCTGACGGCGTCGATGACGCATCGCGCTCGAGCTCACAGCGCCACGTTGACGACAGGGGCCGCTATCTCGCTCCCCCCGAAATCGGTGCAGGGCGCGACCACGTCGCGATGCTCGGTCGGCCACGCGTGCCACCGCATCGACTCCCGAGCGCCGAGGGGAAACGGGTGTGGGTCACGAACTACACGTACCCCCACCTTCAGCAGTTCACCCACAAGACTGTTACCCATCCTCCCGGTTTATTCTGTTACCCATCAACCCGGCCGGACCGTCTCACCAGCGAATTCGTTGAACCGCCCGCGCCGGATACGCTCCAATGAACAGGCGAAGGGGGGCTGACATGCTGAAGATCCTCGTGGAGCGCTACGCGCCGATCATCCTCGCAATCATCGCCGGGGCCGGAGTTACCCAATCAGTTGGCCAGTGGATCGGATGGACCGGCGCGATTGTCCTCACGGCTGGTGCGGTATGGATGGTGACGACTCAGGCGAAGCGCGAGCGATCACGAGCCC
>JANNTZ010000045.1:0-3209 GCA_031394595.1 Acidobacteriota bacterium
CGAAGAGTTCGAGCGAGAGCGCAGCTACGTCGGGCTTGGAGGACCATTCAGTGGCGTTGTCTTCCCACTCCGGGATGGTCCCCCTCAGGTAATACCGGCAACCTGACGCGATTGCACGTTCAGCAGGATCGGACACCTGACTGGTGTCCAGGGCAACGACGGCGACGCCGTGCGCGATGAGCGAATCCCGGATCCCAGCCGTCATTGCCGCCCCTGAACCTGCAGCAGGGCCATCCTCGCGTTCGACTCCATCTGCAATGGGCAGGATGAGGATCTTGGAGCCCTGAAGGACCTGTTTCCCAGGAACCACCCCGCCTGTCGTGAGCCGCTGGGCCGGCAAGCAGCCTAAAGACATAAGAACGACTGTCATTGCAACCAGTCGGGCAGCGCAGGTATTCACTGGATCCTCCGGCGGGATACGACCTCCTGAAGCCTGTTCCGACCGTCTCAAGGCCAGCTAACTACAAGTAGACAGAACTGCGTTTGAAAGAAAAGGACGCGCGCAGGCCTGCCTATTGATCGGCGCTCCGATCGAAGCAATCGAGCAAACTGCTGCACCAGCTTGAAGCTGGCGCCCATGCACCGACCTCGCATGCGAAGGATAGGCGGCGAGCGACTGCGTCCTTGGGGGCGAGGCGGTGTTTGAAGGAATAGGACGCGTGCAGGCCAGCCTATCAATGAGTGCTTCGATCAATGCCGATGGGTGAACCACCGCTGGATCAATCAGATGCCGCCCAGAAGCCGACTGCGTGCACCAAGGATTGGCAGCGAGTGACGGCGTCCTTTGCGGCGCATCGCCCGAATCGAAGACAACTTGCTGCGAGAACCAGGCGTATTGCATGACAGAGAGCCTCCTTGGATTTGCACGGCCCGTCATGCGTTCTTGAGCCCGAATTGACTGGAGGATACGCCGGATTCCGGGAACGCGCAACGGCACGCGAGGGCGCGGGGGTGGAGATACCAGGGTGGGGTGTGAGGCCCGGCCCCGCAGATGGTCGGTTCGTTCCGCGGCGCGCCCCGGAATCCTTGACGCCCCCCCGCCCGCGGGTCTAGTCTGCCAGCATCGGAACGCCCGGACGGGCGAGGGGTGAAACAGTGGGCCGAAGGCTGATCCTGATCACCGGGCGATCGACCAAGCAAGGGCGGACCATCCACCTCGGGAAAGAGGCGAAGGAGTATCTCGACGAGGTGGGGGCGCTGGAGATGCACCCGGGCGATATGCAGGCGATCGGGATCAAAGCGGGCGACGCGGTCCGGATTGCGTCGCCCCACGGATCGACGGTCATGCGCTGCCGGGAGGGAAGCATCCCGGAGGGTCTGGCGTTCGCGGCGTACGGCGGGTTCGTCAATGCCTTGATCGGGCCCGACACGCAGGGGACGGGAATGCCGGACTCGAAAGGGATCGAGATCGAGGTCGTGCGTCATGAGTGAGGGCATCCAGGTCGTGGAAGCGAAACGGGTCGTCAAGGGGGTGACCTGCCCGTTCTGCGGCGTGGTGTGCGACGATCTTGAAGTCCACGTCGTCGACGGGAAGATCACCGAGGTCAAGAACGCCTGTGTCCTGGGGCGCGACACCTACCTGCACCACCTCAAGGGACTCACCACGCCCCGACTCAAGGGGAAGCCGGCCGAACTCGACGCCTGCATCGATGCCGCCGTGGAGATCCTGGCGGTGGCGAAGTACCCGCTCATCTACGGCCTCGACTCGACCGAGTTGCATGCCCAGAGAAGCGCCGTCGAGCTGGCGGATCTCCTCGGCGCCAACATCGACCACACCTCGTCGGTCTGCCACGCCCCCAGCCTGCAGGCGATGCAGACGGTTGGTCTCCCCACCTGCACCGTCGGCGAAGTGAAGAACCGCGCCGATCTGGTCATCTTCTGGGGCTGCAACCCGGCCGAGGCCCATCCGCGTCATGCGACGCGCTACTCGGTGACGGCGCGCGGCATGTTCACGCCCCAGGGGGCGAAGGACCGAACCGTCATCCACGTGGACGTCCGCAAGAACCCGAGCACCCGGATGGCCGACGCCTTCATCCAGATCAAGCCGCATTCGGACTACGAGATCTTCTCGGTCCTGACGGCGCTGGTGAACGGCCACACGCTCGATCTGGAGGAAGTCGGCGGGGTCCCGATGGAGGAATGGCGGCGGCTCGTCGATCTGATGAAGGAGGCCGAGTACGGCATCGTCCACTGGGGGATGGGGCTGACGATGACGCGTGGCAAGTACATGAACATCGTCGCGCTCCTGCGGCTGGCCCAGGAATTGAACCAGTTCACCCATTTCCTGGCGGCGCCGCTGCGCGGTCACGGCAATGTCGTCGGCATGGCGCAGGTGCTGACCTGGCAGACCGGCTTCCCGTTCGCGGTCAACCTGAGCCGCGGCTACCCGCGCTTCAATCCGGGCGAGTTCTCGGTGGCCGACCTGCTGGCGCGCGGCGAGGTGGATGCCGCCCTGATCATCGGCGCCGACGCGATCGGCAACTTCCCGGGCAAGTCGGCCGACCATCTCCGGACCGTGCCGCTTATCGCCATCGACCCGAAGGAAAGCGAGACGACCCGCATCGCCGACGTCGTCATCCCGGTCGCCCAGGCCGGGGTCGCCACCGACGGCGTGGCGTACCGCATGGACCACGTGCCGCTGCCGCAGACCAAGGTCGTCGATTCGCCCTGGCCGCCCGACCGCGACGTGCTCGACCGGATCATCGCCGGCGTGAAAGCCAGGCAGAGCTAGCGACGCATGGCGCCGCCGATCCGCATCCGCGGGGGCCGGGTGTACGACCCCCGCAATGGCCACGACGGCGTGGTCCGCGACGTCTGTGTCGAAGACGGCCGTATCGTCGCCGCCTGTCGCGGCGCGGCGCAGGAGATCGACGCCACGGGGCTGGTGGTGTTCCCGGGCGGCGTCGACATCCACACCCACATCGCCAGCCCGGCGGTCAACACCGCCCGGGCCTTCCGGCCGGAGGACCACCGGGTGCACTGCTGCCCGCGGCGGCCGGGTCTGCGCTCGGGCGTCGGCCACACCGTCCCCTCGAGCTTCACGACCGGTTATCTCTACGCCGGCATGGGGTACACGACGGTGATGGAGGCGGCGACACCGCCGATCGGCACCCGCCACACCCACGAGGAGCTCAACGACATCCCGATGCTCGACAAAGGGTGCTTCATCCTGATGGGGAACAACGAGTTCATCCTGCAGTACATCAAGG
>JANNTZ010000047.1:0-4312 GCA_031394595.1 Acidobacteriota bacterium
GGCGGTCGCCGCGCGCGCGGTGGGCTACAATGTCCGGCCCATGAATCGCGTGTCCCGGTCATTCGTTCAGCGAGTCGCGGTGATCCTGCCTGCCGTGGCCATTCTGACGGCTTGGTCATTGCTGCCGGCGGCGCCGGCCGACGGCCCGGCCGAAACCTCGATCAAGGGGATGGTCGTCGGGCGGCCGAACATCCAGCGTGTTGTCGAGTCGTCGATCGTCGCACCGCCGGCGACGATCCGTCCAGGACAGGCGGTCACCTTGTCGCTGCGGATCGTCATCGCGCCGGGCTGGCACGTCAATTCCGCCACCCCGACGCTCGAGTACCTGATCGGCACCCGTCTCGAGTTCCCGGACACGACGGCTGTCCTTGTCGAGGACATCTCCTACCCGCCGGGGCGGATCCTCAAACTGAAATTTGCCGAGGAAAAACTTTCGGTCTACGACGGGGAGACGATCGTCCGCGCCACACTCCGGCCCAGACCGGACCTCGCCGCCGGGGATCACGAAGCGCGGGCGCGCCTTACCTACCAGGCGTGCAGCGACACCACCTGCCTGCCGCCGGAGACAGTCGAGTTCCGGATCCCGCTGAAGGTCGCCGGAGAACCGGTGGTCGCGTCCGCAGCCGGCGGGTCGGGTGGCGCCGCGGAGGTGGCCGCCGGTGCCACCGCCCTGACCTCCGGGTCGGGCGCGGTGGCCGATCTCCTCGAGCAGCGCGGCCTGATCGTACTTCTCGGGGTCACCTTCCTCGGCGGCCTGGCGCTCAACCTGACCCCCTGCATCTACCCGACCCTGCCGGTCACCATCGGGTTTTTCACGATGCAGGCGGCGACCGGCTGGGGGATGCGTGTCGGCCTGCCGGCCCTGTACGTGCTGGGGATGGCGCTGACCTATTCGGTGCTCGGGGTGGTCGCCGGTCTGTCCGGCGGGCTGATCGGGTCGACGCTGCAGAGTCCGTGGGTGGTTGGCGGACTGGTGGTCCTGTTCGTCGCCATGGCGCTGTCGATGTTCGGTCTTTACGAGTTCCGCATGCCGGGCTGGCTGACCAGCCGGGCCGGCGGCGGACGCCGGGGGCTGGCGGGGGCGCTGGTCATGGGGCTGACGATGGGGCTGGTCGCCGCTCCGTGTATCGGCCCGTTCATTGTCGGGCTGCTCGGGTTCGTCAGCGCTTCGGGCGACCCGGTGCTCGGGTTCTGGCTGTTCTTCGTCCTGGCGATCGGGCTCGGGATCCCGAGTCTGTTCCTCGGGATCTTCTCCGGCACCCTCGCCAGTCTGCCGCGTTCCGGGCCGTGGCTGATCTTCGCGAAAAAGGTGATGGGTGTCGCCCTGCTGGCGGTGTCGATCTACTTCGTCCAGCCGTTCCTCGAGGACCGTACCCTCGGCTGGCTGGCGATCGCGTTCAGCGTCGTGTCGGCGATCTATCTCGGCGCGGTGGATCGTACGCGGATCCTGGCGCGCGGGTCGGCGGCCGTCCGCGCGCTGGTGGGACTTTTCGTCCTGGCGCTGGGGGCCTGGTTGTCCATGCCGCTGGTCCAGGCCCGCCCGAAGATCGCCTGGGATCCCTACACTCACGAGGCGGTCGCGCAGGCGGCCGTCGCCGGCCGTCCGGTGGTCATAGATTTCTCGGCCGACTGGTGCCTGCCGTGCCGCGAGCTCGAGCGGTTCACCTTCACCGACCCGCGGGTGATTGCCGAGACGGCGCGGTTCACCCGCCTCAAGGCCGACCTCACCCAGTTCGAGTCGGCCCCGGTCGGGGAAATCCGCGAACGGTTCGACATCATCGGCGTCCCGACGCTGGTGTTCATCGATGGGCAGGGGAAAGAGCACATCGACCTGCGTCTGTTCGGCTTCGAGCCGCCCGAGTCGTTCGTCGATCGCCTCCGGCGCGTCCGCTGACCTGCCGTGGGAGATTGGCAGCCCGCCACGGGATCGCCGGGTCGTCTGGAGTGCCCGCGTTGTCGGTGGACGGCGTCGTCGCCGGCGGGGCTTTGTCCCTCCTGCGACGGACCGTTGCTGGCCCGCTATCCGATGGACACCGTGCGGGCGGCGCTGACGCGCGAAATGGCGCGTCGCCGGCCGCGCGGTCTCTGGCGGTGGGCGGAACTGCTGCCGGACGTGACGCCGGTCACGCTGGGGGAGGGCGATACGCCGCTGGTCCCGGCGCCCCGGGTCGGGGTCGCGATGGGGCTGCGGCGCCTGTTTATCAAGGACGAAGCGGTCAACCCGACCGGTTCGTTCAAGGCGCGCGGCATGTCGGTCGCGGTGTCGGTGGCGGCCGCCCGCGGGGCGCGAATCCTGGCGGCCCCCTCGGCCGGCAACGCCGGCGCGGCGCTCGCCGCTTACGGCGCGCGGGCAGGGCTGGAGACCCGGGTGGTGATGCCGGAGGGAACACCCCGCGCCTGTGTCGAGGAAGCGCGGCGCTACGGCGCCCACGTCCGGCTGGTGCCGGGTTCGATTGCCGATGCCTCCCGGTCGCTGCGCGAGGAATTGGGCCCGGCGGGGCCGGGGCGCTGGTACGATGTCGCGACTTTCCACGAGCCGTTCCGTGTCGAGGGGAAGAAGACCATGGCGTACGAGATCGCCGATCAGATGGATTTCGATCTTCCGGAGGTGATTGTCTATCCCACCGGCGGGGGGACCGGTCTCGTCGGCATGTGGAAAGCGTTCGAGGAGATGGAGACGCTCGGCTGGATCGACCGACGCCGGCCACGGATGATCGCGGTCCAGGCGGCGGGTTGCGCCCCGATCGTCCGCGCCTTCGAGAGCGGCGCCGGACGGGCCGCGCCGTGGCTTGAACCGCGCACCGTCGCGGCGGGGCTGCGGGTTCCCGGCAGCCTGGCGGATGATTTGATCCTCGGGGCGATCCGCGCCAGCGGCGGCAGTGCGATCGCCGTCGAGGACCGGGAGATCCTCGAGGCCGCCGGCCGCCTTGCGACGCAGGAGGGGATCGATGCCTGTCCGGAAGGCGGCGCGGCGCTGGCCGGCCTCGCCCGCCTGGTGGACCAGGGGGCGGTCGATCCCGACGATCGGGTGGTCCTGTTCAACACCGGCTCCGGTCTTAAATATCAGACAGAGGGAGGACCTCGATGAACGACGTTCGATCACGCTCCTCGCGGACGGTCGCGCCGCTGATCGTCACGGCCGCCGCGCTTTTCGCCATGGTTCTCGTGGTCGCCGGCGAGACGCCGGCGAAACAGGACCCACCACCCCCGCCGCCGGGAAAAGAGAGCGACGCGCCGCCGGCGCCCGCCCCCTCTCCGGTCCCGGAGGCCCCCGCGCCGCCTGCCCCGGGCGCCACGCCGGCACCCGGGGCTTCCCCGGCACCGCTGGCACCCGAGGCTTCCCCCGCGCCGCCGCCGCGGATCATCCGCGTGGTCTGTACCGACAAGATCTGCGGCAACTGCGACGGCAAATGCCACAAGAACAGCGGTCATGTCGCCGTGGACAAGAAGGGGCACTGTGCCTGCACGCCGACCGAGGGGAGCCCGCTCGACCGCGCCACGCGCGATGCGTATGAAAAGCGCCCGCCGCAGTAACGCCAGGCGGCGCCCGGGGGAGGGTCGCCGATCCGCCGGCCCGGACCGCGCGGCGTTGGAGCGCGGCACCCGCGTCTTCCTGGACGGGATCCGGGAACCCGATATGGCGGGCGATCGACGCCGGACGCCGGCGCGGGTCGCCGACGCCTGGAGCCGGGAGATTCTCGGTGGGTACCGCGAGGACCCGCAGCGGATCCTCGCGGCCGGGATCGCGGGCCGGGAGTCGGGGATGGTCGTGGTCCGGGACATCCCGTTCGTGTCGGTCTGCGTGCATCACCTGCTGCCATTTCGCGGGACGGCGGACGTTGCCTACCTGCCGGCGGGCCGGATCGCGGGTCTGTCGAAGATCTCCCGGGCGGTGGATGCGCTGGCCCGCCGCCTGCAACTCCAGGAACGGCTGACCCACCAGGTCGCGGAGGCGATCGATCGGGCGCTCCGCCCGCGGGGAGTGGCCTGCCGGATGGACGCCGAGCATCTCTGCATGACCATCCGCGGCGCCCGCCAGCGCGGATCACGCGTCGTCACCTTCGCCACCACGGGGGCGTTCGACAGGATCCCGGCGCTGCGGGCCGAGTTTCTGCGCCTGAGCGGTTCCGGCGCGGCGCCGCGGTCCGGCTCCGCCGGAGCGCGACGGCGGTCCGGACGCCGCGCATCGTCGTGATAGACTGCCGCGCCCGATGAATTCGTCCCGCGTCCGCACGCGCCGCACCCACCTCCTCTTCGCCATCGTGCCGGTCCTGGTGGCGCTGGCGGTATTCGGGCCCGCGTTCCAACCGGC
>JANNTZ010000071.1:0-4555 GCA_031394595.1 Acidobacteriota bacterium
CGATTCGGCTCCGATCCCCAGGGCACCGGTCAAACCTCGCCGACTGCTCAACCTAGCGGTTGGCGTGCTGCTTGGGTTGCTCCTTGGCGTGGGGACGGTGTTCTTCATGGAGTACCTGGATAACACCATCCGATCGTCCGATGATGTCGAGCATTATCTGAAACTGAATCTGCTGGCGATTATTCCGAAGCGCACTGATGACTCGGAGAATGCTGTCAAGGAGGCCTTCCAGACCCTGCGCACCAGCCTGCTGTTTTCCCGCAAGCAAAGACACGCGAACGTCGTGCTGATTACCAGCGCTGGCCCACAGGAAGGCAAGACGAGCACCGCCGTGAGCTTGGCGCGGACGCTCGCGCAGTCAGGTGACCGGGTCCTGATCGTCGATTGCGATCTCCGGCGACCCGCGGTCCACCAGAGACTGGAACTGGGCCGCGACGGTGGCCTCACAAACTACATTCTGTCCTCCGAGGAGGACGGGTGGAGGGACTACGCCAAGAATGGCGGTCTGCCGAACCTGTCGGTGCTCACCAGCGGGCCATTGCCGCCGAACCCACTCGATGTGTTCGGTCACGAGCGATTTCGGTTGCTTCTACAGGAAGTTCGCCAGAACTTTGACTGGGTCTTCATCGATTCCCCGCCGGTCGTATCGCTCGCCGACGCGGTGGTGCTTGCCTCGATGGTTGACCTGGTTGCCATGGTCATCAAGCACAACGAGAACGATCGCGAGTTGATCCGCCGGTGTCTTTCGAACCTGAGGAAGGTCAACCCCAACGTCATTGGCGCGATCCTCAACAACGTCGATCTCGACCGCTCGCATTACAAGGACTACTACTACGTCGGGTATTACTACTACGGCGAGTCGGGGGGCAAGAAAGCCAGGGCCGCGGAGAAACGTGCCAGCCTGTCCGCCGTGGCCGGGAAAGACGTTGGCGATTCAAGCAGCGGCCGACGCAGCACGGGGACGGGCTCTTAACCCGATTTCCTCAGGGTGCGCCGCGCCGTCCCGTGGGGCTTGCGCGATGCGCGCTCACCTCCTGCAGCCAGCTTCAGTCGTTTCCTGAAGTCCTGGATCACATCGGCCAGACCCTCATCGAGCCCGACTCGCGGGCTCCAGCCAAGGACCTTGCGCGCCAAGGTGATATCAGGCTGCCGGACCTTCGGATCGTCCTCCGGGAGCGGCCGATGGGTGATGCGGCTTTTCGAGCCGGTGAGGGCGATGATGGTACGTGCCATATCCAGGAGTGAGAGTTCGCTCGGGTTGCCGAGATTCATCGGACCAACGTGGTCGGACATCAGGAGGGCGGAGATCCCCTGGACCAGATCACTGACGTGACAGAAGCTGCGGGTCTGGCTGCCGTCGCCGAATACCGTGACCGGCTCGCCGCGGAGGGCTTGGGCCAGGAAAGTCGGAATGGCCCGGCCGTCCTCGATCCGCATGCGGGGGCCATAGGTGTTGAAGATGCGCACGATCTTCGTCTTCAGCCCGTGGGCGCTCCGGTAGGCCACGGTGAGTGCCTCGGAGAACCGCTTCGCCTCGTCGTACACGCCGCGCGGACCGACCGGGTTGACGTTTCCCCAGTAGGACTCCTTCTGGGGGTGCTCAAGGGGATCGCCGTAGACCTCGGACGTGGACGCCAGCAGAAATGTTGCCCCCTTGGCGCGGGCGAGCCCAAGCGCCTTGTGGGTGCCGAGCGATCCAACCTTGAGCGTCTGGATTGGCAGATCGAGGTAGTCCTTCGGGCTCGCCGGGCTGGCGAAATGAAGAATGTAATCGACCGGGCCCTCGAGGTAGATGTAGTTCGTGATGTCGAGATGGATGTAAGTGAACAGCGGGCTGCGGATGTGGGCGATGTTCGCGGTTGTCCCGGTGAGCAAGTTGTCGACGCAGACGACTTCGAATCCTTGTCCGAGGAAATGGTCGCACAGGTGTGAGCCGATGAATCCCGCGCCGCCGGTGATGAGAACCCGCCGCCGCCTACCGGACGTATCGAACGCAACGGACCTTTTCATGTCCATCCTCCCACTCTCGAAGCCCTTGTCGGTGGCGCACTATACACCAACATGGCGCGGGCCCCGGGTCCCTGCAGGTTGCCGACTGATGAGCATCCAGAAGCTTGGGCCGCCGCCCCAGCCTGCTATAATCCGCCGCCGTCCTGAGGGGCGCGGCGGACCATGACGAAGAGCGGCTTCATGCTGTCGGCGGGGCCGGTGCTGGCGAGCGGCCTGATCCGCGTTCTTCGCCGGTTGATGCGCTGGACCTGGATCAACGACGGGGTGGTCCGGGAACTTCATGGCGCCGCCCGGCCCTATGTCCACGCCTTCTTCCACGATCAACTCCTGATGATGACCTACTCCTATCTGGGTGGCCTTTACGGCCGGCGCCTGTCGGTGCTGAGCAGCCGGCACCGGGATGGCGAGTATGTCTCCCGGACCCTGGAACGCTTCGGGCACCAGATGGTGCGCGGGTCCACCGGCCGGGGAGCGGTGGGCGGATTGAAGGAAATGATCCGGCACCTGCGGGCCGGGCACGACGCCGCCTTCGCCACCGACGGTCCGCGGGGACCGCGGCATGTGGTGCAGATCGGGGTCGTCGAAGCGGCGCGCCTGGGTGGAGTGCCGATCGTTCCGGTGGCTTTCGCCGCGGGTAAAAAAAAACTCTGAAGTCCTGGGACGCGTTCCAGATTCCCTGCCCGTTCTCCCGCGGCGTGTTTGTCTACGGCGATCCGATTCCGGTGCCCGTCGAAGCGGACCGCGACACGATGGATCAGATCCGCCGCGACCTGCAGACGACGCTCGGTCGCTTGACGGCCGAGGCCGAGGAGCGCGCCCGTGGCGCGCGGGTCCCGGCGTGACGACGGCGACACGGGCATGATCGCGCCGGAAAGGCCCGTGCCGGCGGGCGGGAATCGGGCGGGTGGCCTCAGTCAACCGGCCCGGGTCCTGATCGTCGCCGGGGAGGCGTCCGGTGACCTGCATGCCGGGAGCCTGATGGAGGCGATGACCGCTGCCGGGCGGCCAGGCGGAGTGCCCGCGGTGGCCGCCGCGGAGAGTCCGGGCGGGGTGCCGGGGGTCGCCGCCGCCGGGCGGCAGCCTCCCGAGTTCCTCGGAATCGGGGGCCCCCGCATGCGGGCGGCGGGGCTTCGCCCGCTGGCCGATGCCGAGGCCCTCGGGGTCACCGGCATTCTCGAAGTGATCGGTTCGATCGGCCGGATCTGGGCTGCGTTCCGCGCCGTGACCGCGCCGCTCGGTGACCCGGCCAGCCGGCCGGATCTCGTCGTGCTGGTCGACTACCCGGACTTCAACCTGCGCGTCGCCCGCCGGGCGAAGCGGGCGGGGGTGCCGGTCCTGTACTACATCAGCCCCCAGGTCTGGGCCTGGCGGGGCGGCCGCGTCCGGCAGATTGCCCGGATCGTCGATCGGATGCTGGTCATCCTGCCGTTCGAGGCGGAGATCTACCGTGCCGCCGGCGTCCCGGTGGAGTTTGTGGGGCACCCGCTGCTTGACCTCGTCCATACCGGACGGACTCGCGATCAGACGCTCCGGCCGATCGGGATCGATCCACATCGCCCCGTGGTGGCCTTGTTGCCGGGCAGCCGGCGCAACGAGGTGCGGGCCCACCTGCCGGCGATGATCGGCGCCTACCGCCTGCTGCGCGAAGAGTTCCGCGATCTTCAGGCGGTGCTGCCGCTGGCACCGACGCTCGATCGTCGCGATCTGGAGGATCAGGTTCGTTCCCTCGCGGCCCCGCCCGACCGGCCGCTGGTGGTGGCGGATGACCGTTACGACCTGGTCGCCGCCTCGGATGCCGCCGTGGTCGCCTCCGGGACCGCGACGCTCGAGACGGCACTCCTCGGTGTGCCGATGGTGATCGTCTACCGCGTCAACCCGGTGACCTACCTCCTGGCCCGCTTCCTGTCACGCATCCCGCACATCGGCATGCCCAACCTGATCGCCGGGGAACGGGTGGTGCCGGAGTTGGTCCAGAATGACTGCCGGCCGGAGACGATCGCCCGTGAGTTGCGGCGGTTCCTCACCGATCCGCCGGTGGCGGAGGCGACACGCCGGGCCCTGCTCCAGGTGCGCGGACGGCTCGGAAGGCCGGGTGCGGCGGCGCGGGCCGCGGCGGCGGCGTGGGATATGATCGCCACGGCCCGGCGGTCCTGATCCTCGCCGGGCAGGACGGAGGCGGGACGACGGTGGCGGCGATTCGGGGCATGACCGGGTTCGGTCAGGGGGCGGCGGAGGGTGCCGACCTGCGGGCGGAGGTGGAGGTCAAGGGAGTGAACCATCGCTTCCTGGACGTCAAGATGCGGCTGCCCGCCGAGGCCGCCGGTCTGGAGGCGGCGCTGCGGGCGCGGATCCAGGATCGGGTGCAGCGGGGGCGGCTGGACATCGCCATCGTCCTGCGCCGTGGCCGGCCGTCGCCGCCGAAGGTCGAGATCAACCGCGAACTGATGGCCGCCTACCTGGAAGCGATCAATGCCGTGCGCCGGGACCTTCGGCTGAAGGACACGCCGGGCATCGATTTCCTGGCCGGTCTCCCCGGGGTCATCAC
>JANNTZ010000073.1:0-2661 GCA_031394595.1 Acidobacteriota bacterium
CCCGGTTGCCGACGCAACCGAGACTCGTCTCCATCCGTCCCGACTGCAGCGCCGCCGGCAGCACCGCGCAGGTCGGCCGTCCGAGGGCCGGGCTGTCCCCGATCAATCTCACAGCCTGGGCCGCTTCGGCCAGCAGCATCAGCTGGCGTGCCGACCCGCGCACCAGGACCAGGTCGGGCGCGAACGGCGCTTCGGCCAGCGGCGCGTAGGCGATGTAGCGCGGCTCGTGATCGAGATGGGGCAGACCGGCCGCCTCGTCGGGGCGGATGTAGCCGATCGACCCCATCTTCCGGAGCAGGGTCTGCAATTCTGCGGCGACCTCGGGTGGCGGCACGATCCCGTGGACGATGGCGCCCACCGGGCACTGGAAGTGATCGACCGCCTCGGTGTAGAAGGCCCGGCCCTGGGCGGCGAGGCGCCAGTATCCACAGCTGGCCGGCTCGCCCGATTCCACTCGCTCCAGCCCGACCGGCGCGGTCTCCGCGATCCGGATGGCGATGACGTGGACGCCATCGCCAAGCAGCGTGACCAGGCGTGCGCCCGGCGTGACCGTGCCGATCCCCATCGCGATCCCCCTTGGTTCGTCGAGTGCGAGGCCGCAATTGTACCCCGTGACCGCCGGGAGGCTCCGCCGACCGTTACCGGGGGTCCGACCTGCCCCGGGGCTTACCACGCCGCCAGGATCGCCCCGGTGACGCAGCAGAGGGCCCCGGCCCAGATCCAGCCGCCGGGACGTTCGCGCGCCAGCAGGATGCCGATCAGGACGGCGACCTCGCGCACCGTGGCGACACGGCCGGCCTCGGCGACCCGGATGGCGTGCAGGATCATCAGGTAGGCGACGATGCTGGCGATCCCGACCAGGAACGACGGTCGCAGCGATTGGCGCAGGCGCCCCTTCGGCCACCGGCTGAAAGCGCAAATTGCAATCCCCTGTAGCCCCAAGACCGGCCCGAGGTAGGCCGCCGGATCGACTTGCCGGACCGCCCGCGCGTCGACCAGGGTATAGCCGGCGATCGCCATGCCCGCCAGCAGGGCGAAGCCTACGGCATCGGCGCGTCCCGCCTTCCAGCCGGCATGCGACAGCAACCCCAGCCCGGCCCCGAGCAGCGCCGCCCCCAGGAGCGGCAGCGGCGCCGGGTGCTCCCCCAGGACCATCCAGCCGCCGAGCGTCACCAGAAGCGGCGCCGCTCCCCGCCCGAGCGGGTAGGCGAGCGACAGTTCGCCGCGATGATAGGCAGCCGACAGGGCGAGGCTGTAGACGATTTCGGCGATCGCCGACAGGACGATTAACGGCCAGACGGCCCACGGCGGATGGGCCAGCGTCATCGGCAGCAGGATCAGCGCCGAGACGATTCCCGACACGCCCATCACTGCGATCTTGTCGGCGCTGTCGTGGACCAGGCGGTTCCAGCCGGCGCTGAGGGCGGCGGCAGCGAGCACCAGAAGCAGTGGCAGCGGTTCCATGGCTGCGGAGTATGCCGTGCCCGCGGCGCCCGCGGAAGGGGGCCACCGGGGGTCCAGGGTGCGACGCCGGCCCTGCGTCCGCCGGGGACGAGTCCGGGTCGCTGGCGCGACCCTCCTCTCGGCTCGCCTCGCTCCGCCCACCGTGCTGAGGAACGCGCGGCGGGACCCCGTCGCTCGGTCTCGCACGCCCCGGCGAACGCAGGGCGCGGCGTCTCAGCCCCGGGATCCCGCAGCTACCTCATGCGAAGACCACCGCCCAGTCAGCCTGGCACCCCGGGGACTCCTCAGCCGCAGGATCACTTGACTTGGGAGCCGTTTCTCGACACTCTTTCGTCGCAGCAGCGCAGACAACTCCACCCGTACCCGGACACGCGTCGCATGGAGGGAGATCCCATGAAGCGGATCGCAGGGTTAGCCATCGTCGCACTTTTCCTCGTCCTCCTGACCGTCCCCGTGGGCGTCGGCCCCACCGCCGAGCAAGTTCGCCGGCCGATCGGGGGCGACCCGGGCGGACCATCCGTCACGGTCGAGAAGATGGAGACCTGGTTCGTCGAGCTGGCGGGCGCGCCGGTCGCCGAGATTCTGGACGCGGACGCGGCGCGCCAGCTCGACCGGGTGAAAAAGGAAAAGGATGATTTCCGCCGCGCCGCCCGGGCCGCGAAGATCCCGTTCGTCGAACGGTTCGCCTACGACACGCTGTGGAATGGACTGTCGATTCGCATCGCCCCGCGTCATCTGCTCGCCTTGTCGCGGCTGCCGGAGGTGGTTGACCTCTACCCGGTCGGCAGGATCGAGGCCCCCGAGCCGGCGACGCCGATCGGCGCGGGCGCCACCGCGCCGGAGTTGTTCACCGCCATCGGCATGACCGGGGTGAGTGTCGTCCACGCCGCCGGCTTCACCGGCGACGGCATCCGGATCGCCGTGATGGACACCGGCGTTGACTACCACCACCCGGATCTCGGGGGCGGGTTCGGTCCCGGGTTCAAGGTCGCCGGCGGCTGGGACTTCGTCGGCAACGCGTACACGGGCCCGGGCACCCAGCCGGTCGCCGATCCGAATCCGGATGACTGCGGCGGTCACGGGACGCACGTCGCCGGGATCCTCGCGGCGAACGGGACGGTGAAGGGGGTGGCGCCGGAAGCGACGCTCATGGCCTACCGTGTCTTCGGCTGCCAGGGGGTGACCGAGGACGACATC
>JANNTZ010000101.1:0-1538 GCA_031394595.1 Acidobacteriota bacterium
GATCTCGATGCGTGCCTTCGGAACGGGCCGCCCATGCTCGTCCAACACCCGGCCGACGACGTGCGCGATCTGGCCCGTGGCCAGGCCGGACCGGCCCGCTATTGTCACGAGATCATTGTCCTTGTCGAGCGGGAGTTGCAAGGGGTAGAACGGCCCGCGGCTCTGCGGAGGGGTCCGCGGGATGTGCGATGCCAGTGCCAGCGAGGCGGGGCCAGCGAGCGCCAACCCGACTGTCGACAATGCCGCCCCGATCACGCGCCGCCGTGTCCAATGGACGTCCCCGCCCGGGCCGGCTACCGAGCGCGCAACTTCACGTTCTTGCCAGCTTTGCCCTCGTCGCTCCATGAGCACCTCCGTGGTAAAGCTCTTCCTCTATTCCCGGCTCAACCGCGCGGGCCCTGCGTGCCGCCACTCCTGGGGCCTGGTAGGTCCGGTTTACGAGCGGCGGCCCCGCCGCGCTGCCACCCGCGTTCTCGCCGTCACACCGGCCATGCTCACCTCACGGCGACACCGTGGGGCCCGCAGCGGTAACCGAACCTCGGGTACGCCTCCGCGATGCGCCTGGCCGCCCAGCGAACATCCACGCGCGTCCGGCGCCTCACGCAAGGCGGGAACGATCCCTTCCAACGAGCCAAAGCACTGGGAGTATTCCCGCCAAGAGCTTTGCCTCCACGAGCTCCAGCCCATGGTCCTGAAGCGTCTTGGCCAGGCTCTGCTGGGAGAATCGGTGGACGACAGGGAAGCCGGCCAGGCTCAGTCCCTTGGACACGACCTTCGCCAGGGAGTTCTGCCCGTGGCAGAAGGTCGGGGCAAGGAGGTGCCCACCCGGTTTCACGACGCGCATGAGCTCGATCAACACCCCCTCCACCGCCGGTAACAGGTGGAGCAGGTTCGCACAGACCACGACATCAAACGAGTCAGCTCTGAAGGGGAGGCCGTGAACGTCCGCCTTGATCACGAGAACGCGATTGAGCGATGCTCGCGAGAGACGGTCGCGGCAAATGCGGAGCATGCCGTCCGAGATGTCACTTACAATCAGCGTGCTCGCCCCCGTGAGGTACTGGGACACTAAACCTGTCCCGGCGCCGACCTCCAGAACTCGCGGACGGCCGACCACGTACGGCTTGACCAATTCACCGATCTGCGAGACGAATCGCCGATTCAGGACCCGGATGGCCCTGTCGTATCGCGCTGCTTGCCGGTCCCAATACCGGCTCTTCGACTCGGCGGTATTCCCTTCCTTCACGGCATCACGTTCATGTCTTCACATCCCGCCCGAGTCCAGGTCGATTGGGGAGCGGACTGTCGCAAAAGCACGATGGCTTGCGGAAATGCTCAGTCCGGGGAGGGCACCCCCAGCCCCGCCCGTCAACTCGCCAGCGAACTTCTGAGTCGCGACACCAGGCGACGGGTCAGCTCTCGCGGTAGAGAAGGAGCAGCACGCCGATCATCGCCAGCCCCACCGACCAGATCCGGCCCGGCAGGGCCGTCTCCCCGGGCGGGAGCCGCAGCTCGAGCCAGCGCCCCCAGCCCACGAG
>JANNTZ010000442.1:0-14379 GCA_031394595.1 Acidobacteriota bacterium
CGACGTGGACGGTATCGCCCACGTGGTCAACTTCGACCTGCCAAATGTCCCCGAGGACTACGTGCACCGTATCGGGCGCACGGCGCGCGCCGGCGCAACCGGCGACGCCCTGTCGCTCGTCTCCCCGGAAGATCACCCGCACGTGCGGGGGATCGAGGCCCTCGTCGGGCACGCCATCGAACGTCGTGTGGTGGAAGGATTCGCCGAGACCTACACCGGTCCGGCGCGGCCCGCCGGTCAGCCGAGACCAGCAGGCCCGGCGCGACCGTCAACCCATCCGCGATCGTTTCACCAGACGCGGCCGGCAGCCCAACAGCGACCGTACGCCCAGGCCCGGCCGGCGGGTCCGGCGCGACCGACAGCCCAGCCGCGACCGTACGCCCCGGCGCGACCGCCTGTTGCGGAAGTGGCCGCGGCTGGGGCACGCCCGAGCGTTCCGGCAGGTCCAGGCGCTCCGGCCAGAGCCGGGCGTCGGTGGAGCCGCGCGTACTGACGGAGTCGGATCGACCGGTCAGCGCGCTTCGTACGCGATGCTGCCGCCCACGATGGTGTAGACCACACGGGTGTCAGGGATCTCCGGGACAGGAATCGCCCGGAGATCCTTCGCCAGCACCGTCAGGTCGGCCCAATAGCCGGGCGTGAGGCGGCCCTTCACCTTCTCCTCGTAGCCGGCGTAAGCGGCGTTGACGGTGTAGGCGCGCAGCACCTCGTCGAGGGTCATCTTCTGGTCAGGGTGCCAGCCGTTCTCGGGCCAGTGCTTGAGGTCCTGCCGGGTGACGGCCGAGTGGATCCCGATCAACGGGCGCTCGGGATCGACCGGGAAGTCGGACCCGGCGGCGATCATCGCCCCTGAATCGATCACCCAGCGCCAGGCATAGAGCCCCTGCCCGCGTTCGGCGCCGACACGCTCGTCGGCCCAGTACATGTCGCTGGTGGCGTGACTCGGCTGCATCGAGGCGATCACCCCGAGACTCTTGAGTCGCGGCACGTCGTCCTTCGCGATGCACTGCAGGTGTTCGATGCGCGGCCGCGGGTCGGGCGAGGGGTTGGCGGCGAGCGCTTTCTCGTAGGCGTCCAGCGTCAACCGGATGCCGCGGTCACCGATGGCGTGGGTGTTGACTTGATAGCCGCGCTTCAGCGCCACGTTCGTGTACGCCTCGATCGCCTTCGGGTCCATGACGAACAGACCGCGGTTCCCCTTGTCGTCGTCGTAGTCTTCCAGGAAAACCGCACCGCGCGACCCCATGGCGCCATCGATCATCAGCTTCACGGCGCGCAGCGTCACCCGGTCCTTGTAATTGACGAGCGGCGGTTCGGCGAGCGCCTTGTCGAGCGCCTCGGCGCTCCCCATTCCCATGCCGGACCACATGAGATAGACCCGCAGCGGCAGCTGCCCGGCGTCGGCCAGCTCCTTAAAGGCGGCCACCTCCTCTGCAGACACGCCTGCATCGTGGACCTCCGTCAGCCCCGCGGCGGCGCAGCGCTGCAGGGAAAGTAGAATCCACGACCTGAGTTGCTCCCGCGATGGCGGGGGCACAACCTTGCCGACCAGGTCGGTGGCGTTGTCGACAAAGATGCCGGTCGGTTCGCCTTTCGCGTCGCGCACGATTGAGCCGCCCACCGGGTCGGGGGTCTTGCGAGTGATGCCGGCCAGCTCCATCGCCTTCCGGTTGGCCCACATGGCATGGCCGTCGATGCGGGACAACCAGACCGGGCGATCGGGAGAGGCCTCAGAAAGCGGCCGGTGATCGGGGAACCGCTCGCCGGGCCAGAGATTCTGGTCCCAGCCTCCACCGGTCACCCACTCGTCCGGTTGCAGCTGCGCAGCGCGCTCCCGGACTCGACGGGAGACCTCGGCGAGGCTATCCACTCCCCGGAGATCGAGGCTGGCGATCTGTCCGCCAAGACTGCTGATGTGCCCGTGCGCGTCGATCAGCCCAGGCAGGACCATGCCGCCCCGGGCGTCGAGACGGCGGGTCGCGTCGCCGGCGAGCGCCAGGATCTCGGCGTCGCTGCCGACCGCGGCGATGGTGCCACCGCGCACCGCCACCGCCTGCGCCTCGGGTTTCCCGGGATCCATGGTGACCACTTTCCCGTTGTAGACGATCAGATCGGCCGGCGGACCGGCGCGCCGCGGCGCGCACCCGGAACCGGTGGCGGCCATGGCGGCGATCGAGAAAATCGGGGCGGCGATGGACGGGCGGGCGGCGATCCGGTGCAGGCGTTGCATCATGGGGCCTCCGTTTGACGACCATGGCGCGCCGCGCCGTCTCCGTGCTGCACGTGCGGCAACGCTTTCTCGATGTCGAAGTCGGGGTCGTTGGCCTGATCGTGGCAGGTGACGCAGACCCCCTGGATGATGCAGAAGGAGCACTGGTCGGTGATGCCGTAGATGGTCTCCTTCTTGAGGGCGTCGGGAGCGGCGACGTGATCGGCGCCGGGGCCATGGCAGACCTCGCACTGGACATTGGTCATCGAGTCGGTCGCCGCCGGATCACCGAAGCCGGCTTTGCCGCCGGCGCCCGTGACGTGGCAACGGTAGCAGGCCGGGTCGGCGCCCCGGTCCATCTTGATCAGCCTGGCGAAGGTCGCGGCGTGCGGCGTGCGGTTCCACTGATCGTACGCCTCGGAGTGGCACTCGCGGCAGACATCGGCGCCGACGTGGGCGACCCCCGACTTGAACTTCTCCAGCCGGCGGGTGTTGATCTGATCGAGCCGCTTGCGCTGCAGGTCGCTGTACTTGAAGCGCTTCTCCAGGTCGGGGTGGTCCTGGTGCGCCATCAGCGCCAGCGCCTCGTCCACGTTGAAGTTCAGAACGAACTTGCCGGTGTGACAGTCGGCGCAGATCCGTGACATCGCCTCGAGATCCACGGCCGGTGTGGCGGGGTGGCCGCCGCCCGGCCCGTGGCAGACCTCGCATTGCAGATTCACCATGTGCGGGGTGGTCCCGGGGTCGACAAAACCGCCCGGCTTCCCGATGCCGGTCACGTGGCAGCGGACGCACTCCGGGTCCTTGAAGCGATCGCCCTGCTGAAGGCTGTCCCACGCCACGCTGTGCGGCGTCAGGAGCCAGTCGTTGTACTCGCGTTGGTGGCAGGTCCGGCAGGTCCCGTCGCCAACGTAGGTCGCGGCCGGCAGGTTGGCGGCGAGACGGGTCCGGTCCTCGCCGAGCAACAGCCGGAGTTGCAGCCGGGTCAGCATCGCGCGGTCCGGCCGATCGCCGTGTTCGCGGAAGCGGATGAAGCCGTCGCGGTCGATGAAGAAGACGTCGGGCGTGCGTGACGATTCGTACTTTGTGAAAATCGCGCGGGCGGAGTCGAGGATGACCGGGAAGTCCAGCCCGTGCTTCTTGACGAACGGCTCGAGCGTCCCGTCGCCCGTCCGGCTTGCGACGCCGACGGCGACAACGCCGTGGTTCCGGAACTCGCGCAGCACCGGCGTGAGGAGGGGGAGGTCCTTGTCGCAATGGGGGCAGTCCTGGTCGAAGAAAATCAGGACGACCACCTTCCCCTTGAGGGCAGCCAGGTCCACGATCCGGCCGCGCAGGTCGGGTGCCCGGAACAGCGGCGCGCGCGGGTTGGCCGTGTAGGCCAGGTCGAGCCCGGTCGTCACCTCGCTCGCTTGCATCGGGAGGTCACGCAACGCGGCGGCGACCGCCTCCAACCTTGCCTTGAGATGGGACGCGGTGAAGCCGTCGAGGCGGAAGCGCACGGCGCGATGCGCGTCGAGCAGGATCACCGTCGGGCGGTCGCCGACCTCGTAGTCGCGGGCGATCCGGCCGGGGTCGCGGAGGATTGGCAGATTCAGGCCGTTCAGGCGGGTGAACTGTTCGAGCCGCTCGGTGGAGTCGAGACCGAGTCCGAGGAAAATGGTCGGGGCGAAGGCCCGGTCGGTGCGCATCGTGGCGAACGCACGCACCACCTCGGCGATACCCGCCGATCCTGGCCGGAAGAACAGCAGGGCGAGCGGCTTGTCCTTCCAGTTCTGCGACGGCAGCCACTGCCCGCCGGATCCCTGGGCCATGAATTCCGCCCCCTGGCGACCGACCATCGGGTGGGCCTTCCCCTCGGCCGGTCCGATGGCCGGGGCTCCCGATCCCGGTCCGGCGCAGGCGACGACCAGAAGCAGCAGGCCGAGGATGCCGCCCGCCGCGCTGAGGCGGGCGCTTCTCGGTTCGATCGGTTGGCGTCGTCCGTTCAGAAGTCGCATGACACGCGGGCGCCGGCGAGGGGATGCAGGATGGCGTCCAAGCCGCCGGCGCAAGCCGGCAGTATAGGGGCGGGTCGGAGTGTGGTCAAACGCCCGCCCCAGGTCGGTCCCGGCTGATGCTAGACTCTGCGGCACCCGCGCGGTGCGGGTCAGTGGAGGCATCCGTGAACCTGGTCGAGGAACGGGCGGGGAAACTGCGGATCACCGTCGGCGTCATGGGGTCGGCCGGCGGAACGCTCACCGACTCGGCAATGGAGAAGGCGTTCGAGATGGGACGCGCGGTCGCGGAGCACGGCTGCGTCCTGGTCACCGGCGCCTGCCCCGGTCTGCCCCACCAGGCGGTCAAGGGGGCGAAATCGGCCGGCGGGATCGTCGTCGGCATTTCCCCGGCCCTGAACTTCGAGGAACATTGCATGAAGTACCACTCCCCCTATGAAGGCTACGACGTGCTGGTCTATACGGGCAGCGGCCTGATGGGACGCGAGATCGAGAACATCCGGTCCTGCGACCTCGTCGTCTTCATGGGAGGGCGCAGCGGTACGCTCGGCGAGTTCGCCATCGCCTACGACGAAGGGAAGATGATCGGCATCCTCAAGGGAACGGGAGGGATCGCCGACAAGATGGAAGTCATCGTCGACCTGATCCAGAAACAGACCGGGTCGCAGATTGTCTACAGCACGGAGCCGCGCGACCTGCTCGATCGCCTGATCTCGGTCTACCGGGAAAAGTTGCTGCCGTACTACAAGACGATCCTGGCCAACAGTCATCCAGACGGACGACCCGAGGATTGAAAGTCCCATGCCCCAATTCGTGAAAGTCGCGACGATGGCCGACCTGCCGGAAGGTGCCGCCATGACCGTCGATGCCGCCGGGAGGCCCGTGGCCCTCTTCAACGTGGATGGGAAGGTCTACGCCACCTCCAACACTTGTCCGCATCGGGGAGGGCCGCTCGGCGAGGGGAAGCTGGATGGAACGAGCATCACCTGTCCCTGGCACGCCTTCAAGTTCGAGGTCGCGACCGGTCAGTGCGCCAACCAGCCGGCCCTCAAGGTCGGGTGCTATCCGGTGCGGATGGACGGACAGGACATCCTGGTCCAGGTCTGACCGGTCCCCAGGGCGGCGCCACCGCGCCGGCCCGTCGGGCGCTGGTCCCCGTGCCGACCCGTTGGGCGATCCCCGCCCCGCCGCTTATAATCATCGCGCCACGCGTTCCACGTGGCAGGAGATCTTCGTGTTCTGCGATCGCCATCGAACGAGCTCCGCCGCCGCGGCGGTTCTGACGGTTCTGCTGCTGGGAGTGGTTTCCTCCGGGACCGATGTCCGGGCCGAAATCCTCGTCAACGAGGCCGGCTGGCGCTTCCCGAACGTAATTACGGCCGCCAAGGAAGCGATCCGGGTCTCCGACCGGACCCCGCTGATCGAGGGGAAGGAAACGATCCTCAGAGGGTATCGTCGGGCCGATGGCACCCGCTTCATGACCTACGAAATCGAGGGCCGGATTTTCGGGGTGGAGATCGACACCGACGGCAAGCCGCCGTTCGAATTCAGCATCCTCGACACCAACGGCGACGGGAAATACGAGTCCAAGATCCCGCACACCAAGGGAAACAAGGACCGGGCCTACGTACCGCAGTGGGTCATCGATCACTACTTCGCGGCGCACCCGGATTTGAAGAACCCGAAAGCCGGCGGACACTCCCAGCCCCCGAGCCTCAAGGCGACGGCCCCGGCGCCCCCGCCGGTCGCCACCGGGGCGGCACCGCCGCCACCTCCAGCGCCACCTGCGAAGAAGCTCCTCGAACAACCGAATCCCTGACCGCCGGCCGTTCAGTTCTTTGGCGTCGGAGACACCGGGGCATCCGGCTCGCTGATGAGGTGATAGCGGCCCGCCGGCAGCGTGGTCAGGACCTGCCTGCGGCCGGAGGGCCAGCGGATCTCCACCCGGTCGGCGGCGGTGGTGGTTCCCAGGCCGAAATGCAGGCGCGGGTCGTTGCTCGATAGGTGCGAGGCGCCGGCGTGGATCTCGTCGGTCTGTTTCAGGGGACCCGCCACCACCGTGACCCGGGCCCCGATTGCCCCGCGGTTGCCCCCCTTCCCGGCCAGCCGGAAGCCGATCCACTGCCCGCGGTTGCCGCCGTCGTTGCGCAGCAGGGAGGGCGGTTCGTCGATGTTGTTGACGACGATGTCGAGGTCGCCGTCGTCGTCGAGATCGCCGAAGGCGCAGCCGCGGGCACTGTGCAGCTCCTGGAACGGCGCTCCACTATCGCCGGAGGCGTCGCGGAATCGCCCGCCGCCGAGGTTGCGGAAGATCTGGTTCTTCTGCTTCCAGGTGGTGCCGATGTTGGCCCGGTCGATGCTCGGGAAGACATGGCCGTTGGCGAGGAACAGGTCCTTCAGGCCGTCGTTGTCGTAGTCGAGAAATCCGGTTCCCCAGCCGAGCATCGGCAGGGTTGCGGGGCCGATCCCCGAGGCCATCGAGACATCCATGAAGAACAGGCCGCCCTCGTTGTGACGCAAAGTCGAATAGTCGTGCGTGAAGTTGGTGACGAACAAGTCGATCCGTCCGTCGTTGTCGTAGTCGCCGGCGTCCACTCCCATCCCGGCCTGCGACCGGCCGTCCTCGGTGTAGGCGGCGCCGGAGATGGTTCCCACCTCGGTGAAGCGCCCGCCATCGTTCCGGTACAGGAAGTTCGGCAGCGAATCGTTGGCGACGTAGAGATCGAGATCGCCGTCGTCGTCGAGGTCGGACCAGATCGCCCCCAGCCCATAGCCGGAGGGCGCGGTGATCAGCCCGGCCGGGCCGGTGACGTCGCGGAACCGGCCGCCGCCGAGATTGCGGAACAGCCGGCCGGCCGACATCTTCAGGCCATTCGGCCCGCAGATGACCGGCACGCCTTTGTAGAAGCAATAGGGTGCCGCGCCGGGCTGCGGCAGGGGAGGGCTCGACAGGTCGTAGTCGACATAGTGCGACACGTAGACATCGATCCGTCCGTCCCGGTCGTAGTCGGCGAATGCGGCGCCGGTGCTCCAGCCACGCGCCGTGAGCCCCGAAGCAATCGTGACATCCTGGAACCGGGCGCCCCCCAGATTGCGGAACAACATGTACCGGCCGAATCCGGTCAGGAAGAGATCGAGATGGCCGTCGCCATCGTAGTCGGCCGCCACGCATCCCTGGGACCAGAACCCGCGGGCGGCCACCCCGGCACGGGCGGTCAGGTCCTCGAATTTCAGCCCACCCAGGTTGCGGTAGAGCGCCGATCCTGGAGCGACAAGACCATCCGGTCCCGTGCGTCCGCCATTGGAAAGAAAGACGTCCAGGCGTCCGTCCTCGTCGAAGTCGGCGAGACAGACGCCGTTGCCGACCGTTTCGTTGATCGTCGTTTTCATCAGCGGGCCCGAGATGTTGGCCAGTGTCAGACCGGCCTCGGCCGCGACATCGAGGAAGCGCGGCAGGACGGTGCCGGCCCCCGGGTCGGCGGATTTCGCGTCGCCCGCCGACGCCGCCAGACCCGACGCCGCCAGGCCCGAAGTCGCCAGACCCGCCGCCACGCCTCCCGCTACCACGGCCGCGAGCAGGATCGCAGCCGCGTCAGTCCGCAAAAGCCACCCCGGACGACTTGCGGTCGCGCAGCTTCTGCATGATCTCCGCGTGGCGGGCCAGCGCTTCCCGCGCCTCCTCGCCACGGCCCAGCCGCATCAGCACCATGCCGCTCGCGTAGTGGGCCTTGGGATTATAGGGATCGAGCTTCAGCGACTGTCGGTACAACAGGAGCGCCTTCTCGAGGTCGCCCTGCTTTTCGACCACCGATCCCATGTAGAAATAGGCGTACGGATCAGTGGGGTCGATCCGGCTTGCCTCCTGGTAGTCCGCCAGTGCCTCCTCCGGTTTCCCGAGACGCAGCAGCACCTTGCCCCGCTGGGCGTGGGCCGCGGCGCTGGCCGGATCGATGGCGATCGCCTGGTCGGCATGCGCGAGGGCAACCTCGGTCTCCAGGCGGTCGAGACTTTCCTTCGACAGAGCCACGTGGAGGCGTGCGTCCCTGACCCCGCGGTCGAGGGCGCCCTGCAGGAGGGCGCGCGCCTCCTCGGCACGCCCATAGGCCCCGAGGGCGTCGGCGTGTGCCACCAGGAGGTCGGTGTCCGTCGGGTCGGCCGCCAGGGCCCGGGCCTGGAGTTCGAGGCCTTCGCGGTGCCGGCCCTGCTTGATCCGAACCTCGGCGAGCACCTTGAGGACGCGCGCGGAGTCGGGGGCGATCCCCTGGGCACGTTCGAGGATCGTGGCCGCCTCCGCCACTTTTCCGGTCTGCATCAGGAAGGTGGAGTACTCGGCCAGCGTGTCGGTGTCATCGGGAGTGACGGCGATCTCCTTCTCGAACTGGTTGGCCGCCTGTTGCATGCGCCCGGCGCGGGCGTGGAGGATTGCCATGACCCGGTGCACCCCGGCCCGCCCGGGGTCGGCGGCTACCACGCCCCGCAACTCCGAGAACGCCTCGTCGTCGCGCTCCAGGATTCCCAGGATCTCGCCCCGCATCGCCCGCGCCTCGATCGCCGACGGTCGCGCCTCGATCGCCGTCGAAATCGCGGTCAACGCGTCAGAATGCCGGCCGGCGCGGTTCAGCGCCCGGGCCAGCTCGTAATGCACGTCGTAGTCCTTCGGCAGACGTCCGGAGAGATCGGAGAGGATTCGGATCGCCTCTTCGGGCTTGCCCGCCTCCCGTAGTCGCCGCGCTTCCTGCAACCGTCCCAGGGGATCGCCGCCGCAGGCCAGGATCAGCAGGACCGACAGGATCGGTCCCAGCAGCATGAAGCCGCGGGACGAGAGGCGGGATAAGACCAAGCTGGAGCCGGAGAAGGGCATCAGCCCGTCATGCTACCAGATTGTCCTGAGAGGCCTGGCTAGGCTCCTAGGCCTTGACGACGTCGGCGGCCTGCAGTCCCTTCGGTCCCTGGGCAACCTCGAACTCGACCGGCTGACCCTCGTCGAGCGACTTGTACCCGTCGCCCTTGATGGCGGAGAAATGCACGAAGATGTCCGTGCCGTCCTCCTGCTGGATGAAACCATACCCTTTGCTGTTGTTGAACCACTTCACCTTGCCCTTGGCCACCGGGGACCCTCCTGAGCCGATACGCGGTGCTTTCTCGGCGCCACCGCCAGCGCCTCACGGCGCGTATCTAGTACGGCGCGGGACCGGCACTGTCAAGCCGGATTTTTGATGTGGGGGGCGGTGCCGGACGAAGCCACCAGATTCCGCTTGCGCTCGCGCTGGTTCTGCAGTTCGCCTGCGACCTGACGCAGCATCACGAGGGCCCCCTCGCGGTTGCCGGATTCGAACTCGCGGGCCACGAGACGGACCTGGCTCTCGAGCGCCTGCAGCCCGCGCAGATCCGTGTCCACCTGGTCACAGAGCGATCGGGCCGTGGAGTTGAAGGCCTCTTCCATGTCCTTGAAATTGTCCTTCTTGCGCAGCGCAACGCGTGTCGCCCAGCGTCCGGCTTCCAAATCCTTGAGGCCGCGCGTCACCTTATGGACAACCCCGGCGGTCTTGTGGCTCTCGAAGATTTCGATCACGAACACGGCGGCCACGAAGACCAGGCCGACGGCAAGCAGCGACAGCACGGGACGCAGATCGCCACCGGCTTCGGTGCGCAGCAGGAACGGCGCGCGGTGCTGCAACCAGGCGACATTCCCGGCGCTCAGGAGGTGGAACAGGGCCGCCGCGAACACCAGCAGACACGCCATGCCGATCACGGCGACGGTTGCGGATCGGACCTGGTAGGGAATGTTGACGAGGTAGGTGCGTCTTCGGCCGAAGATCCGACCGAGCCGCGAGCCGCCGGTTCCGGCCTCGGCACTGTTCGCCGGGAGACCCGCCATCACGGGCCGCAGGGCGCCGGACTCCGGTTCATGGCGCTGATCCATCGGATCTCCGACGACAGGGCGGGGTGATCGCCCGTCGTTGCGGGAATATAGTGCGACCGGTGCAGCGTGTCAAACAAGCCCAATGATCACAGTCAGATGCGATCGTTCGGCGGTGGGTATGAAGTCTGATAGAGTCACCGCATGTGGCTGCGTGGGATGGCGGTCGTCATGATTTCCGGGCTGGTCCTCCTCCGGCCGGCATGGGAAGCCGCAGGTCCGGCGGCGACGGCGGCCCCCACGCCCCGGGCCGGGGCCCGCAACGAAGCGGACATCCAGGTGCGGCTCGCCGCGTATGCGCCGGTCCGGCTGAGCGTCGATCTCGCCGGGCTCTCGTCGCGCGAAAAGGCGGCGCTGGCGAAAATGGTGGCAGCGGTCGCCGCCATCGACCCGGTGTTCTGGAAGCAGATGGGACGGGCCGCGATCGAGGCCCGGGCCGCCTTCGCGAACGCCACCGACCCGGTCGACCGTCTTTACCGTGACTTCATCGCGATCAACTACGGTCCGTTCGACCTTCGCGACAACGATGCCCGTTTCATCGAGGCCGGGGGCAACGGGCCGCGGATCCCCGGGGCCGGCTACTACCCGGAGGACATGACGCGCGAGGAGTTCGAGGCGCGCCTGGCCGCCCACCCGGAGCGGCGCGCGGAGTTCGAGAAGCCGACGACTCTGATCCGGCGCGTGGACGGCGTGCTGGTGGCGATCCCCTACGAGACACTCTACGAGGACGAACTCGAGCAGGCCTCGCGCGCCCTGAAGGAAGCGGCGGCGGAGGTGGACCACGCAGGGCTGCGTCGCTACCTGTCGCTCCGGTCGGAGGCGCTCCTGTCGGGCGACACCTACGCCTCCGACCTGGCGTGGCTGGATCTGAAGGACCACCCGATCGACATCATCATCGGCCCGATGGAGACCGACACCGACGGTCTGATGGGTCTGAAGGCGGCCTACGAGGGGGCGGTCCTGGTGCGGGATGCCCGGATGAGCCGCAGCCTCGAGGTCTACCGGGATCATCTTGAAGCGATGGCGGAGCATCTGCCGGTGGAGGAACGGCTGCGGCAGTTGCGCCCCGTCGGGGCGGTGGAGGTGGTGAACGTTGTCCGCTTTGCCGGCGAGTTCAATGCCGGCATCAAGACGGTGGCCGCGTCGCTCCCGACGGACGAGCGGATCCTTGCAAGGAAGGGCGCCCGCAAACAGATCTACCGGAACGTCCTGGAGGCGAAGTTCGAGGCGATCCTCCAACCCCTGGCGCGGGCCGTGCTCCCGCAGCAGGATCGGGCCCTGATCACCCGCGAGGCGTTCGTCAACAACGTGATCCTGCACGAACTGTCGCACACCATCGGACCCGAGACCGTCGCCGGAACGGCGGGAACGGTGCGCCGCGCCCTCCGGGATCACCACGCGGCGATCGAGGAAGCCAAGGCGGACATCCTGGGGATCCAGCATCTCCGCTACCTGCGGGATCAGGAGATCTTCACCGACGAGGAAGTGCAGGAATGCCGCGCCACCTGGCTCGTGGGTCTGCTGCGTGGGGTGCGGTTCGGTTCCGCCGGGCCGCACGGGCGGGCGGCGGCGCTGCAGCTTTACGTCATGATGCGCGACGGCGGCATTGAACTCGACGCGAAGAAAGGGGAATTCGCCGTCAATCCCCGCAAGCTCGAACCGGCGGTCGCCCGTCTGGTGCAGGAGCTGCTGAAGATCCAGGGGACGGGAGACTACGGGCGGGCCGGCGCGCTCCTGCAGGTTTCCGGACAGCTGGCTCCCGGGGTCGTCGAGGCGATCCGGAAGACCGCTGCGGTCCCCGTGGACGTCCGTCTCGAATACCCGATGTAGGCTAGCGAACTTTCTTGCGCGCCTCGGCGATCTCCTTCTCGAGGCGTTGTTTCTTTTCCATCAGGGCGGAGACGTCGGCGGTGGTGTCCATACCGCCGATGCCGGCGGTGCGGCCGGCCTGCGACATCTGCGATTCGACCGATCGAAGTTCGGCCTCCAGATCGTGCAGTTGGCGCTGTTCCGCGCTCATGGACGTCGGGACGAGCGTCCAGCGCCCGGTGCGCTGGTAGTTGACCGCGAGCAGGGCCCCCACGAGCACGACGATCAGAAGAAGAACCTTCTTCATCGCGACCTCCTCAGGGCATGACGGCGGGTGTGGCGGAAGCGTGTGGGAATCGAACCCACCAAAGCCGGGTTCCCCCGACTCCCAACGGATTTGAAGTCCGCGCAGGACACCAGCCCCGATGCGCTTCCGGACGACAACGCGGCATTGTATCGCAGGCGGAGGATGGAGCGGCTCCTTGTTCGAGCGGGGGAGTGGCCACCTCGGTTCTACCATCGTCTGCGCCCGGTGGTCCTAGGAACCGTCGTGCCTCGCCACATGGGCAGGGGAGACCGCAAGCCGCTCGCGCATAAAGGTGCGGATGGCGTCGGCGGTGATCTGTTGGAGGGTCAGCCCGCTGAAGTGGCGCGTAAGGCGGGGCTACGGGTGGGGATCGTGGTAGGGGCTGAGTCGGTCGGGGTACCTCAGCGCACGAGAGCGACGACGGCCCGGTGGTGGAGCGATAACTCTTCCACGCTCGGAACGTGCGCGGCGGTCCCGTGTTCATGCGCTGAGGCGCCCGACAAATCCAGGGAAATGTTGGGCTGGCGGGGGATCGCGCCCCCCCGGTGGGATGGGCTAGAATCGGGGCCAACGCTTGCCGGCTGCGTCTGACGCGGGGAAGTTCGGTGGGCGTAGGAGCCTGTCTGCCGCAGCTTAGCCAGAGCGTTGGCGCATGAATCAGTGGCGCGTGGCCGGTGGGCGGCGACAGGCTGCTACCCATGTTCTCCCAACACGCCTGAGGCAGAGTTTCTGGCCTGGCGAGATGCACGCTGCAAGGTCGGCAAGAAGGCGAGAGGCGGCTCAAGCCTGTGACAACGGGCCTTATGTGAGGACGGATCCCCGCTCGTGAGAACAATACTCCCGATCAGCCCAGGTCAGATCCTCACGGGCTCCCTATTCAACGAGCCCATGCGGGTGGAGACCGTGCAGCCGAACGGGCCGTCAAGCTGGATCGTCGGGATGGTAGGCACGCAGTCGGAGCGCTTTCGCAGGGTGACGCTCACAGGCGATGAGATCGCCCGCCTAACAATCCTCGACCCTCGTCACACCTTTAACGGTGACGGGCGCCTTCTTCGTCTTGGACTGCAAGCCTACGCCCTAGGCATCGCCTATGAGTTCGATCCCTACTTCGGGCTCTCGATCTCGCGCGTCGATCCGCTCCCCCACCAGCTCGAGGCGGTCTACGACCACCTACTCAAACTCGCACGGGTGCGGTTCCTCTTGGCCGACGACGCGGGGGCGGGCAAGACCATCATGGCGGGCCTGCTCATCCGCGAGCTCGAGCTGCGCGGCCTCGCAGAGCGCATTCTGATCGTCTGTCCGGCCAACCTCGCCTTTCAGTGGCAGCGCGAGATGAAGGAGAAATTCGACACCAAGTTCCTCGTCCTCAAGGGCCAGGACATTCGCGACCAGTTCGGTGTGAACCAGTGGCTGGAGAGGGACCGAATCATCACCTCGCTCGACCTCGCCAAGCGCCAAGACATCCTGCCCGGCCTCCGCCAGGTGCACTGGGATCTGGTCATCGTGGACGAGGCGCACCGCATGTCGGCCGCGGACGAGTCGCACAAGAGCCTTCGATACAAACTGGGGGAGCTCTTGCGCGACATCTCGGATCACATGCTGCTGCTCACAGCGACCCCGCACAAGGGCGACCCGCTGAACTTCAGCCTGTTTCTGCAGCTTCTCGATGCTGACGCGTACGCCGACGTGAAGTCGATCCGCGCGGCGATGGACCGGCGTCGGGCGCCCTTCTACCTCCGCCGCACCAAAGAGGCAATGGTCTACTTCCCGGAGCGCCAGCCAGACGGGTCCTGGGCCGCCGAGAAGATCTTCACCAAGCGCATCCCGCACACGGTGGACTTCCACATCGACGGGGCGGAGTTCGAGCTCTACCGCGAAGTGACGCGGTTTGTGAAGCGCGAGAGCGCGCGCGCCGCGGCCGAAGGTGAGGACCCGCGCGCCCGCGCGATCGGCTTCCTGATGTCCCTCTACCAGCGGCGCCTCGCATCCAGCACGTACGCCATGCGGCGTTCGTTGGAGAATCGGGCGCTGCGCCTCCAGGAGGGCCTCAAGCGCGCCCAGGACCTGGCTCGGCTGGCGCCACCAGATCTCCCCGATCCGGAAGAGATCGAAGAAATGGAGGAGAGCGAGCGCGAGC
>JANNTZ010000139.1:0-4730 GCA_031394595.1 Acidobacteriota bacterium
TCCGGTTCGAAGGCGCGTACGCGTCGCGGGACAAGGTCATCCCCACGGCGCCCTACTTCACCAACTTCAACGACCCGGACAACCGGACCGAGGACCAGCGGGCGTTCCTGAGCATGACCTACAGCCGCCCTGTGGGGCAGAAGGGGAACGTCACGGGACGGGCGTACTACGATCGCTATGACTACCGCGGCGACTACGACTACACCGCGCCGGGGAACCTGTATACCGAAGAAGCCTGGGCCTACACGCGCGGGGCCGAGGTGCAGTTCAACACGCGGATCGCCGATCGGCACACGCTGGTGGCCGGTGGTGAATACCGGGACCACTACCGGGCCGACTTCTACGCCGAAGACGACACCGGGGTCATTTCCGACCTGACGGAGTCCCCGAGCGACTGGAGCATCTTTGTCCAGGACGAGTTCGCGCTCTCGAAGAAGGTATCGATCAACCTCGGGGTCCGTCACGATGTGTACCCGGATTTTGGCGGCAGCACCAACCCGCGCCTCGCGGTCATCGTCTCGCCGACCCAGCGGACCTTCCTGAAATTGCTCTACGGACAGGCCTTTCGTGCCCCGAGCATCTACGAGCTCCACTACAGCGGCTTCGCCAACCCGGTCCTCGAACCGGAGCGGATCCGGAGCGCCGAGGCGGTCCTCGAGCACTACATCGGACGCAGCGCGCGGGTGACGGCGGCCCTCTTCTCGAACCAGATCCGGGACTTGATCAGCATCGACACGGTGGGCAGCGGCGTGTTCGAGAACTTCGATGACGTGACGTCCGAGGGGATCGAACTGGAGTTCGAGCGTGACTGGGCCCGGGGCTTCGGCCTGAAGACCGGCTGTGCCCTGCAGAAGACCAAGGATCGAGCCAGCGACCTCGAGCTGAGCAACTCGCCGGAGATCCTGGCACGGGCGCAGGTGGTCGTGCCGCTGTTCACGCCCAAGCTGAGCCTGGGGACGGAGCTGGCCTATAACGACGAGCGGCTGACCCTCGCGGGCGACGAACTGGGCGGGTTCGTGCTCTGGAACCTGACCCTTCTTGGGCGGAACATCGCGCCCGGGCTCGATCTCTCGGCCAGCGTCTACAACCTGTTTGACAAAGAATACGCCAGTCCCGGGTCGGCCGGCCACGTCCAGGACTCGATCGTCCAGGACGGCCGGCGTTACGGGCTGCGCGTCACCTGGAGGTTCTGAAACGACCGCGACGAAGGGTTCTGGATGAGGTGGTCAAGGCAGGTCTGCCGGGCGCGGCCCTCAGGCCGCATGCCGATCCGGCGCGCCACCCCCTGGGACGGGATGCTTCCGGGGCGGATCGGCGAGAGCCCTCGGGATCGACCCGGTCAATCCGGCCCCACCTCGCGGGCGGCCCGGGCCGCCGCCCGGGTCAGGCCCGGAACACCAGGCTGGAACAAGTGATCCCGCCCTCCGCTTTGGCCAGCTCGGACAGGTCCACGCTGCGTACGGCAAGACGCCGCTGCTCCAGCCGCTCCCGGGTGCGCGGGTATGCGGCGGGGTAGAGGATGGTGCCGCCGATCAGGAGCGCGTTGGCGGCGAATGGCTCGCGAACGTGCACCTCGATCCGGTCGAGGTCTCCAAAAGTGCCCGGATCGACCCAACCGGGATTGACCAGGATCAGACCGGGAGCGATCTGCGTGACGGCCGACTTGAGGTGCAGGCACCCGGTCACCTCGACGCTCTTGACCCGGTACCCGAAGGGAGCGAGCTTCCGCCCCAGTTGCGCGCGTCCCGCCTCATTGCTCCGCCCGGACCGGCCCACGTAGATCATCCGGCCGATCCGCAGCACATCTCCCCCGTCCACCGTCCCCGGCAACTCGATCCGCTCCAGCCGGCGGTGACGCGCCAGGACGCCGGCGATGCTGTCGGACTCGGCGCGTCGCGAGGCTGCCCCGGAGCGCAGGACGACGGCCACCTCGTCCAGGACGATCGCGGTGTCCTCGACAAACACCGAATCGGGAAGCGCAGGTTCGGCGGGCAGCCGGATCAGTCGGCAGCCGGCCCGGGCGATCGCCTCCTCGTAGGCGGTGTGCTGGAGCCGCGCGCGACCGAGGTCGATCGGCGCGCGTTCGACGTGGGTCAGTTCGCAGCGCGCGATGGCGGGGCTGACGGAGCGGGTGATGGCGATCCACATGGGGGTCCCGGGTCAGCGGCCCTGACGCTTGAGCGTCTCCAGGTACTGCATCGCCTCGCGTGGCTTCATCTTCTCATGCACGACTTTGCGGACCGCCTGGATCATCGCGGCAGGGGCGTCGGACTGAAAGATATTGCGACCCATGTCGACGCCGGACGCCCCCTGGTCCACGGCGTTCCAGGCCATGGTCAGCGCCTCAATCTCGGAAAGCTTCTTGCCGCCGGCCATGATGATCGGGACGGGGCAGGCGGCGACGACCGTGTCGAACCCTTCGGCGACGTAGTACGTCTTGACGAGCTGCGCCCCCAATTCGGCCGCCACGCGGCAGGCGAGCTGGAAGTAGCGGGCATCGCGCACCATGTCCTTGCCGACGGCGGTGACCGCGAGCACCGGGATCCCGTAGCGCTGCCCGAGGTCCACCAACCGGGTCATGTTGCGGATCGACTGCGTCTCGCGGGCGCTGCCGATGAACACCTGCACCGCCAGGGCCGCGACGTTCAGCCGGCAGGCATCCTCGATGTTCACGGCGATCACCTCGTCGTCGAGATCGCGCAGCACCGTCGGCCCGCCGCTGGCGCGCAGGACGATCCCACGCGTGAAGGTCGAGGGGATTGTGGACCTCAGGATCCCGCGGGTCACCATCAGGGCGTCGCAGCAGGGGAGGAGCGGGACGATGTTGACATCGACGCGCTCCAGGCCGGTTGTCGGACC
Organism: Acidobacteriota bacterium; assembly: GCA_031394595.1. Taxonomy (GTDB): domain Bacteria; phylum Acidobacteriota; class Polarisedimenticolia; order Gp22-AA2; family Gp22-AA2; genus JANNTZ01. The sequence continues at coordinate 2,860 of JANNTZ010000139.1, forward strand.
CTGGAAATAGCCGTGGTCGATCGCCAGCATCACGGTGCGGCCCGACTCGGGGTTGAAGATCTTCGAAAAGCGGTTCTGCATCCCCCAGTCCTGGGCACCGGCCCCCTTCAGGAAAAAGGGCCGGTTCTTCACCGGGACATCGAGGTGGTAGTCCTTCGGATCCTTCCCCTGGTCGGCCTCGGGCATGGTGGTGATCTCCTGTGGCTGCTGGAGTCCCTATTCTGCCTCAACCTCTGCGACCGGCGATAGGATCCCCGGTCGCCGCAGGCACTAACATCTCCGCATGCCCGCCCCGAATCGAACCGACTCCGCCACCCCCCGCCCGGTCTGCCCACTCTGCAGGGCCGATGGCCCGGAGGGCCCATTGCGGGCCCGGACGCGCCGGTTCTGGCGCTGCGGCCGCTGCCGGCTGACCTTTCTCGGCCCGCAGGACCATCCCACCCGGGTGGACGAGGAAACGCGCTACCGGCTGCACCGCAACGCGCCGGACGACGCGGGTTACCGGCAGGCCCTTGACCGGCTGGCCGGACCGCTGGCGGCTCGCCTCCGGCCCGGGATGGAGGGTCTCGACTATGGCTCCGGCCCCGGGCCGGCGCTGGCGGCGATGCTGGCGGAGCGCGACCTGCGGGTCACCAACTACGACCCGATCTTCGCCCCCGACCCGGCCGCGCTTGCCCGCACCTGGGACTTCATCGCCTGCACGGAAACCGTGGAGCATTTCCGCGAGCCGGGGGTGGAGTTCGACCGCCTCGCCCGGCTGATCCGCCTTGGCGGCTGGATCGGGATCCAGACCCGGTTGTGTGCGGAGAACCAGGACCTGGCGGCGTGGTGGTATGCCGAGGATCCGACCCACCTTTGCTTTTACGCGCGTGCCACGTTCGACTGGATCGGGGCGCGACACGGCTGGGACGTCATCGGTCCCACGGGCGATGTCGTCCTGCTGCACGCGTCCGGGCCTGCGCAGCCTTGCCGGTCGTCCCCATGAACCGGGGATGCAATACCCGGAGATGCTCCTGGTTTATCGGCCCGCCGGCGGGGCGAAGTGCGCCTCGTACCAGCGAGCGCTCCGGTCCATCAGGTCCACCAGGTGTTTCGGCTCGCGCAGGCCGTGCCCTTCGCGCGGGTAGCGGACCAGGACAGTCTCGACACCGACATCCTTGAGCGCGATGTAGAACTGTTCGGATTCCGCGATCGGGACGTCGTTGTCGTTTTCACCGTGCACGATCATCGTCGGGGTCTTCACCTTGGCGACGTGCTTGAGCGCCGATCGCTCCCACAGCACGTCCATCAGGTTGCCCTGGTGCGGCAGGGCGCCCCATTCCATCTGTTCGTACATGTTGTAGTAGGTCATGTAGAAGAGCTGCGTCTGGGTGATGAGCCAGAAGGTGAGCTGGCCGCCGTAGCTCGTCCCTTCGATCCCGAGGCGGTCGCGGTCGATCCAGAGATTCCGCCGCAGCGCCGCGGAGACCGCGTAGAGCACGTCCTGGGCTTCGTTGCCGTTCTGGTCGGCGAACACCGCGTCGGCGAACGATTGTCCATACCCGGTGGATCCCCGGTAATTGACCTGCAGCGTGGCCCAGCCGCGTGCCGCATAGGCCTGCGACCGGAAAGAAAAAGCCGGGCCGCTGAACCAGTGCGGGCCGCCATGGATCATGACGATGAGCGGGTGTTTCGACTCCGCGGTCATCCCGGGAGGGCGCGTCAGGAATGCTTCGACCTCGAGCCGGTTGTCATTACTGACGAAGGTGAACGACTCGACTGGCGCGATGGCCACGGATTCGAGGACCCGTCGGTTGAGCGCCGTGATTTGCCGGGTCGGCCCGCCGGTGTTGCGGACGAAAAGCTGCTCGAAGTCCCGCGGCCCGGCGTAG
>JANNTZ010000151.1:0-1748 GCA_031394595.1 Acidobacteriota bacterium
CGGTCATGCGCCCGGAAAATGTCGTAAAGACGCTACTCGCTCCGGCGGCCTGTGTGCGTCATGCTTTGAGCACGTGGCCGACAGGTTCCAAGATACCCACTAGAAGAGCACGACACCTCAACAGCCACTCGACGTGGCGATTGAGCGCGGCATGTCCTGGGGCGGCTGGTGTCCAAAGGGCGGCTGGGCCGAGGATTTTCCCGACCCGCCCGGCCTCTTGGCGAAGTATCCCCACCTGAGAGAAACATCGCTCTCGCATCCCCTCCAGCGCACGGAATGGAATGTGCGCGATAGCGATGCGACCCTGATCATCACCGATGGCGCGGGCGTGTCAGTCTCCATAGGGACGAGGCGCGCGCATCAGTGGGCCCACCAGCATGGGAAGCCGCTCCTCGTTATCGATGCGAGCGAACCGGAAGCGGCTGTGCGTGCCGCAGCGTGGCTGCTGGCACAGCGCAAGAGATTTGGCCCGCACATGACGCTCGGCATCGGCGGCCCGCGCGAGACCGAGGCGCCCGGCATCTACACGCGCGCAATATTGCTGATCTCCACGATGTTGAATCATGTGACTTGAGACCCAGTCGCACTGAGCACTTCCGCAGCCGCCAACGACAATCCCCCACCGGAGGAAGCAGACCTCCCCGCCACAGGCACGGAGTAGGCAACGCCTTGTCATGAGCCCCTAGATCAGGTATCGAGGCGGTTCGTTCTTCCTCCTCAAGCCCCTTCCGCAAGGTTGGGGTTCTCTTTTTGCCCGCCACCGCTTGTGCGTGGACAACCAACGCCGCAATCACCGCCCAACTGCGCGCTCCGTGCGCCTCTCCCCGATCAAAATCCGTGACGCGGCCTGCGTCCAATTTGCGTGCGTCCAGCATCCAAAAGTCGTGAGTCTCCCGTATCCAATATCCGTGACCTCAAGCCCAGCCCTCAATCCTCCAACGTCTCCACATTGTCGAAATTCTCCGCTTTCGGCGTGGCCTTCAACAGTCCCGCGAGGTCAGCCCAGATGCTCCGAACCTCATTGAGCGAAGCATCCGCTGCCGCTTTGTCGTCAAAGATCGTGAAAACGACCCCCTGACCATCCGCGCGCCAAACGGTGTACCAATCGACAACGCCATCCATCTCTTCAAGCTTCGCCTTGATCGGCGGAAGCTTGGCCTTCAGTTCTTCGATACGAGCAGGATCAGCCTGATACGTCGTGACGCGTGCGTACATGAGCATTCCTCCACCTGAAACCCTACGCGACCAGCATCGCACGAAGGGCGAAACAGTGTCTACTGATCAAGCCGGCAGCCACGCCGCCGACACTACAGACGTACTTGAAAGAAATCCGAGACGCTCCCTCTCACATGCTAGCTAATTGCGGCCAAGACGGTGCCCATTCCACTGCCGCATCCACTTCTGGGAGTACAGGAGGGACGAATCCGACAGCTCGTCCAGATGAATCTCGATCTCGGCATCAGGACCGTACTTATCGAAGAACTCCGCAGCCTTCCGCAGAGCTTGCCGTTCAGTGAGGCACGGCACGATGGGCCCAGCGCTAGACTTTACGATGTATCGCTCGCTCATAGCACGGTCGGTGTCTGCCGCCCGCCCGCAACGCGTTGAGACGCAGGAACTCTGCGTCGACGCTGTAAGCATGACGCGCGGATTAAGTCGCAGACGTGTTCGGCAATCAATCAGCAGCGGTCAGCTCTCCCGGTCCAGTGCCGAATGCAGGAGCGCCGTCTGCCGGGTGACGCCGGAGG
>JANNTZ010000162.1:0-1873 GCA_031394595.1 Acidobacteriota bacterium
ACCTGGTCTGACCCCCGATTTTCTAGACACCTGGAGTCTGACTTTTTAGCTCTTTGTACTCCCATGGTGACACGTGACCGAGGGCTGAATGCGGCGCCACCCGGTTGTAGTCCGCGAACCATTCCGGCAACTGTCTGAACACGGTCTCGGCGTCGCTCAGGTCGGCACCGCCGACATAATCCCGCTTCATCGTGTTCACGAACGCCTCGGCCATACCGTTCGACTCCGGGCTGTACGCCGGGGTGGTGATCGGTTTGAAACCGAGCTCGTGGGCGTAACTCACCGTCTCGAACGAAGTGTACGGGCCGCCATTGTCGCTCAGCCACTCGATGATGATAGGAGTCTTGAGTACGCGCTCCCCGAAGCGCGACCACAGCGCCTTGTCCAGCAGCAGCCGGATGTCCTGGCCGTTCAGGTCACGGGCCGCGGCCACATAGTCAAGGGCTTCCCGGTCGTGGCAGTCCAGCGCGAAGGCTACCTGCACCCGATCCCCGTTCCAGCAGCGGATGTTGAAGCCGTCCGAGCACCAGCGCTGGTTCGACTCCGGCATCCGCACCTGGCCGGTGTGGGGACGGTCGCGCCGCCGGACTTTCCCGGGCAAGGTGAGCTTGTTCAATCGCATCACGCGCCGGATCCGTTTGCGGTTGTAGGGACTTGCACCATGCAGTCGGCGGGTGCGATTGACCAGGGCATGCACCCGCCGCACACCGTAGCTCGCCCGCTCCCGGACCACCGACATGATGTCCAGCAGGACCTCCCGATCGGTGCTGCGTCGATAGAAGCCGCCGGCGCGAGCCCGTGGTCGCAGATAGGCCGTCGACCGCGCCACGCGCAGGGCCCGGCATACCGCCGCCGTCGGACGCCCGGTCACCGCCTGGACCCTTTGAACAAGTGTGGACTTTTTTTTACCACCTCGCGGGCCGCCTCGAGGATCTCGATGGTCATCGTCTGCTTGCCGACCAGACGCTGCAGATCCCGAACCTGCTTCTCCAGCTCCCGCATCCGGCTCACCGGCACCACTTCCTCGCCGGCCTGCACCGCGGTCGTGCTGCCGCCCTCGTCGAGCTTCATCCACCGCCGGATCACTGAAGGCTGGATATCCAACTCGCGTGCCAGCGTCGCGACCGTCGTCTCCCCGGTTCGAACGCGTTCCACCGTATGGCGCTTGAACTCCGCCGTGAACATACGACGCCCATCAGCCTTCCTCGCAAAATCACCCATGCTGGACCGCCTTTCGTGCCCCTATTCTAGGGCTGAAAGGTGTCTAGTCGAATCGGGGAGCAGACCACCGTGGTCTTGCCACTACTGTTTCTTCCTGAAACACGATGCCGCTGAGTTCGGCGGTTCGTCGTGCGACCTCCAACAGCACTCGCTTGAGATCGGTCTCCGAGTAGGCCGCATCCGGCAGGAGCGAGAAGTCGAGATCCTCCGAGAAGCGGTACGTCTCGAAGTAGCATTTCTTCAGAGCAGTCCCACCCTTAAAGACCCATTGACGTGCCGTCTCGGGGTGTGAGGCAATCCCGGCAAGGAGCCACCCGAGAACGTAGTCCTTCTCCACTACCTCCGGGCGTAGCTGCCACTCTGCCGCTCTCTCGAGGATGTCCTGCTTCCCTATCACGGTTGCAAATCCTCTTTTGTCAGAGAGACGTTGACCCACAAGCCCCATCTCTTGTTCATTCTTCCGCGGGTCTTCACGGAGGGGTCGAGCTTGATGAGTCCACTCGTGCGTCGCGTCCGGGCGGCGTCGACAACTTCTCGCGCGTCCGGCCATAACGCTTCGGCCAGATAGCCCATGCGCTTGAACGCGGACCCGCGCCCGCGTTCCTTAAGTCTTTGGAGGAGCTTCTCTGGATTCCACTCGCGGCTCTCCCGG
>JANNTZ010000163.1:0-8677 GCA_031394595.1 Acidobacteriota bacterium
GTCTTGTCCTTGATCTGGTCGACGGCGCGGTTGATGCGGCGTTCTTCCCGCAGCGCCACCTCGTGCGCCACCTTCCGGCAGATCCGGGCGAGCCACCGGCCGGCCCCCATCTCGAACCCGCCGGTCCGCCCGCGCAGGACCATGACACCCAGGGCGCGCCCGCCCGCGACGATCGGCGCCATGATCTCCTCGGGCGGCAGATCGGGGTGCTGCAGGTCGAGGAAGGCCCGGATGCGATCCTCATCCCAGGAGTGTCCGGCCCCCCAGCCGAAAGTCTGCAGCGCGCCGCTGACCGGGTGGCGGATGGCCACGGCCCCGGCGGTCGCCCCGATCTCCTGCGCCGTCGCGGCCAGGGCGGTCTTGTAGATCTTGGACGGCTCATCGATCCGTTCGAGGAGCGTGGCGAGTTGCAGTTGGAAGCGATCGCTGCGGGCAGCAGGCATGGAAGGGCGAACCTCCGGCGGAGAGGAGAGTGCCCCGGCCACCGGCCGGGACGTCAAACGCCTCAGGTGCCCCCATAGCCGACGGTGACCTTGTCACCCTCGACGATGACCGGCACCGACCGGCCGCCCTTGGAGAACTTCAGCATCTCCTTGAGCATCGCCTCGTCGGCTTTGACGTTGTGGTAGCTGACCTCGAACCCGTCGCGGACGTAGGCCTCACGGGCCGCGATGGTATAGGGTCAGGTGTCTTTCCCGAAAATCCGGACGTTTTTTGGCATCGCACCCTCCTGGCACCCGGCATCGTAGCACCGGTGCCGGGAAGGATTGAAGCCCCGGCCGGTGCCTTTCGGCACACGGCGCCCTCTCAGGGGCGCCGCGGATCCTCCGGCGACCGCTCGATCCGGAAATGAGCGCGGATCGCCCCCCAGTGCGTCAGCAGGAACGACTCCGAGACGCCGCGGGCCTCCTGGTGGCTGTCGATGATGTACGGCATCCCCGTCCTCGACGTCCGATCGGAGACGATCCCCGCGTGCCAGGCGCGCTTCGATCCGTAATAGACAAGATCGCCCGGCAGCCACTCGTGCAGGTGACCGGGATCGGTGCGGGTGGTGAGCGATCGGGCGTGCCGTCCCAGATAGACGACCTGGTTGACGCAACGCCGGTGGTCGAGGTTCGTGTCCGGCGGTCGCGTGCCATAGGCGTCGGCCCGCGCGGCGCGATCCTCGCGGATGAGCCGCTGGAGATCAAGGCCGGCGTGGCGCAAGGCGCGGACGATGAGATCGACGCAGGCCCCCCGGTCGGCCGGGATGTCACCGCCGGGGTACGGGATGACGAAGTACGACGCATCGTAGGAGGAGCCGCGCGCCAGCCAAGCCCTGGCCCCATCGAGGATCGATTGATTGAGGGGCGGGATGGCGCGGTGCGACGGTGCAGTGGCGGCGGCCGGATCGCCCGTCGGACCGGCTCCCGGTATTCCCGGGGCCGTCGCCAGGAGGATCGCCGCCACGAGGATCTGCAGCATAGGGGCGTTCCGAGGGGGCGACGTGGTGAGCCGTGGAGGACTCGAACCTCCGACCCGCTGATTAAGAGTCAGCTGCTCTACCGACTGAGCTAACGGCCCACGTCCGCAGGAAAAAGACTGGGGTGAGTGATGGGGTTCGAACCCACGACCGCCGGAGCCACAGTCCGGAGCTCTACCACCTGAGCTACACTCACCGTACGATCGAAGGAATCCTCCATCCACCAGGCCGGAATGAATGAGTGCACGGATGGCGCGCCTGAAGGGATTCGAACCCTCGACCCACGGCTTAGAAGGCCGTTGCTCTGTCCCCTGAGCTACAGGCGCGTGACCCACCGAACGAACGCGCCCGGGCCCGCGCCACCTCGAGGACCCGTTCGGAGGGCGATATCTTAGCACAGACCCCGCCGCCCGGTTTGTTCGCCGGGCGGCGGGGCCCCCTGGTCATGAGTGGTGCGCCTGAGAGGATTCGAACCTCCGACACCCAGCTCCGGAGGCTGGTGCTCTAATCCACTGAGCTACAGGCGCGTGTCAAGGAGAGGTGGTCGGGGCGAGTGGATTCGAACCACCGACCCTCTGCTCCCAAAGCAGATGCGCTACCAGGCTGCGCTACGCCCCGAGATATCAAGCCGCGGGCGTTTTGTAGCACCCCGGCCGCTCCAGCGTCAAGCCAGCACGGCCAGCGGGTCCGGGATCAGCGATCGCGGAACAGGTCGGAGGCTGGACGGGCGGGCGGCGCTGCGGGGTCGGTGCCGGCAGCCGCCTCGACGGACGATCTGCGGGCGGCGTTGCCGAGCAGGACGTGCAGGATGTTGTCCTGCAGTGCCGGGTTGGACACCATCAGTCCGTGCGTGCCGCAGAAGATGTAGGTCGAGACGTTCGCGCCCTTGTTCACGCCCGATCCGAACGCCAGGAGAGAATCGGCGGTCACCGTTCCGTCTCCGGGGATCAGGGCGATCTTCCCGCGCTCGCGCGCGTTCCGCCAGGTCGAGCTCTGATCGGGGAACAACAGCCGCACCCGGTCGGCCTCGGGTTCGAGGACGACCTGATCGAGTGTCGGCATGCAGTCCGACCCGAACAGGTGCACCGGCACCGGCGGCCCTTCCGGGCGGTCGTTCGCCATCGCCGCGTGGAGGTTCCGGGCCCGATTGAGCGCTTCCTGCAGGAATCGCTCGGCGCCCGGGGGCGGGCCCGCCTCCCCGCTCGCCTCGGGGCCGAAGATCGACCATCGGCCCCGTACCCATGTCGAGGCTTCGTACAGGGGCACCTCCACCGGCGCACCGTTCGCGTCCACGAAATGCCCCCGCGGGTCGGCCAGGAGCAGCTGATAGATCGACGGCATCGTGAAAATATCGCGCGGCGACAGCGTGCGGGCGATCCCATTGTTGAGGGCCTCGAGAGCCGACATGGTCCCGAGGAAAGGGGTGGCGATCGACACCACACGGGCCACATCGGCGGCCCCGGTATAGGGAGGAGTTTTCGGGAGCGGCCCGCCCAGGACGTCGGCCGTCCCGTACTTCAGGAAATACGTCGCGACGAGTCCACCCATGCTGTGAGCGACGATGTCGAACTTGAGGTCCGGCTGGTTCAGTCGCGCCTTGATCTGGCGGATGGCGTTCCCCAGACCGGCCGCCGATTCGGCGATGTCGCGGCGCCAGTCGTAGGCATAAACGAACAGCGTGTCTCCGGGATGCGGGTTCTGAATGTCGCCCGGCTGGTAGCCCCCGACTTCATCCAGGGCATCCAGGAGTGCGCCGTAGAACTGCACACCCGCCACCTTGTCGTAGATCTCGTACGCCACCAGGTCGTCGCGGTTCTGATTGATCGGGACACGATCGATCGGCAGCGCCAGATCGTCGGGTTTGCCGCGCCGCAGGCCATCGATCATCTTCCCCCAGACCCCCTGATGCGTCCGGGCGTTCCGGAGTCTCGATCCGAGGAATCCGTGGACCACGATGACGGGGTTGCGAGGCAGGGCGGCCGCGTCGCGGTGGATGCGCGACATGTCGTACGGCCCCGCGGTCAAACAGCCGAGCGTACCGGCCAGACCGAGGACCGCCAGCACGCCGACAGCGAACCACCTGCGGCGTGTGCGGAGATCGGTCACGGGGTCCATGGCGCGCGAATCCTCGCTCTCGAAAGGCACCCGGCCAATATAGCCTCCCCCTCCCGGCCCAGCCAGCCACGCGGCGTCTGAGCGAGCCCCAGTTTCGGGTGGCGGGCCGCAGCGCGTCGCCGCTCAGCACTCGCTCGCGAGGGCCACGGGGCGCCCACTTGGCGCGCATGGCGCGGCTCGAGGTCGCTGCGCCGCGCTGCGGCCCGCCACCTGCGCGGGGACCACCCCCAAGCAGCGGCTGAGTCGGGAACGCCTCGCCCGAAGGCTCGCGAGTTCCGGCTGGCTGCGACGCCGCGCCCGGCGAACGCATGGCGCGGCGTCTCAGCTCAGGGATCCCACTGCTACCACGTGTGATGCCTACCGTCGGGGCTGGAGACTGACCGGAACTCGCCAAGCGTCGGATGTGGACCACGCAGTCAAGCTGACGCACAGAGATGCCCCCGGTCTCGAGTGGCGGGCGGTAGCACGGCGTGGCGACCTCGAGCCGCGCCATGCGCGTTGGATGGGCGCCCCGTGGCCCACGCGAGCGAGTGCGGAGCAACGACGCGCTGCCGCCCGCCACCCGAAACTGGGGATGCCTCCGGCGCCACGCGCCTTGACCTGCCGCCGGGACCGCCCTTAGACTGCCGGTTCCCATGAAGCTTGGATTGCTCGGATTTCCCAAGGTCGGCAAGACCACACTGTTCAACATCCTGACCGGCGCGCACGCCGCCGCCGATCGCTATGGCGGCAGCCGCGGGCCGATGAACGTCGGGGTGGCCCGTGTCCCCGAACCGCGCCTCGAGCGCCTCTCGGCCATGTTCCAGCCGAAGAAGACCACCTACGCCCACATCGATTTCGTGGACGCGGCTGCCGTGGAGAAGGGCGAGCGCGAGGGGGTGTCGATCGTCGAGATGCGCAACGTGGATGCCATCGCCCACGTGGTGCGGGCCTTCCGCGACCCGACCCTGGTGCACAGCGAGGGGACGATCGACCCGCGGCGGGACATCGACACCATGGAGACCGAACTGATCCTGGCCGACATGGAGGTCGCCCAGCGCCGGGTCGAGCGGCTGGAGCTCAACATCAAGAAGATGAAGAACAAGGACGATCAAGCCGAGCTGCCGATCGTCCGCCGCTGCCTGGAGGCGCTGGAGAAAGAAATCCCGATCCGGCAGCTCGATCTCCCCGACGACGAGATCCGCAAGATCCGGGGGTTCGCCTTCCTGACGGCCAAGCCGCTCCTGGCGATCGTCAACCTGGACGAGACCGATGTCGGCCGTATCGCCACCTTCCCGGAGGGGTTCGGACTCGACCGGTGGGTCGGTCGGCCGCACACCGCCCTCTGCCCGATCTCGGCCAAGGTGGAGGAGGAGATCGCCCGGCTGGAGGAGGCCGACGCGAAGGCGTTCCTCCAGGACCTCGGGCTCACCGAACCGGCGAAGGACCGCCTGCTGCGGGCCGCCTTCGGGCTCCTCGGTTTGATCCAGTTCTTCACCGCCGGCGAGGACGAGTGCCGGGCCTGGCCGATCCTGCGTGGCACGAAGTCCCCGCGGGCCGCCGGCACCATCCACTCCGATTTCGAGCGTGGCTTCATCCGCGCCGAGACGGTCGCCTACGACCACCTGATGGCGGCGGGCGGGTTCGCCCAGGCGCGCGAGAAGGCCCAGCTGCGATCGGAAGGCAAGGAGTACGTCGTCCAGGACGGCGACGTGATCAACTTCCGCTTCAACGTCTGACCGGGCCCCCGCCGCTGTCGGCCGGCCCGGATCCCGCGCCCGCTTCGCGGGCCGCCGCCAGCAGCGCCGCGCGCAGGCCCTCTTCCTGGATCGCGGTCACCGTGCGCAGGTCGAGGATGACGCGTCCAGCGTCGATCCGGGCGATGACCGGTGGATCCTGTGCCCGCAGGCGCTCTTCCAGGCGGCGGGCGGTCACGCCACGGACCGCGACGGTCAGCAGCGTCGTCGGTAACCCTTCCTCCGGCGCCGACCCGCCGCCAAGCAGCGACACGCCGGCCTTCATGCCCACCTCGATCCGGCCGCCCGCCGCGGCCCGGATCGTCTCCGCGAAGCACCCGGCCCGGGACGCGATCTCGTCCGCCGTCCGGGCGATCGCCTGCAGGACCGGCAGGGCCTGTAATGCCGCGCCACGCACGTGCTCCAGGAGCGTGCTCTCGAGCGCCGCGGCGGTCATCTTGTCGATGCGCAGCACGCGCGACAGCGGGTTCTCCCGCATTGCCCGGATCAGGTCGGGACGCCCCAGCGCGAGGCCACCCTGCGGCCCGCCGAGAAGCTTGTCGGCGCTGAAACAGACCAGGTCGGCGCCGGACCGGATGGCGTCCTGCACCGTCGGCTCGCCGCGGATCCCATAGGGCACCAGGTCGGTCAGGTTGCCGCTCCCCTGGTCCATGATCACCGGGACACGGCGGCGCCGCCCGAGCGCCACGACGTCCTGCAGGGGCACGGTGGCGGTGAACCCGACGATCCGGTAGTTGCTCGGGTGCACCTTGAGGAGGAGCGCGGTCCGCGGGCCGATGGCATTCTCGTAGTCGCGCAGCCGCGTCCGGTTGGTGGTGCCGACCTCTTTCAGGATGGCGCCGCTCTTGCGCAGGATGTCGGGGACGCGGAACGATCCGCCGATTTCGACCAGCTCGCCGCGCGACACGATCACCTCGCGCCCTTCCGCCAGCGTGTTGAGCGCCAGCAGCAGCGCCGCCGCGTTGTTGTTGACCACATGCGCCGCGCGATCGGGGAACAGCAGGCGCAGGACACGATCGAGATGCGCCAGCCGCGACCCGCGGCTGCCGCGGTCGAGGTCGTATTCCAGTGTCGTGCCGGCGCCGGCGATCTCCGCCATCCGGGCGATCGCCGCGGGCGACAGGATGGCGCGACCGAGGTTGGTGTGCAGCAACACACCGGTGGCGTTGATCACCGGGCGCAACGTGGATGTCGCGCGGCGATCGGCCTCCGCCGCCACCCAGCGCGGCAGGCACTCCACGGCGACCGCCAGGCGGCTGGCCCCGGCATCGCCCGCACGCGCCTGCCGGCGGAGTTCCGCCAGCCGCTCGCGCAGGACCAGGGCCACGAGGTCGCGCCCCTGCCGCCCAATCGCCCCGATCGCTTCCGGGGTTGCGAGAATCTGATGCACCTGAGGGAGGGCCCGCAAACCGGCGTCCGGTCTCCCGGCCGCGGTTCGGGCGCGGCGTGAACCAGGCGGGGCGCTGCGTGGACCCGATGGGGCGCGGCGCGCCCCGGGCTTTCGCTTCGAAATACGGGACCGTGGTCGTGGGGGCATCGTGAACCGCCAGACTGGGGCGCCGGACTGAGTACAATTCCGAGATCGGGCCCACCGACGCGGGCGCTCCCGCCGCCGGGTGAGGGCGGGCGATTTCACCACAGGCCGGTCATGCTGTCAAAGTTCCGGCTTTTGAATTCACCCTGCAGGCACCCTATATTGCCGGCAGTGCCTGCCATTGCTCCGGGTCGAGTCCCGTGGGACCGGCCGTGGGCGGGAGAGACGCCGTCGTGACGTTCGAAGAAGACCTGAAACGACTCGACGTCGAGATCAAGAAGCTCAAGATCCAGTTCGATCTCTACTTCATCGGATCGATCCCCAAGCCGCCGACCGACCAGCGTGACACGCTCGACAAGCAGGTCAAGCAGCTGCAGAACAGCACCAAATCGGTCGCCGACCGCTTCCTCTACAACTCGCTGGTCAACAAGTTCAACGCCTTCTCCGATCTCTGGAGCAAGACCCTGAAAAACCGGGAGGAGGGAGTGCGTCTCCATCCGGCGGCGGCGCGCGCCGCGCAGCGGGCCGCCCAGGAGGAGACCGGGGGCACGCTGGGCCCGCCCAAGGGTCGGGGGCGGGGGAACGGCACGGGGCACTCCGGGACCGCCCGCGGATCCAAGTCCCGGCCGGGCGCCGGCGACGGTGCTGATTTCTGGCGCATCCCGGTGGACCGGCACGACGATGGCGCGGTGCGCCGGCTGTACGAAAGCTTCATCGCCGCCAAGGACAAGTCGGGTGACGCGCGCAAACCGGCCTACGACACCTTCGCGAAAGAGATTGCCCGCCATGCCGCGACCCTCAAGGGCAAGGCGAATTGTGAGGCGATCGACTTTACGATATACTCCTCCGGCAACAAGGTCAGCATCAAAGGGAAACCAACGAAGTGAAGAACGCGATCGTGCTGTCAGCCCTGATGGTCCTCGGCTTGCTGTCGGGCGCCTCTGGATTGGCGGTTGCGGCCCCGGCCGCGGACCCTGTCCAGACCCGCAGTGACTCGCTCCTCAAGGATGTCGCCGACCTGCTGGCGAAGCGGCCCAACGACCCGGGTCTGCTCAATGAATATGGCAACCAGCTGACGGCCGCCGGCCGCCTCAAGGAGGCCGCCGCCCAGTACGAGAAAGCGGTCAAGGTGGACCCGCGGCTGGCGATCGCCTGGCACAACCTCGGGGTGGTCAACTTCGCGCTCGGGAAGCATCACGCCGCGAGGACGGCCTACGACGAGGCGATCGAGCTCCAGCCAACTTACGCCATGGCCCACTACAACCTGGGGGTTCTCCTGGACCTGGAGGGGAACTTCGACGAGGCCCTGCTGAGTTACCAGCGCGCCATCGAACTCGACCCGACCCTGCTCGACGTCCGCAAGAACCCGCAGATCGTCTCCAACAAGAAGATCTCGGCGGTGCTGATCAAGTCGTACCTGGACCGTGGTGGTTCCGCGTACCTGCCGGTCCAGTCGGTCTATCCGCCCGCGCAGCCGAAAGCGAAACCGAAATCCTAGGAGCCTGTCCGGGTATTGCGTCGGGTCGCGTTCGGGACGCCGTGGCGTCGAACGCGAGGCGCCGCGACGACGCGATGGGGTTCCATCGCGGAGGAGCGGCAACGACGCGTACGGCGCCACGCCGCCCGAACCCTGCGGGCGCCTGGGGGTTGCGGGCGCCTGCGGCGTCGCGCCTCGTTGGCGATGGATCCCCATCGCCGCCTCGGCGCTCCTTGCATCCACCTCGCAAGCCCCATGCGCGCGACCCAACGGAATACCCGGACAGGCTCCTAGGGCAGCACGCTTTCGGAGATCGCGACGGTCCCGCCCGCCGGGGCGAGGTGGCGGGTCAT
>JANNTZ010000175.1:0-5122 GCA_031394595.1 Acidobacteriota bacterium
AGCGCGGCGCGGCTCCGCACTCGCTCGCGCGGGCCACGGGGTGGCCATCCGATGCGCATGGCGCGGCTCGAGGTCGCCACGCCGCGCTGCGGCCCGCCACCTGCGCCCGGGGGCACCTCGGGGTGCCAGGCTGACTGGGCGGTGGTCTTCGCATGAGGTAGCTGCGGGATCCCGGGGCTGAGACGCCGAGCCCTGCGTTCGCCGGGGCGTGCGAGACCGAGCGACGGGGTCCCGCCGCGCGCTCCACAGCGCGGTGGGCGGAGCGAGGCGAGCCGAGGGGAGGGTCGCGCCAGCGAGCCGGACCCGTCCCCGGCGGGCGCAGGGTCGGCGTCGCATACTGGGGAGTCTTCAGGGCCACTCTCGATTGACACTCCGGCGGTCGACGGCTAGACTGCCGCGACGCAACGCGCCGCGCGCGATGGCTGGTTCCGGCGCGGCACGCTGATGATCTTCGGAGCGATGCCGATCGGGAACGCACCCCTTCTGGTCGTGGTGGCCGCGCTGGCAGCGGTGTCTGTCGTGCTCGCCCTGCTGCTCCTTCGCCGCCGCGAGCCGGCACCGCCGGGCCCCGATCCCGTGCTCATGACCCTGCAGCAGCAGGTGACCCGCCTCTCCGAGGAGATCGCCCGACTGGGCGCCCAGGTTCCGAAAGAGGTGGGCCAGTCGCTCAACACCCTCGTCGCCCAGGTCGGAGCCCGGCTGGCCGAGAATGCCCAGGCGATGCAGAAATCGACCGCCGACACCGGGCGGCTGATCACCGACATCAACCATCGCCTGGGACAACTCGGCGAAAGCAGCCAGAAGATCCTCGAACTCGGACAGGACATCCGCGGGCTGCAGCAGATCTTCCAGGCGCCAAAGGTCCGGGGCGGTCTTGGCGAACTGACGCTCGAGTCGATCCTGCAGCAGGTCTTCCCGACCGAGCATTTCTCGCTCCAGTACGCCTTCAGCAATGGGGAGAAAGTCGACGCCGTGGTGCGTCTTCCCGGCGGGATGGTGCCGATCGACTCGAAGTTTCCCCTGGCAGCCTTCCGCATGCTGGTTGACGCCGTCGGGCCGGAACAGCGCCAGAAGGCCCGGCGGGCCTTCGCACGCGACGTGCGCCGGCACATCGACGACATTGCGGCCAAGTACATCCGACCGGCCGAGGGGACCCTCGATTTCGCGCTCATGTACATCCCGGCCGAGAACGTGTTCTACGAAGTCGTGGCCGGCGACCCGGCGGACGGCGACGACGACCTGCATGAGTACGCGCTGCGGCGGCGGATCACCCCCGTCTCGCCGAATTCCTTCCACGCCTACCTGCAGGCGATCGCGTTCGGGCTGATGGGTCTGAAAATCGAGGAGCGGGCCCGCGACATCCTCCGCCGTCTGCAGCAGATCGAGGGTGACTTCCAAGGGTTCCAGGAAGCGTTCGGGCTGGGACAGAAGCACCTGAGGAACGCCCAGACCGCCTTCAGCGACGCGAACGATCGCGCCACGCGCCTCGGGCTGCAGATCGAGCAGTGCGCCCGTGCCGACGACGAACCTGGACGGGTGCTGCCGATGCCGCAGCCGCGAGGTCTGCCGCGGTGACCGCCGGTCCCCGTTTCTTCCGTCTCCTGGCGGCAGCGCTGCTGATCCTTACGCCGGCCGCGGCGCGTGCCGCCAAGTTTTTCTCGGTCAGTCTCGAGGACGTCGCCGCGGGACGAGCGCAGGTGGTCGACCTGACCCACGAGCTGACCGACCGGATGCCCCTCCTCCCCGGATCCGCCCCGTTCGCCCTGCATCCCCCGGTCCGGCTCCCCGACGGGACCGGGTTGACCACGTTTTCCTGTGGCGAACACACCGGCACGCACATCGATGTCCCCGCCCATGTCGGCAAGGGCCTTCCAACCGTGGACGAGATCGCGCCCGTCCGCCTGGTCAGTCAGGGGGTCGTAATCGACGTGCGGATGCGCGTCGCCGGCAATTCCGACTACCAGTTGACCCTCGCCGACCTCAATGCGTGGGAGAAGCAGAACGGCAAGATCCCGCCCCGGGCCCTGGTGATCCTCAATACCGGTTGGCATCAACGATGGGAGAACGCCGATCGCTACCTCAACCGGGACGACAAGGGGCTGATGCATTTCCCCGGGTTCTCGGTCGACGTGCTGAAGGCGTTGATCCGGGATCGCGACATCAATGGCGTTGGGATTGACACTGCCAGCGTCGACCCGGGGCTGTCGACGACGCTCGACGGGCACAAGGCGCTTCTGGGTGGCGGACGCTACCAGATCGAGAACCTCGACAATCTGGACCTCCTGCCAGCGCGCGGGTTCGGCGTGATCGTGGCCCCCCTCAAGATCAGCCGGGGGACAGGCGCCCCGGCGCGGGTCCTGGCCATTGTCCCGCGCTGAGCGTGGTTCCCCGCCGCCGGAGACAGCCGGGGCCCCCGGCCGCCCGCCACGCAACATCCGCCTTCTGATCGAGTACGAGGGCACCCGGTACTCAGGGTGGCAGGTGCAGCGCGACCAGCGGACGGTCGCCGGGGAGATCCACCGGGCGATCCGTGAGTCGCTCGGGGAGACACCCCGCCTGATCGGGGCCGGGCTGACCGATCAGGGAGTGCACGCCGAGGCGCAGGTGGCCAACTTCCTCACTCCCTCGCCCCGCCCGACGGCCGAGATCGCCGGCACCATCAACGCCGCACTGCCGGCCGACATCAACATCCTGAAGGCGGACGAGGTGCCGGCGCGCTTTCACGCGCGTCACGACGCGACGTCGCGCCGGTACCGCTACCAGATCGCCCTGCGCCGGACGGCGTTCTTCAAACGCTTTGTCTGGTGGGTGCGCGAGCCGCTGGATCCGGCGGTGATGGAAGCCGCCGCCCGGGCCCTGATCGGGCGCCACGAATTTCTGTCGTTCGCCGATCGCCTCGAGGAGGTGACCGAACCCCGGGTGCGGGTCTCCACCGCTTCGTTCCGGAGGAGCGATTTCCTGCTCACCTTCACCATGGAGGCCGATCATTTCCTGCCACGCATGGTCCGGCGCGTGGTCGGCGTGCTGGTCGAAATCGGAACCGGGCGTCTTCCCGCGGAGGCGATGACCCGGTTCCTGACAGAGACGGTGGGCGACCCGGCCCAGTGGACCGCGCCGCCGTCGGGTCTGTTTCTCGAACGCGTGATTTACCCGTCGGCGACGCCCGTTGTGGCCCCACGCCACACACGTCCATCGCGTCGTCCGGCTCCCAGGAGGTGAAGAGATGACCCGCTTCCGGATCCCAATGCCCGTCCTGCTGTGCTGCCTTGCGATCTTGCCGATCGTGTTCATGACGGCCTCCGGAGCCGATCCGGGAATCCGCCGGGCGCTCGACGCCGTCGATGCCCGCCGCATCGACGCCGACCTCCGCTTCCTTGCCGACGATCTGCTGGAGGGACGCGGCACGGGGCAGCCCGGTGGCCGGCTGGCCGCCCTCTACCTGGAAACGCGGATGCGCCTCCTGGGTCTTCGCCCCGGGGTGGGCAACGGCTTCCTCCAGGACGTTCCGCTCGTCGGGGTCGAGACGCTTCCCGGGACACACGTCGCCATCCGCAGTGGCGCGGAAACTTTCGAGCCGGAGGCTCTCACCGACTACGTGGCCAACACCGAAACTCAGACCGAGTTGACGGAGATCGACGCGCCGCTGGTGTTCGCCGGGTACGGGGCCGTCGCCCCGGAGTATGGGTGGAACGACTTCAAGGATGTCGATGTCAGCGGCGCGATCCTGGTCCTCCTGGCGAACGATCCACCCTCCGACGACCCGAAGCACTTCGGCGGCAAGGGGCTCACCTACTACGGCCGTTGGACCTACAAGTTCGAGTCCGCGGCGCGGGCCGGGGCGGCGGGGGCCCTCCTGATCCACACCGACGCATCGGCCGGCTATGGGTGGGACGTGGTCCGCAACTCGTGGGGACGCGAACGCCCGTTCGTGGCCCTCGACGCCGCGAGTCCGCGGCCACTCAAAGTGGCGGCCTGGATCACCGAGAGTCTGGGACGGCGGGTTCTGCAGTCGGCGGGCCAGGATTTCGATCGACTGCGGGCCGCCGCGGCGAAAGCCGACTTCCGCCCGGTCCGGCTGGACGCCCGCGTGAAGGCACGAATGGTCTCCCGGATCCGTCCGATCGTGACCTGGAACGTGATCGGCGTCCTCCCGGGCAGCGATCCCCGTCTGAAGGACCAATTCGTCGTCTACACGGCGCACTACGACCACCTCGGCAGGGGGAACCCCGAGGGGGACGATGACATCTACAACGGCGCCGCCGACAACGCCTCGGGCGTCGCCACCATGCTCGAGGCGGCCCGGGCCTTCACCCTCCTGCCGGCCGCGCCGCGTCGCAGCCTGCTGTTCATCGCCTGCGCCGCCGAGGAGGGCGGTCTGCGCGGTTCGGAGTACTACGTCCGGCACCCGACCGTGCCACCGGGCCGGATCGCCGCCAACATCAACCTCGATGGGATGCCGGTCCGGGGCGAGCCGCGCGACTTCACGCTGCTGGGGGCCGACCGATCGAGTCTCGCGGCCGTTGTCCAGGAAGCGGCGCGGGTCCTCAAGTTCACACCGACGGCCGACGCGCATCCCGAGCAGGGGTTCTTCTACCGGTCGGACCAGTTCAACTTCGCCCGCGCCGGCGTGCCGGCGTTCAGCCTGGAGGCCGGCCTCGACTTCATCGGCAAGCCGACCGGGTGGGGGGAGCAGCAATACGAGGAGTACCGCCAGAAACGCTACCACCGGCCCGGCGACGAGTACGACCCGGCGTTCGATCTCTCCGGCGCCGCGGCGGCCGCCCGCATTGCCTTCTACATCGGCCACCAGGTCGCCGCCGCCGACGACATCCCGGCCTGGAACAAGGGGGACGAGTTCGAGGCGGCCCGGATCCGATCGCTCTCCGCCTCACCGTAGGCGCCGGCCGCCACCGCGAGCCTAGGAGCCTGTCCGGGTATTGCGTTGGGTCGCGCGCATGGGGCTTGCGAGGTGGATGCAAGGAGCGCCGAGGCGGCGATGGGGATCCATCGCCAACGAGGCGCGACGCCGCAGGCGCCCGCAACCCCCATGCGCCCGAAGGGTTCGGGCGGCGTGGCGCCGTCCGCGTCGTTGCCGCTTCTCCGCGATGGAACCCCATCGCGT
>JANNTZ010000448.1:0-3278 GCA_031394595.1 Acidobacteriota bacterium
GCGCCCCGGGGCGGACCGGCCAGGGACCGGCAAGGGCCGTGGCGACCGTGGCGGTCGGGGGGGTGGGGGGTGGGCGCGCGCGCTGGGAACCGG
Organism: Acidobacteriota bacterium; assembly: GCA_031394595.1. GTDB lineage: Bacteria > Acidobacteriota > Polarisedimenticolia > Gp22-AA2 > Gp22-AA2 > JANNTZ01. The sequence continues at coordinate 94 of JANNTZ010000448.1, forward strand.
CCCCGGCGGGGGGCAGGGTGCGCGTATCGGTCCATCGTGATCACTCAGATCGGTCCATCGCGATCACCAGGATCGGTCCATCGTGATCACCGAGATCGGCATCGTGATCACGGGGATCGGTCCATCGTGATCACCCCCCGCCGGGCCCGGGGTAGGGCATCCTCTCTCGGGAGGATGGCTGGAGCCTAGCGGCGCTGGACAGCAGACGGGGCCATTCGTCCCAGAAAGGGGCCTATGGCCACCGAGCGACTATCCATGCGCCAGATCCGAGAGATTCTGCGACAGAAGTGGTGCCTCGGGCAGAGCCACCGCGCGGTGGCCGAGAGCCTGGGGATCGGCAGCGGCACCGTCGGCACCACGGTGCTGCGGGCCCGGGCGGCCGGGCTCGATTGGGCCCAGGTCGAGACCCTGACCGACGAGGTACTCGAGGCCCGCGTGTACGGGCTCCCGACGCCGCCCACCCACCACCGGATCGTCCCCGATTGCGCCTACCTGCACGCCGAGCGGCGCAAGCCCGGCGTCACCCTGGAGCTGCTGCACCTCGAGTACCTCGAGCAGCACCCCGACGGCTATCGCTATACTCAATTCTGCGAGTTCTACCGTCGCTGGTGCAAACGGCGCGGGTTCTCAATGCGCCAGGTCCATCAGGGGGGCGAGAAGTGCTTCGTCGACTACGCCGGCACGAAACCGTCGATCCTTGACGCCACGACGGGGGAGGTGATCGAGGTCGAACTGTTTGTCGCCGTCCTCGGCGCCTCCAACTACACCTACGCCGAAGCCACCCGCACGCAGCAGGTCCCCGACTGGATCGCCAGTCATCAGCGGGCCTTCCAGTATTTTGGGGGTGTCACCACCGCCCTGGTGCCCGATCAGTTGAAAAGCGGCGTCACCGTCCCGTGCCGCTACGAGCCGGGACTGCAGAAGACGTACGAGGAGTTCGCGCGGTACGCCGGCACCGTGGTCCTCCCCGCCCGGCCGGGCAAACCCCGCGATAAAGCCAAGGTCGAGGCGGGCGTGCTCGTCGTCACGCGCTGGATCCTCGCGCGCCTGCGCCACGAGCGGTTCTTCTCCCTCGCCGCGCTCAACGCGCGCATCGCCGAGCTGCTGGAGAGCCTGAACACGCGCCCGATGCGCCTGTACCGCGCCAGCCGCCGGGAGCTCTTCGAGCGCCTGGATCGCCCCGCCCTCCGGCCCCTGCCGGCCGAGGCGTTCATCGTCGGCGAATGGCACTACGACGCCCGCGTGAATATCGACTACCACGTCGAGCTCCACGGGCACTACTACTCCGTCCCCCACCCCCTCGGCCACGAACTCGTCGATGCCCGCCTGACCGTGACGACGGTCGAGCTCTTCCATCGCGGGCAGCGGGTGGCGGCCCATGTCCGCAGCCATCTCCGCGGCCGGCACACCACCGACCCCGCCCACATGCCGAAGGCGCATCAGCACCATCTGGAGTGGACCCCGTCGCGCTTCATTACCTGGGCCGGCACGATCGGCCCGCAGACCGCGGCCCTGGTCGAAGCCATCCTCGCCGACCGGCCGCACCCCGAGCAGGGCTACCGCTCCTGCCTCGGGATCTTGCGTCTCGCCAAACGCGACGGCCACTCCCGCCTCGAGGCCGCCTGTGCCCGGGCCGTCGCCGTCGGCGCGCGCTCCTACCGGCATGTCGACTCGATCCTCAAACATGGCCTCGACCGGCTGCCGGGGCCGATGGCCCCACCCCAGCTCCCGCTCATGCCCGCCCACGAGCAGATTCGCGGGCGGGAGTACTACCAAGACCCGAACGCTGCGGCCGCGTCGGCCGCAGGCGAACAGGCCCACTGAGGGGGATGTCCAGGTATGGGTCGACCCGAGATCGTTGCTCCTGGAGGCGCCCAGGCCCTCGCTCGCCGCGCCCGGATCCCCCAACCCCCCCTTGGCGCCAGCGGGCGGGCCATCACCGACCACCCATTCACGAAGGAGGAGCGGATGCTCAACGCCCCGACGCTGGAACAACTCCAGGCCCTCAAGCTCTCCGCCATGGCGACGGCCTGGACGGAGCAACAGCCGCAGGCCGAGATGACGGCCCTCGCCTTTGACGAGCGCTTTGCCCTGCTCGTCGACGCCGAGTGGCGCGCGCGGGAGAACAAGCGCCTCACCCGCGCCCTCCAGGACGCCAAGCTGAAACTCTCGCAGGCGTGCCTGGAGGCGATCGACTACCCCGCGCGGCGCGAGCTCGACAAAGCCGTCATCCGCCAGCTCGCCACCTGCCGCTGGGTCGCGGAACACCAAGGCGTCCTCATCACCGGGATGACCGGCACGGGCAAGAGCTTTCTCGCCTGCGCCCTCGCCCACCAGGCCTGCCGTAAGGGGTACCGCGCCCTCTATCGCCGCGCCTCACGCCTCTTCCACGAGCTGACCCTCGCCCGCGCCGATGGCAGCTACATCCACCTCCTCGCCAAGCTCGCGCGCTCGGACGTGTTGCTCATCGATGACTTCGCCCTGGCCCCGCTCCAGGACCACGAACGGCGCGATCTGCTCGAGATCCTCGAGGATCGCTATGGCACCCGGTCGACCATCATCACCAGCCAACTGCCCCCAACCCAGTACCACGACTACATCGGCGAGCCGACGCTCGCCGATTCCATCTGTGACCGACTCTTGCACAACTCCCACCGAATTGTGCTACAAGGACCCTCACGACGAAAGGAGGACAAGCTCGACACCTAACCGCCGGCCGGCCAGCGTCGCTTCGCTCCGATCACGATCCTCCGATCGGCGTGATCACGATGCTCCGATCGAACTGATCGCGATGACCGAAATGCGCAGCGACCGGCTGCGTCTCACCTCGACCGCCGAGTTCGCCGGCTACGACCGGGGGTGGACCCCACGCGACTTCAACAACATCCTCCGGCTCGCCCGGGACGTCTTCCCCGAGGCCGCCGACTGGGACCGGGGCGAGTACCGCGCGTGCCTCCGGCCGATGACGCCGGACGGGCCGCCCGTCCTCGGGCCCGGCAGGCAAAAGGACCGTGGCCGGTCCTCCGATTCGATACGTCGAGTAGCGGGCCAGCAGCTCCGCCTCCCGAACCTCTCCCCGGACCTCCCTCCGAATTTCGGCCGCGAACTGGGCGTCGCGCACGCTGGTCACGAATGCGCGTCCACCATGTAGTTCTTGGCCATTTCATGCCATTCCTGGAGCGGCC
>JANNTZ010000197.1:0-4212 GCA_031394595.1 Acidobacteriota bacterium
GTACTTCAGCTTCCAACCCGCACGCTGACGCCGTCCCGCAGATTGCCGGGAGGCCGCACGATTAGCGCCTCGGTCCCGCTGAGGCCTTCGGTGACCACCACCTGGTCGCCGCGATCGCCGGCCGTGGTCACCGTTCGCTCCACCGCCAGGCCGTCGCGCACTTCGTAGACGACGCGCCGGCCGTCGCGGGTCACAAGGCAGTCGCCCGGCACCAGCCACTGCGGCGGTGCTTTGGCCTCCGGACCGGCCACCGTCCCGGATGTGGCCGCCTGCGGGTCGGCCCCTGTTCCCGGCGCGGCGGCCGGCGGTCGGGCCAGGAAGGTCACCCTCGCCGTCATCTCCGGCTTGAGGTTCGCGTCGCGGTCGAGGATCGTCACCTTGACCTGGACGGTCGCCTTGGTGCGGTCGGCGGTCGGGATGATCTGCCGCAGCACGGCGCGGTAGCGGCGGTCGGGGAACGCTTCGACCGTGACCTCGGCCGGTTGGGCGTCTCCCAGCCGGGCGACGTTGCTCTCGGCGACGTCGACCTCGACCTCCAGCGTGTCGAGGTCGGCGAGGGCGACGATCGCCCCCGATGAAGTGGAGATGTTGACGCCGGGTGGAATCGGCGCGACGCTCTCGCCGATCTCGGCCATCTTTTTGACCACGACGCCGGCGAACGGCGCCCGGATCAACGTGTCGGCGAACTGGGCCTGGGCGAGCGCCAGGTCGGCCTTCGCCTGCTCCAGAGCCGCCTCGCCGATTCGCACCCGGCTCTTGGCGGCGTCGAGCGCGTCCTGCGACACCACCTTCTCGCGCGCCAGATCGCCCGACAGACGCTCCTGGCGGTGGGCCTCGTCGAGATCGGCCTCGGCCCGCAGGATGGAGGCGCGGGCCTGCTGCACCCGGGCCCGGAGGTCGGCGCTCTCCAGCCGGGCGATGACGTCCCCTTCGCGGACCCGGCTTCCTTCCTCCACGCGCAGATCGGCCAGCCGGCCCTGGATCTTGGCCGACACCACCGCCTTGCGGCGCGGCACGACATAGCCGGAAGCGCTCAGCAGCGGCGTGCCGGCGGATGCCTGTCCGGCCGGAAGAATCGAGGGCCGCACGACGCTGACCGCAATCGTGCCGAGGCTGGCGCGCAGGCGGAGGCCGGCGATCAGGGCCAGGACCGCGATGCCGAGGACTAGCGCGGCGATCCAGATCCGGCGGCGCGGTGCGGTGGTCGCTGTCGGGTTCCGCTCGATCCGGAGCGACGCGAGATCCTGCCTCAGTTCGTCCATCGTGGGGGCGGCCGGTTCAGGCCTGCAGGAGTTTCAGGACCTCCGCGGGATGGGTCTTCGGGTCGACCTTCGGGAACGCATGCCGGATCGTGCCGTCCGGCCCGATGATGTACGAAATCCGCTTCGGATATTTGTCCGATGCCGTGTCGCAGGCACCGTAAGCCAAGCCGATGGCGCGATCGGTGTCGCACAGGAGACGAAAAGGGAAATTGAACTTGGCCGCGAAATCGCGGTTCTCGTCCACGGTGTCGAACGACGCTCCCAGGATCACGGTGTTGATTTTCTCGAACTCGGAGGCGAGGTCGCGGTACCCGCAACCTTCGCGGGTTCACCCCGGGGTGTCGGCCTTCGGGTAGAACCAGACGACGACGGTCTTCCCACGCAGACCGGACAGCGACACCTCCCGGCCTTCGTGGTCTTTGACGGTGAAATCGGGCGCGCGTGTTCCGACAGTCAGCATGGGCCCCTCCGGTGTGTTCGTGGTTCGCGGTTCGAGAGGTTATCACCCCGTCCCGGTCGGCTCAAGGGCCCCGGGGACGGACTCGGGGACGAGATGCCGGCGGCGGGCGAAGCGCGCCGCGAGGTCGTCGAACAGGACGTAGGCGGCCGGGACGACGAACAGGGTCATGAAGGTCGAGACCACCATCCCGCCGATCACCGTGAGGGCCATCGGGATCCGGGTCTCGGACCCCGGCCCGAGGGCCAGCGCCGCCGGGACGGCCCCGGCGATGGTCGACATGGTGGTCATCAGGATCGGCCGCAGCCGGATCGGACAGGCCTGCAGGACCGCCTGGTGCCGTTCGACCCCGCGCTCGCGCAGTTGGTTGGCGAAATCGACCAGAATGATCGAGTTCTTCTTGGCGATCCCCATCAGCAGGATGAGACCGATCATCGAGTAGATGTTGAGCGACTGCCCGGTGACCCAGAGCGTCGCGAGGGCGCCGCTCACCGAGAAGGGGAGCGCCAGCAGGACGGTGAACGGATCGAGGAACGAGTTGAACTGCGAGGCCAGCACCATGTAGGCGACCACCAGGCCGAGCATGAGCGCGAACAGCAGCGACGCGAACGACTCCTGGAAGACCTGCGCCGATCCCGACAGGGTCATCGTGTACCCCTCGGGAAGGACCTCCCGGCCGATCTGCCGGGAGAGGTCCAGCACCTTCGCCTGGAGGCGCCGGGCGCCAGGTTGGCGAAGACCTGGATGGCCCGCTGCCGATCGCGGTGCGTGACCACCTGGAGCGTCGGCTCTTCGGTGATGGTGACCAGGTCTCCCAGGTGGATGGGGCCGCCGTTCTCCGTCGGCACCAGCAACCGGCGGATGTCGTCCGGGCTGCTGCGGTGCTCGGCGAGCAGACGCACGCGGATGTCATAGCGCCGGCCGGCATCTTTGAATCGGGCCACGCGGGCCCCGCCGATCAGGGTGTTGATTGTCGTGCCGATGGCCTGCATGCTGACCCCGGCGTCGGCCGCCTTGGCGCGATCGGGGATGACTTTGACCTCCGGCATCCCCACCTGGTAGTCGCTGTCCACGTCGGTCACCAGGCCGGTGGCGCGCATCCGCTCCATGATCTCCATCGTCCGGTCCGCCAGGGTCTCCCAGTCGGGCCCGCGCACCGCCAGCTCCACCGGGAAGCCGCGGCTGGCGCTCAGGCCGGTCTGCGACGGGTCCTGCGGGATCGCCTTCAGCCCGGGGATGGCGTTGAGCTCGCGCCGCGCCATCGCCATCATGTCCTGGGCCGTCGGCCTGCGGCCCAGCGCCGGGTCGACCGGGCGCTCGGCGCGCGGCTTCAGGGTGACGAAGGTCATGGCGGTGTTCACGTCCCCCCCGCCGAAGCCCCCCACCACGCCGAAGTACATCTGCAGCTCGGGCCGGGACATCAGGAACGCCTCGGCCCGTGCCAGCATCCGGTCGGTGTAGTCGATCGACGACCCGACCGGAGTCTGCAGCCGCATGAAGAAGCGTCCCTGGTCCTGCGACGGAACGAACTCGCGGCGCAGCAGCGGCAGGATCGCCAGCGACCCGAGGAAGACGACGACGGCGCCCACCAGCACCAGGCCCCGGTGCCGCAGGGCCGGCTCCAGCCAGGAACGGTAGCCGGCGGCCAGACCGGCGAACATCCGGTCCAGCGCGGCGCCGAATTTTCCGGAACGCCGCGCTTCGAGGAACTGCGAGCAGCGCATCGGGGTCAGGGTGAGCGCCTCGAGCAGCGACAGCAGGACCGCGACCGAGATGGTGACCCCGAACTCGAAGAAGAACCGTCCCATGATGCCGCTCATGAACGCGACCGGCAGGAAGATCGCGACGATCGCTGCGGTGGAAGCGAGCGCCGCGAAGGTGATCTCGCGCGCCCCGACGCTCGCCGCCTCGAGGCGCGATTTCCCCATCTCGCGGTGGCGGTAGATGTTTTCCAGCACCATGATGGCGTCGTCCACCACGATGCCGACCGACAGCGACAGCCCGAGCAGCGTGAAGGTGTTCAGCGTGAAGCCGAAGAAGTAGACACAGATGAAGGTGCCGATGATCGAGGTCGGGATCGCCAGCAGGACGTTCACCGTGGAGGACCACGAGCCGAGAAACAGCCAGCAGACGATTCCGGTCAGGATCGCCGCCAGCAGGAGCGAGATCTCGATCTCCCGGACCGCTTCCTCGATGAACTGGGTGCCGTCGTAGTTGACCGCCAGGGTCAGGCCCTCGGGAAGCGTCGGCTGGATCTCGGCCAGCCGCGCCTTGACCGCGTGCGCCACCTCGACGGCGTTGGCGCCCCGCTGTTTTTTGATCCCGAAGCCGAGCGCCGGCCGGCCCATCGATCGGGCGATGCGACGGCGGTCCTCGAGGCCGTCCTCGACGATGGCGACGTCCTCCAGACGGACCGGGCTGCCGTTGCGATCGGCGACCACGATCCGCGCCAGGGCGCGGACATCGATCGCCTCCCCCTCGGCGCGCACGTTC
>JANNTZ010000303.1:0-1671 GCA_031394595.1 Acidobacteriota bacterium
GGATGGGAGCAGACGCTGGCCACGGTCATCTTCTGCTTCGCGCTGCGTTTTCGTTCCATCGAAGACTTCAAGAACGTCCGCCGCAGCGACCTCGGTATCGTCCTGGGAGAGGCGGAGGCTCCCACTGTTCTCACCTTGCGCGGAAAGATCAAGGCCCTGGCGGAGAGTGTCGATCCCCTATCGATATCGCGGGAGCTCTTCCGCCGTTACCTGAGCCTCGAACCCGTATGGGAGGGGCTGTACTACCTGGACGGGCACTTCTGTCCCTACTACGGCCAGCACCCCACGCCGCGGGGGTGGGATGCCAAGCGGCGCTTGGCCGTCAAGGGCCACACGGACGTGTACGTGCACGATGCCAGAGGGCGAGCGCTGTTCTTCTTCTCCCAGCCCCTCAATGATTCGTTGGCTCGCGCAATCCCGGTAGCAGTGGAAGAGATCCGCCGCGCCCACGGCCCTGGACCATTCACCCTCGTGTTCGACCGGGGCGGCTACAGCGGTGATGCGTTCCGCTTCCTCCAAGAGCAGGGTATTGGGTTCATCACGTACCTCAAGGGTCGGCAGGCGCGGCGTCGCTATCCGCGCAAGCAGTTCCGATCAGGCTGGTTCCGATTCGAGGGTCGACGGCACGTCTACCGTCTGTTCGAAAAGAAGACGCGCATCAGCCGGGCGGGAAGCATCCGCACCGTCATCTTCCTCGGCGACGACGGTCACCAGATCCCGGTTCTCACCAACCTGAGTACCTCGTCGAAGGCAGCCAAGGTCGTCCACTGCCTGCGGCTGCGCTGGCGCCAGGAGAACGACTTCAAGTATCTCCGCGACAACTACGCCATCGATCAGATCGTCCAGTACGGAGCCGACCAGGAAACGCAGGATCGCCGCATCGCCAACCCGAGACGCAAGGCCCTCAAAGAGCAGGTCCGCCTCCTCAGCCAACAAGTTCAGGCCCTCGAAGCTCAGCTCGGCCGCGCCCTGGACGGCAACGACGAGAGGCGACGCCCGACGGCCCGCGGCATCAAGATCGCCCATGGCCGTCTCCGGAGCGAGATCGCCCGCAAGCGACAGGCCCTGACCCGGCTCGAAAACCGCCTGCGGCGGACCCCAGGGCAGATCTCCGCCATGGCCGTCGACAAGACCCGGTCTCTCCTACGGGAGGATCGTCGACTGGTGGTCAATGCCCTGAAGATCGCCGCACTCAATGCCGAGAAGCTTCTGGTTCGTCGGTTCGACGAAACCTTCAAACAGCCCAAAGACGCCTTCAGCGTCTTCAGGAGCTTGCTCCACCTGCCCGGTCACATCCGAGCGCTGGGCCCGGACTGCCTCGAGGTCCGTCTCGACCGCCCAGACTCCAAAAAGATCGCGCATGCGCTGGAGAACCTCCTGACGGACATCAACCAGGATCCACCTCGCATGCTCGGCGACGGCCCCACCCTCCGCTTCAGCGTCCAGCGTTAGCATGTTCGCCACCCTTCGCACCGGTTACTATCGGAGTTCTGAGCCTCGCTGTGCCCGAACTGTCGTAGACCAGCGCCTCGCTCCCCCGCGGGTGCCTCAACATGAGCGGTTGCTTCGCCTGCTGGAATGCTTCGAGGAGAAGCCCGAACGGAATCTTCTGGCCCACGAGCGACGGGGTGGAAGTCGCCGTGCGCGACGCCGGCTCTCAGAGCGCGGGGG
>JANNTZ010000313.1:0-2077 GCA_031394595.1 Acidobacteriota bacterium
ACGCCGGTGTGGACCTTGACGTTGAAATTGCCGCCCGTAGGAATGCTGGCGTTCGCCTGCGACGATCCGGTTCCCCAATGGATCTCGAATGAACCCTGGTAGTCCAGGCTGGCGCACGACTGCAGCGGTCCGACCGGGCCGGGGACCGGGATCTCGTTGACCACCGCCTTGACGACGCGCGTCGCCACCTGGCGTTCGTCGGCGGTCCCCGGGTAGATGAACACCCCGCCGGTCGCCTTGACGGTGGCGATCCCCATCCGCTGGCCGTTGACGATCGGCGGGGCGTAGAACTCGAGCCTCGCGATCCGGGCCCGCAACGTCGGGGTCGGGAAGTTCGGGAACAGGGCGTCGTTGATCGTCGCCAGGTGGCCGGCGGACACCACCAGGTCGGGGCCGGCGGTCGGGAACGCTCCGTCGGCCCCGGTCTCGACACCGAGGAAAGTGTCCGACAGCGCCGACCGGTACGGGCGATCGAAGATCGGGCTCGGGGTGAAGGTGGCGTCCTTGTAAATCGGCTGGCCGGCATTGGTGGCAACGCCCTGCACCCGCGCCGTGCCGGTGTTGTTGTCGTGGTCGAAGACCCGCTGCGTCCTGTCCACCTGGCCGGTGGTCGGCACCAGGTAACCGGTGGACGACGGATCGTTCAGCCAGTTGACCCCCAGCCTGGTCCCCGCCTCGGCGGCGTAGAGCGCCATCGCGGCGTTGCGCTCGTTCTCCGCGATGATGTTCTCGGTCTGGGCCATCATCATGTAGGAGATCCCGAGCAGGCTCATGATGACCGAGACCAGCACGGCGATGATCAAGGCGGAGCCGCGTTCGGACGGTCGTCCGGCGCCGGCCGCTCTTCCGGCGCCAGCCGCTTCGTTCGGGATGATCCTGCTCAGCGTTGTCATCGTCGTCTCCGCCTTACTGGACCGTCAGGTCCGGCTTGACCGTGAACTGGCAGGACCCGGTCGCCCCGGCGTCGTCCTGGAAGGTGTAGCGGATGGTGACGAACTCGCCGACGTTGCTGGAGTTGACGATCTGCAGGTCCCAGGTCAGCGACATGTTGATCGTCTGGCTGGTGAATAGTGTCAGAGGGAAGAAGGAGCAGTCGATCGACGAAGCCGTGGTGTTGGAGGCGGTCTGGGTGCAACTGAACGGCAGCATCGCCGTCCCGAGTGGGAACTCGAGGTTGACCAGGGTGTGCGGGCCCAGGATGTTGGTCCACGACACCTCGACCAGGTAGATATCGAGAGGCTTGCCGGCATTGTTGACGATGTCCCACGCCAGCTCCTTGTTCTGGGTGCTCGGCTTGCCGTTGGTCGGCGACAGGTTCGGGTTGGTCGGGGTGATCTGGCAGGCCAGGTTCGCCATGACGTTGAAGCTGGTCTGCTTGGTCTGGATGCACCCCTTCTGCGTCTCGACTTCCCAGTCGATCGTGTAGGCCCCGCCGGCGACCTGGGTCGTGTCCCAGGTACCCAGGCTGATGTTGCACGGGGCGTTGCAGGTGAGCCCCGTCACCTCCTGGAAATAGGCGTCGGCGTTCGGGTCGTCGAGCCGTGGGACCCGCACCCGCGCCCGGACGATTTGCTCCGACCCCGACACCGCCAAGCGCATGTTGACGTTGCCGGCATTGCTGCTGCCGTCGGCCGGGTCGGAGGAGAGGGTGCCGTTGAAGCTGCAGAAGATCGAGACGGCGTCGGATCGGAGGCTCTCGTTGCCGCACAGGTCGGCGGCGCTGACCTGGTAATAGAAAGAGTTCCCCTGGTTCATCTGCTGGACGTCGTTGCCGGTGCCGGTGTCGGTCAATGCGTCCACGAACTGGACGTTGCCGCTCGATGGGGCCGGCGCCGTGCCGCGCAGAGAGTACGACACAGCGGAGATGGTGCTCGCCACGGTCCCGATCGGGGCCATCGCGCGCCAGACCTTGTAGGTCCCGATGTAGGTGCTGGTGCCGTCGGTCTTGGTGGTGACCGGGGTCCAGGTGAGTTGGATCTGGCTGCGGGCGATGCGGGCGCCGTTCAGCCCGGTCGGCTTCGCCGGGGCGACGAGGGTCGTCGCACTGCCCGAGGTCGCGGTGCTGGCGGTCGACTGT
>JANNTZ010000322.1:0-2136 GCA_031394595.1 Acidobacteriota bacterium
GGCGGCGGCCTTCAGCCTTGGCATCACCGGTCTGCCGGCGCGCCTCACCCGGCTGCTCGGGCGACTGCGCTATCGGGTGATCCAGGGATACAACTTGCTCGATCACTCCCTGGCGGTGGCCCAGTGCGCCGCGGGCATGGCGACCCTCCTGGGGATCCCGCCCGACCCTCTGAAGCGGGCCGGTCTGCTGCACGAAGTGGGACATGCCGAGGACGGCGACCCCGACATCCACCCCCTGCTGGTCGGCGCCAACCTGCTCGCGAAACTCGGCGAGGACCCCCGCATCGTGGAGGCGATCCGGGCGCTGCACACCGCCCTCCCGGAGGCGACGCCCGAGGCGGTCCTGCTGCGTGCGGCGGAGAACCTGGTGCTCAACCGTCCGGGCGAGCGTGACGAGCACCTGATGGCCTACGTCGAGCGGCTTTCGCAACTCGAGGAGGTCGCCTCCTCCTTCCAGGGAGTGCAGCGTGCCTACGCCATGCGGGCCGGCAAGGAAATCCGGGTGATCGTCGAGGCCGCCCGTATCGGCGATCAGGAGGTCGGCACCCTGTCGCGCGACATCGCGACCCGGATCGAGAAGGATGTGAAGTATCCCGGCATGATCAAGGTGAGCGTCATCCGGGAGACGCGCGCCGTGGACTACGCCACCTGAGAAGGCCCGCGTGCGAATCCTGCTGATCGGCGATATCAACGGGCGTCCCGGACGCCGCGCGGTGCAGGACCTGGTGCCGCGACTGCGGAAGGAACGCGCCATCGATTTTGCCGTCGCCAACGCCGAGAATGCGGCCGACGGCTTCGGCATTACGCCGGAGCAGAGCGACGATCTCCTGGGGGCCGGGATCGACTGCCTGACGTCCGGCAACCACATCTGGGACCGGGAGCAGATCCTCCCCCACCTGACACGCGAACCGCGCTTGTTGCGGCCACTGAACTACCCGTCCGACACGCCCGGTGGGGGACTGTTCCTGGGGACCGCGGGGAACGTCTGGATCGCCGTCATCAACCTGATGGGGCGGGTGTTCATGCCGCCCTGCGACAATCCGTTCACCGCGGTGGATGTCGCCCTGAAACGTCTCGCCGGACGCGCCGCGGTCATCCTCGTGGACATGCACGCCGAGGCGACCTCCGAGAAGATGGCGATGGGATGGCACCTGGACGGGCGCGTCAGCGCCGTCGTCGGCACGCATACGCATGTGCAGACCGCCGACGAAACGGTGCTGCCGGGCGGGACCGCCTACATCACCGACTTGGGGATGACCGGGCCGTACGACTCGGTGATCGGGATCGACAAGAGTCTGGCGCTGAAGAAGTTTCTCACCGGAATGCCGGTGCGGCTCACTTCGGCGAAGCAGGGTACGCGGCTGTGCGGGGTCATCATCGAGGTGGACGATGTCACCGGCCGGGCCGGGACCATCGAACGGTTGCAGATCGCGGACGGGACCGGTCCGCCGGAGAAGGCCAGTGCCAACCCTGTTTGACCCGCCCTCCTCCGACCCCGCCCCGGCGCCACGGTCCGGGCGCCAGGTGCTGACCGTCAGCGAGCTCAACGCCATCGCCCGCGCCGCCCTCGAGTCGACCTTCCCGGGCGTCTGGGTCGAAGGAGAAATCAGCAACTTCAAGCGGGCCCCGTCCGGGCACCTCTACTTCACCCTCAAGGATTCCGCCGCCCAGGTCGGGGCGGTCCTGTTCCGGTCCCAGGCGGCCGGCCTGCGGTTCCGCCCGGAAGACGGCCTCAAGGTGCAGGCGTTCGGACGGGTCAGTCTGTATGAGGCACGGGGCTCCTACCAGATCGTCCTCGATCGTCTCGAACCGGCGGGGCTGGGGGCCCTGCAACTGGCGTTCGAGCAGCTCAAGGCGCGGCTGCTGGCCGAGGGTCTGTTCGACCCGGCACGCAAGCGGCCGTTGCCGGTCCTCCCCCGCCGCATCGGTATCGTCTCCTCGCCCGGAGGCGCGGCCCTGCGTGACATCCTGCGGGTCCTGAAACGCCGCTTCGCCAGCCTGGACGTGGTGATCGCGCCGTCGCGGGTGCAGGGCGAAGAGGCCGCCGCGGAGATTGCCGAGGCGATCGGGCGTCTGAACCGCCTGGGCGGGATCGACCTGCTGGTCCTGGCGCGTGGCGGCGGTTCGATCGAGGAC
>JANNTZ010000340.1:0-2037 GCA_031394595.1 Acidobacteriota bacterium
GGCGGGAGGCCCGATAGCGCCCGCCGCAGCCCGTCGCGCACGGTGGCGTCGGGCTCGACGTCGGCGCGCGCCCGGATCAGTTCGCAGGCGGCGATCCCGGTGATCGTCACGATCGACTCGCCCGCCGTCAGGCGCAGGGCAGGGTCGGGATCGGCCAGGGCTTTCCGGAGAGGCGCCAGCCCCGCCATCAGCCCCAGCCGGCCGAGGGCACGCGCCGCTTCGATCCGGGCCGGCGCGGCCCCTTTGTCGATCAGCATCCCGAGCGTGGCGGCCGCCCGGTCGTCGCCGATCTCCCCGAGGATCCGGGCTGCGAGGAGCGTTCCGTCACGCGGGTGCCGCTCCCCCGCGCCGGCCTCGACACGTCCCGCCAGCGCCGCCTGGGAAGCGAGGCCGAACTGCCGCAGCGCCTCGACGGCGGCCTCGCGGACCGCGCCGGCCCGGTCGTCGAGGAGCCGGACGATCCGCGGGATCGACGCCTCGTGGCGCAGCCGCGCCAGGGCGCCGGCAGCCAGAAGCCGCACGCCGTCGTCCTTGTCCATGAGCCCGGCTTCCAATGCCTGCGCGGCGCGCGGATCGTCGACGAACCCGAGATCGAACACCGCATCGGCCCGCACCTCCGGATCGTCGTCCGCGGCGTCGTCCACCAGCGTGTCGAGGTGCGAGGCGGGCGTGAAGTAGCCGCCGATGGCGCGGACCACCGCCTCCGGGCGGCGGACCGTGACCCGGACCCGGCGATGCTTGCCGTCCTTTGCCTTCGGGTCAATCTCCCAGGCGAGGTAGTACTGGCTTCGGAACTCTTCCCCCAGGCGCGCGAACAGGCGCGGCAGATCGCCACCGGTGTACAGGAGCCGGCCCCCCACCTCGCTCACGAACCCCTCGAAGTGGGTCCAGGAGTGCGTCCCGGCACCGGGCCGGATGCCGTAGACGACAGTCCCGGTCCGGAAACAGAGACGGAGCAGATCCTGAAGGTAGAGCGATTGCAGGACGTGCCCCTCGCGACCCTCGTAGTTGTCCAGACCGTCACTGACCACCAGGACCACCTTGCGCCCGCTCCGGCCGCGCAGGTCCTTGACCGCTTCCTCGATGGCGCGGAACAGGGCGGTGCCGCCGCGCGCCACTCCGAGGTTCTTGAGGGCCCGGTCGGGATCGGCCGGATCGGAGGTGAACGGCATCAGGACGGTGATTTGATCGCTGAATTTCGCGACCATCACCTCATCGCCGGGGCGGGCGGTCTCGATCAGGACGCGGGCCGCCGCCCGCACGTCGCGGATCTGCGACCCCATGCTCTGCGACAGGTCGAGCAGCACGGCCACAGACAGAGGGCGATCAGCGCGCTCCCCCTCGACGCCGAAGTCCTCGAGGGTGACGGGGGTTCCATCCTCGGTCACCGCGAAGTCGACCCGGGTCAAGCCGCGGACCGGCAGGCCGGCCCGGTCGGTCACCGTGACGGTGATCCCGACACGCAGCCACGGCCGGTCGACGACCTGGACATGCTCGCGCAGTGGCGAAGGGGGCGCGGTGGACGTCGGCGGTACTGCCGGCGGGACCACGAGCGCCACCGCCAGCAGGATCGCCCGCATCGTGGCCGGCCGATATCAGGATTCGGGCGGAGCGGTTTCGGTCGGGGCCGTCCGGGTGGTTTCGGTCGGGGCTGATCCGCGCGCCGATCCCCGGACCGCACCTCGCCGGGACCCCGCGCCGGCGGCGGGGGTGCCGGGCACAACCATCCGCCCGCCGCGCATTTCCGGGCCGGCCTGGCCCCTTACGAAGACGCCGGTCCGGCGGAAGTAGTAATACATGCTGGCCGCCACGCCGACCATCAGGAGCAGGGCGAAGTGATAACCGTACTTCCAGCTGTATTCCGGCTGGTGCTGGAAATTCATCCCGTAGAGGCCGGCGATGAAGGTCAGCGGGATGAAAATCGTCGCGATCACCGTCAGGACCCGCATGATGTCGTTGGTCCGGTTGGAGACGATCGACAGGTGGGCCTCGAGCGCCCCGGCGATCAACTCGCGGTACGAGTCGGCCAGGTCGGTG
>JANNTZ010000359.1:0-14043 GCA_031394595.1 Acidobacteriota bacterium
GCCGGCTCGGTGAACCGGGCCGGGGTGCGCGTCTCCTGGACATCCGGCATGAAGTTCAGGAAGATGAAATTCATATGCTGGATCTCATCCTGCCCCAGCCGGACGCACTGCGCGGCGGTCATGCGCGCCGGGATGTGTCCGCTCACCCGCATGCCCAGCTTGTGGGCCTCCTCGTACACCTTCGGCACGATCTCCGGCTCGAGCGAGCTGTAGATCTTGATCTGCGGGTAGCCCAGGTCGTGGTACATGTTCACGTACTTGCGCGCCTCCGCCTCCGTCGCCGCCAGCATCTTGGTTGGGCCTTGGTATGGTCCCGGACCGTCGATGAACCCAGCGGCAATGATGCGCGGGCCGATTTCCTCCCCGGAACCGTAGCGCTTACGGCGAGCCGCGAGCTCGTCAACGTCGTTCGCAAGATCGCGCACCGTGGTCACACCGGCCGCGATATTCAGCAGTCCGTCGTTGCCCATGATGTGGACATGCATATCCCAGAGACCGGGCAGCGCCATCTTGCCCTTGGCCTCGATGACGGTGGCTCCGACAGGAATCTCCACGTTGGCACCGACCGCGCGGATGCGGTTCCCTTCGATCAGGATTGTCTGACCGGACGTCACCTGCATGGTCTCGGAGTCAAACACCGACGCATCACGGATCGCCAGTGCACCCTCCGGACGCCTGGCAGCCTTCTTCGCGAACTCGGCGTTGCGCCGGGTCATGACCTTCTGCTGCGCATCGACCAGGGCCGGGGCTACGCCTTCCCATCCCTGCCGGATGGTCATCGACCACGTGTCACCCATGGCGAAAAGATGATCCGCGGAATCCAGCCACACGTCGCGGGGGGTGAAATCCAGGCCGGTGATGGAGAACAGCCGTACCGTTTGTTTCCTGCCGCCTGTCTTCACCACCAATTTCCGTGCCGTATCCGCCCGCGCCTCTCCTGCGGGCAGCAGGTCGATCCGGCCACCGTGAGCCAGGAGGGCGCGGGCCAACATGGCCGTCTCCTCGGGGGACCCCTGCAGGCTGAGGAAGAATTTCCCCTGCGTCTGTTCGGCGGCACCCTGTTCGGACGTGCTCTTCCACTCAGCGCGCCCGCCCTCCCTGTGAAAGGTTTCCGCCACCTCCGCCTTGTAGTAATCGACACCCTTGTTCGAGATCTCGATCGGCGTCTTGTCGCTGTCCAGCCGATAGGTCGAATGGATCCGGGGCCCGCGCCCGCGATCATTGAATTGGAAGAAGACCTGTGTCGATCCGGCAGCGGATTTCCAGATGGCCTGCTGCCCGGCCATGTTCCCGGACATCAGGAATGAGTAGAGCACCGCATTTTCTGGAACATCAGGCGGCAGCGGTGGCACCGCGCTATCCTTGCCCAGGGCAGGGGTGATCAACGCGGAGAACAAGAGGGCGATTCGGAGGGCCTTCATGAATTCATCTCCATCAGGCTGTCTTCCTGCCCCTCACTGCCGCTCCCGGGCGATGAACGGCCGGAGACGGCGCTCGACCTCGGGGCGCATCGCCTCCGGGAAGCAAAGACGCTGCACGCGGCGCGGCTCGTTGCGAATCGAGTCGATGAGCGGCGACACGCTGCGCTCCGACATGTAGCCGACGATGCGGCCGTTCTGCGCCAGGCCGATGTCCTCCGGCGCCGTTCCCATCCGGTCGGAGTAGGCCAGGTCGCGGTACGGCAGGTCGCTGGCATCGTCCTCCAGCAGGTAGTAACGCGGGTCGAAGCCGCGGCGACGGAAACGGACCATCAGGTCGTCGAGCGCCTGGCCGAACGCCTTGTGCCGGGTGTCGGCGGTGACCCGCACCGTCTTGAACAGGCGGCGCCGGGTGATCCGGTCGCACAGGTCGCGGAGGATCGGGTCGACATCGTCGTCTTCCGCCCGCGACCACTCGGCGAAGGCCGACAGGAACAGCCAATCGTCCAGTCGGAGGTAGTCCTCGACCGGCAGGTTGCCGCGCGACTCGACCAGCTTGCGGATCGGTCCGGGGCAGGGGTCGGGGAACCGTCCGGTCGCGCCGACCGCGTCGACCAGGCGCTGCATCGCCGTCCGGATCATCTGCTCGGCCGACCGGCTGGTCTTGTGGTAGTAGACCTGCTCGTACATCAGGTGCCGGCCGATGATGAACTGCTCGGCGGCGTGGTATCCCTTGGTGGCGTGGATCGCCAGGCGGAGGTCGGCGCCTCCCTTCCGATCGCGGCCGCGCCGCGCCAGGCGGAGGTTCGCCAGGATCCAGTCGAGGTCGTAGCGGCCGTACGCCACCCCGGTCATGAACGAATCGCGCAGCAGGTAGTCGAGCCGGTCGGCGTCCAACTGCGACGACACGATGTCGGACACGAAGGACGGCCGGTAGGTGCGCGCGTAGACCGCCAGGATGTCCTCCACCAGGCCGGCCCGCCGCAGGATGCGGCCGACCTCACCGCGGCTGTTGCGGACGATCAGCCGGGTCCATTCCTCGTGGCGCCGGTCGTTGAATACTTTCTCGTAGAGGTGGGAGAACGGCCCGTGGCCGAGGTCGTGCAGCAACGAGGCGGCGATCGCCACCAGCCGCGCCCGTTCGCGGTCGCGCGGGCGGAGCGGGATCTGACCCGCATCCTCGAGGGCGTCGAAAATCCGCTTCGCCATGAAGGCGACGCCGACCGAATGGGTGAAGCGGGTGTGTTCGGCGCCATGGAAAGTCAGGAACAGCGCCCCGAGCTGGCGGATGCGGCGCAGGCGCTGGAACTCCCAGGTGTTGATCAGGTCGATGATCAACCGCTCGCGGTCCTTGTCGAACCGGATCGACCCGTGCACCGGGTCGCGCAGGTACTTGTCGGCCATCGCTTCGCCTCCGGTCAGTCGCGCGGGATGATCGGCAGGAGAATGCGCGACGGGTGGGCCGGGTCGTGCAGGACCGACTGGCGTGCCGTCACCAGGCGGGCCGAGGTCCCGAACGGATCCCCGGTGTTCGGGTTGCGGTCGAACACCGGGAAGCGGCTCGACGTCACGCTGATCCGGATGCGGTGCCCTTTCCGGAACAGGTTGCTGGTCACCATGTTGCCGATGACGATCTCCGTCGGCGTATCGGGCGGCAGCATCTCCGGCTTCGACTCGGAGTTGCGATAGCGGAGTCGCAGATAGCCGGATTCGTGCGGGCCCAGGTTGAACGACCGGCCGTCCGGGTGGACATCGGTCAGCACGAAACCGAAGTCGGTGTCGGGGGCGCTCGAGGTGATCCAGAGGTGCGCCGCGATCGGCCCGGTGACCTCGACATCACGGTCGAGCGGGTCGCTGGTGTAGACCAGGACATCGCTCCGCGCCTCGACCGCCTTCTGGTCGAACGGTCCCCCCTTCTCGAAATTCAGGATGCGGACCGGGTTGCGCGGATCGTAGACGTAGCGGTCCGCCGGCTCGGCGGCGGCGGGTGGGTCGGCCACCAGCCGGCCGCCACCGCGCGCCGTCGGCGCGTCGCCGCCGCTGCGCAGGTAGAACGGGGTGATGCGGGCCCGGGCCAGCGGCCAGTCGTCCTCGTCGCGCCAGACGTTCTCCCCCATCACGAAGATCCGCACCGGCTTCCCCTCGTCGATGCCGTTCGGGATCCCCTTCAGCCAGCGGTCGTGCCAGCGCAGGATCAGGCCGTAGTAGTCGATCGTCGCGTTCGGCCCGAATTCCAGATCGCCGACGCGGGTCTCGTGATCGTGCGGGTCGCCATGGTCCCACGGTCCCAGAATCAGCCGCTGACCGCGTCGCGCCTCCGGCGTGGCGCCTTTCTGTCGCAGGCCGTTGAAGTTGGCGATCGCGCCGAGCGACCCGTAAGCGCTGTCGTACCAGGAGGAGAAGTTCATCGCCGGCACGGTGATCTTTGGATGCGCCGCCGTCACGTCGGCGAACGCCCAGTACGGGCCATCGTCCGGGTGGGCCAGCCATTCGTCGTACCAGGGGGCGACGTCCTTGAACAGCGGGAACCCCCGGAGCGGCAGGGCCTCCTCCCACTCCCACTTGCGGCGGTTCCACTCCTGCTCCGCCTCGGCATCGGTCGTCGGCCCCGGCAGGCCTTTCCTGATGCGGACGTCGGGTGAGATGTAGGCGTAGATCCAGCGCATCCAGTCGTGGTTGAAAGCCCCGCCGAAATACCAGAAGTGACGCGAGGTAGCGAAGCACATCGCCGGGAAGATCGAGACGAGGTGTGGCGGCGCCTCCATGGCCAGGTGCCACTGGACGGCGCCGGGGTACGACAACCCGAAGGTGCCGACCCGCTCGTCGCTCCAGGGCTGGGCCGCGGCCCATTCGATAGTGTCGTAGCCGTCCTGCCCTTCCTGGTGGTACGGCCGGAACTCACCCTCCGAGTTGTAGCGGCCGCGCACGTCCTGCACCACCACCGCGTAGCCGGCGCGCGGCGCCCGGCTGATGGTGTTCTCCTCGCCGCTCTCCAGCGCCCCGTCCTTGCCGTAAGGGGTGCGCATCACCAGCACGGGGAACCTCCCCGGCGCGTCAGGTCGGTAGACATCGGCGCGCAGGACAACGCCATCGCGCATCGGCACCGGCACGTTGCGCTCGACGATCATGTTCGGGTAGTCGGCCATCCGGCCGGGGACACCGGCGGCACCAAGGCCGGCGGCGGAACCGGCCGGGGCATCCCCTTGGCGCTGCGATCTGCAGGCGGTGAGGCAGGCGATTGAGGCGGCGAGGGTGAGGACGAGGATTCGGGGGAACATAGGTGCGGACTTTAGCATCCTTTCCATGGTGGTGCGGAGCTTGTTGCGCCTTCCCAGAGGGGGCCCCCGGGGGGCTTCGCCTGCAACAAGATTTCCCCCTTAACCTGTTGAAAAGAGGGGGCGTCCGCCGCCCGGTGCAACAAGGTCCGCACCACCATGGACGGGGCGCGGCACGGCGACCATATTGACCCGGATATGCCCCGGTCAATCGTGTATCGTACCGCCGCCATGACCGCCCTTTTCCTGATCGTCGTGGTCTCGATCTTCGCCACCGGGTGCGGCAGCAGGGCCGCCGGCCGGCTGGAGACCGAACCGGCCGACGCGGTCCGCGTCCAGCCGGCCGAACGCCTCGCTCGGCCGGTCACGGCGCCGGTGGCCGGGAGCGCGTCGCCGAATCGGCCGCAACGGTATTACCGTCTCCAGAAGGGGCAGACCCTCTATTCGCTGGCCCGGCAACACGGTATTCCGGTCGATCAGGTCATGACCGCCAACGGCATCACCGATCCGACCCAATTGCCGATCGGCACCGTCATTTACATTCCCGTCCTTTCCGGAACACCGGTTTCCCCCGGCCGGGCGAAGCAGCCCATCACGTCGGTCCCGTCCGGGGCGCCCGTGGAATCCGCCATCGCCCGACCCGCGCCGGCGCCGGGTGTGTCGCAGTCGCTCTCCACCCCCTCGCCCATGCTGATGACCATCGCCTGGCCGATCGAGGGTCTGGTGACGGATCGGTTCGGGGCACGCGGACGACGATCGCACCACGACGGGATCGACATCGACGGCAACAAGGGGGACCTGATCCGCGCGGTGGCGTCGGGGCGGGTGGTCCGGGCCGGAGACGAAGGGGCCTACGGCAAGACGGTCATCGTCGATCATGGCGATGGCATCGCGACCCTCTACGCGCACGCCAGCGAAATCCGGGTGGACGAGGGGGACGAGGTCGGGCAGGACCAGGTGATCGCCGAGGTCGGCCGCACCGGCAACGCCCGCGGCACCCACCTGCACTTCGAGGTACGGCGCAACGGCCGTCCCGTGGACCCCCTGCCGCTCCTCAGGAGCGGCGTGGTCCAGGCCGCCGGCCCGTAGTCACCCGGCGGGCGCCACCCCCAGCCCCGGACCATCCGGCAGGACCAGCCGTCCCCGTTCCACCCGCACGCCGCGGTACGGGTCGCGCGCCAGCAGGAGGTTGCCATCGAGATCGGCATGATCGGCGAGCGGCACGAGGTGCGCCGCGGCGGTGATTCCGATGGACGTCTCGATCATGCAGCCGATCAGGATCTTCAGTCCCCGGCGCCGGGCTTCGTCGACCATCGCCCGTGCCATCCGGATCCCGCCCGCCTTCTGCAGCTTGATGTTGACCCCGTCGTAGGCACCGGCGACGGAGGCAACATCGTCCACCGTCCGCACCGCCTCGTCGGCGAAGATCGGCAGTTCGGCGTGGTCGCGCACGAACTTCGCGCCGTCGAGGTCGCCCGCCGGCAGCGGCTGCTCGACAAATATCACACCCTGATCCCGGAGCCACCGGATCGTCTCGACCGCTCGCCGTGGGTCGGTCCAGGATTCGTTCGCGTCCACGGAAAGCGGCCGGGCGGTGACCGCTCGGATGCCGTCGATGATCGCGCGGTCGTCGCGGCCGTCGAGCTTGATCTTGAGGATGGGGAAGGCCGCCGCCTCCCGGACTTTCTCCTGCATCACCGGGATCGCGTCGATCCCGATCGAGAAGGAGGTCAGAGGCATCCGGGCCGGGTTGGCGCCGAGCATCCGGAACACCGGCGCCCCCTGGCGGCGCCCGATCCAGTCGTGCAGCGCGAGGTCCACGGCGGCCAGGGCGGAACGATCGTCGCCGGCAGATCGTTCGAGGCAGTCGAACAGACCGCGCCATGCCTGGTCCGGCCCCTGGACCTTCGCGGATGCGGCACGATCGGCCCCGGTGATGGCCCGCAGCAGGTCGCGACAGCCGGACTCGACGATCGGCGCCAGGCGGTCGATGGCCCGGACCACCGTTCCGGTGTTCTCCCCGAAGCGCGCGCTCGGGGCCGCTTCACCGAGGCCGGTGACGCCGTCGCATTCCAGCCGGACCAGGATGTTGGTCTTCGCGGTGCTGGTGCCCCGTGCGATCGTCCAGGCGTGCGCCAGCCGCAGGGGAAGAGGTTCGCAGCGGAGTCGAAAGCGCCCGGATTTGGAGGGTCTCACAGCGACGCGCGCCGGCCGCATCGGTCGGCCTTCGCGTCAGACCGCGCCGAGGATGGCGTCGAGGGCGCGGGGCGTGTCCGACAGGTCCGCGAGGAGGACATCGGGTGCGTGGGCGCGAAGCGTCTCCACCGGCGTCCAGCCGGTGCAGACTGCGACCGATCGGGCGCCGACGGTGCGGCTGCAGATCACGTCGTGCTCGCTGTCCCCGATCACCACCAGCTGCCCGCCTGACAGTCCCGGGTCGATCTGCTGGCGTGCGCGTCGCAGGGCGATCGGCGGCAGGCGATTGCGATCCGGGTCATCGCTGCCGAAGCAGGACAGGGCGAAGTCGAAGTACCCGGTGATCCCGAACAGACCCAGTTTGATCCGGGCCCCGTCCTCGACATTGCCGGTCAAAAGCGCCGTCCGTACGTCGGCGCGTCCCGCGAGGGCGTCGAGCAGCTCGCGGACCCCGGGGAGCAGCCGGCCTCCGTCGTGGGGCCGGACGTGCCGGCTGAAATAGCGCAGGTAGAGACGGATCGTCTCGGGGACGGCGGTCTCCAGCGCCGCGCCGGCGACCCCGTTGGCGCTCAAGATGTCGCGGGCGATCTGCGGGTCGGTCCGGCCGGAGAACGAGTAACCGTTCGGCGCCACCGGCCGGCCGGCGGCCTCCGACAGCGCCATCGAGAACGCCTCCCGGGCCGCCCCGGCGGTGGTCAGGAGGGTGCCGTCGATGTCGAACAGGATGATCTGCATGGGAAGCGCAGTGTAATGGATTCGCCCGGCTTCTGTCATAATGGGCGCCTTCCGGAGAGACCATGACGGCCGGCACGCAGCGCCAGGTGGACCTGATCGGCATTCCGCTCGACCTCGGGGCGGGGCGCCGGGGTGTCGACATGGGGCCCTCGGCGTTCCGGCTGACCGGCCTGACGCAGCGCCTCGAGACTCTCGGCTACCGGGTCACCGACCATGGCGATGTCGAGGTGCCGATACCCGAAGCCCGCAGCCCCGGGGATCCGCGCCAGCGGTTCATCGCCGAGATCGCCGCGGCGTGCCGGGCAATCGCCGGGCTGACCGCCGACTCGGTGGCACGCGGCGGCACGCCCATCTGCCTGGGCGGCGACCATTCTCTCGCCGCCGGTTCGATCCCCGGCGTGGCCCGCGCCCTGCGCGTGCGTTCGGAGACGCTCAATGTCATCTGGGTGGACGCGCACGCCGACATGAACACACCGGAGACCAGCCCCTCGGGCAATGTCCATGGCATGCCGCTGGCCGCCTGCATGGGGCGAGGGCCCGATGCGCTGGTGCGCATTGCGGACGGTGCCTGGGTCGCGCCCGAGCGGGTCGCGCTCATCGGCATCCGCAATCTCGACGACCGGGAGAGGACGCTGGTCCGGGACAGCGGCGTGCGGGCCTACACGATGACCGACATCGATCGCCGCGGGATCGGCCCGATCATGAACGAGGTCCTGAAGGACTTCACCGGTCCCGGGCAGCGGATCCATCTGAGCCTTGACCTCGACGGGCTCGATCCCGACGTGGCGCCG
Source organism: Acidobacteriota bacterium (assembly GCA_031394595.1). Lineage (GTDB taxonomy): Bacteria > Acidobacteriota > Polarisedimenticolia > Gp22-AA2 > Gp22-AA2 > JANNTZ01. Next base: position 8,416 of record JANNTZ010000359.1, read on the forward strand.
GGCGTCGGCACCCCGGTGCGCGGTGGGCTGACCTACCGTGAGGCCCACCTGCTGGCCGAGATGATCGCCGACACCGGCCGGCTGGCCGGCATGGATGTCGCCGAGTTGAACCCGACCCTCGACGTGCGCAACCGATCCGCCGAGATCGGCGCCGAGTTGATCTTATCGGCCCTCGGCCAGCGGATCCTGTGATCATGGCCCGTTGCGAGCGACACCCATGAGCCTGCTCGACCAGTTCCGATCCGCTCCGCCATGGAAGGACCCGGACCCCGCGGTCCGCCGCAAGGCGGCCCGCGACCTCGCCGATCCGGTGGCGCTCGATGAGATCGCCCGTACGGACGCCGACGACTCGGTCCGCGAGGCCGCGGCCCGGGCGCTGCGCGATCTGGTCCTCGAGGGCGAGGAAGCCCTCGGGTTGGCGGCGCTGACGTTCCTTGCCGATCCCAAGGACCGGGTCGCCGCGGCCCGTTCCGCCATCCACGAGACCGTGTCGCGGGCGGCGCTCGAACGGCTTGAGGATCCCCGCGGCCTCGGCAGCGTGGCCCGGCATGGCCGGCACGCCGCTCTGCGTCTCGAGGCGCTGCGGCGCCTCCAAGATCTGGAGGAGGTCGCCGAGGTGGCCCGCAAAGGGCCGCATGCCGACTCGGCCCTGGCAGCCGTCGAGCGGCTGAGCGATGCCAACGCGATCCGCAGCGTCGCGGAGAACGCCCGCTGCCCGAAAGCGGCGCGCGCCGCCGGTACGATGCTGCGCGGGCGCCAGGAGGCACCCGGCCCCACCCCGGAGGGCGGTCGACCGACCGATCGAACGGCGCAGACCCGTATCTGCGCGGCGGTCGAGGCGCTCGCCCGATCGCGCGAGATCGAACCCCTCCAGGAAGCGCTGACCGTCGCGCAGACCGCATGGGATGACTTGATCCCCGATGTCGACGACGACCTTGCGGATCGATTCGCAGTGGCCTGTCGGGCGGCGCGCGAACGGCTGCGATCGAACCGCACCGCCCGCGTGGAGGATTCGCGTCGCGACCAGGAGCGGGAGGCCTACGCCGCGCGTCACCTCGCGCCGCGCGAAGCGCTCCTCGGCCGCGTCGAGGCCGGGGCCGGAGCGGCGGTCCCGACGGTCCTCGACGAGACCCGCTGGGAGTGGCACCAGCTCTCTCCCGAGCCGAGCGATGATGTCCGCGCCCTGACGCAGCGCTTCGAGGCGGCGACGGCGGCGGCCCAGCAACGCTACGAGGCCTGGCTGCGGGACCAGGACGCGGCGCACCAGAAGGCGGAAGAAGAAACCGACGCCCGCCGGCGCCGCGATCACGCCGCCCGCCTCGATCGCCTGTGCACCGGTCTCGAACGCCTGCTCGAATCCGGCACGCTCACCCTCAAGAAGGGGGAACGCGGTCTGCGGGAGATCCGCGCGGCGCTCGCCGATCCGCCGGCGATCCTCCCGGAGCAGGGTCGGGCCGGCACGGTGCGCCGGCTGAAGGCGGCCCTCGGCCACCTCCTTCCCCAGGTCAAGGACCTGCGCGACGGCGACGACTGGAAGCGCTGGGCCAATGCCAACGTGCAGGAGGAGATCTGCAATCTCGCCGAGGCGCTGCGCGACATCCCCGACCCGATCCAGGCGGCGCGGCGGCTGACGGATCTGCGCGAGCGCTGGCAGCTCGCCAGTGCCGCCCCGGCCGACCGGGCCAAGTCGCTCTGGACGCGATTCAAGAATGCGCAGGATGAAGTACGGGAACGGATCCGTGCCCACCGTCGCAAGGAGGTCGAGGAGAGGGTGGCGAACCTGCAGCGCAAGGAGGACCTCTGTGTCCGCGCCGAGGCCATGGGCGACTCCGAGGACTGGGAGAAGACCGCCGAGGCACTGAAGTCCCTGCAGACCGAGTGGAAGACCATCGGCCCGGCCGGCCGGGGCCACGAGAAAGCGACCTGGGAACGATTCCACACCGCCTGCAATCGCTTCTTCGGGCGCCGCAACGAATCACGCGCCACGCAGCGTGAAACCTGGGCCAAGAATCTCGCGGAGAAGAAGGCCCTCTGCGCGCAGGCCGAGGCGTGCGCGGAGTCGACCGAATGGGACACCACCACCGAGACCCTCAAACGCCTGCAGACCGACTGGAAAAAGGGCGGCGCGGTGTCACGGCGCGACTCGGAGGCGATCTGGCAGCGCTTCCGGACCGCCTGCGACCGTTTCTTCGAGCGCTTCAAGCGGCGCGACCAGATCGACCGCGAGGCACGGCTGCAGGCCCGCGTCACACTGTGCGCCGAGATGGAGGCGATCCTGCCCCCGGAAGCCCCGACACCCGAGGCCGCTGCCGTGCTCGATGGCCTCGCCGATCGAGTCCGCGATTTCTGGAAACAGTGGCAGCAGGGGATCGGGCGCGACGAGGTCCCGGCGGATCTCGCCGAGCGGTTTGACCGGGCGCTCGGGGCGCTGCTCCAGGCCTGCCCCGCCGGCGCCGCCGGCGAGGAGTTCGACGGCGACCGCAACCGGGAACGGCTCGAGGAGCTGTGCGCCAAGGTCGAGAAACTCGCCGGCGGATCCCAGGCGCCGGCGGCCGAGGATCTCTCACCGGCGGCGCGGCTGGCGACCATGTGGCGCGAGGCGCTGGCCACCAACACCATCGGCGGCCGGCAGGCCGAGGAGGCGCGCTGGCGCGTCGCCGCCGAGGAAGTGCGCCGCGCCCGCGCCGTCTGGCAGAAGATCGGCTATGTGACCATCGCGGCCCGGACGACGCTCAATTCCCGGTTTGAGAAGGCCTGCGCCCGAATCCTCTCCGAGCACGAAAGACATGCACGCGCCCAGGACAGTGGTCAGGGCGACCGCCGCGGCGGCCCGCGGGATCGCGGGGCGCGGGGCGGCGGCGATCGGGGACCCCGGGGCGGCAGCGGAAAACCGGGCGGCTTCGGTAAGCCGGGCGGGTCCGGGAAGCCTGGCGGATCCGGGAAACCTGGCGGGCCCGGCGGTCCTGGCGGCAGGCCCCAGGGCCAGGGTGGCCCGCGCGGCGGACGCCCTCCCCAACCCAGCCGGCCCTGAAAACCTTTCGAAAGACGGAGGATTGACCCCATGGAAACCCCAGCCGCGCTGTTCTCGGCCCTGCAGGCCGGCGACACGGAAGCGGTCCGATTGATGCTCGAAGCGCACCCCGAAACGGTCAACGAACGGAACGAGGCAGGTGACTCCCTGCTTCTCGCTGCCGCCTACTCCGGACGGAAGGAGATCTTCGACCTGCTGATCGCGAAAGGTGCCGGGGTGAACCTGCACGAAGCGGCGGCCGTCGGGATGATGGACCGGGTCGCTGTGCACCTGGAGGGAGACCCCGCAACGGTAAACACCTACAGTCACGACGGCTGGACCCCCCTTCATCTCGCGGCGTTTTTCGGCCACACCGAGGTGGCCCGATCGCTCCTCGACCGCGGCGCCGACGTCAACGCCCGATCCCGCAGCAGCCGCTTTGCCCGAGAGAACACGCCGCTGCATGCCGCGGCGGCCAACCGCCAGACGAAAGTGGCCGAGCTGCTGCTGGAGCGCGGTGCCGACGTCAACGCGCGGGACGGCCACGGATTCACGCCCCTCGGGTTGGCCGCCGGCAGCCACAGCGACATCCTGGTGATCCTGCTTCTGGATCGGGGCGCGGTCGTCTGATCGGGACGGTCGTCCTATCGGGGCCGGGCTTGCCGGATCAGCCGGCGTTCCCCGATTCCTCCGGGGGACGCGTATGGCGGCAGGCGCGATAGAGCAGGATGTCGTAGACGATCTTCATCACCGATCCGATCACCAGGGGCACCGTCAGCGACCAGTCGGCCATGAACCAGCCGGCGAACGACGGCGCCACCGACCAGGCCCCGACCCGCACCAGGTTGGTCACCCCGGAGGCGACCGTCCGCTCCTCCGGCCGGACCACGGCCATGACGTAGGACTGCCGGGTCGGCACGTCCATCTCGACCAGCCCCTCGCGCAGGATGAACAGCGCCGCCGCGACCGCGAACGATGGCGCCCAGGCGACGGTGACAAGGAGCAGGCTGGAAGGGATGTGGGTGAACACCATCGTGTTCACCAGGCCGAAACGGCGCGCCAGACGGGCGGCGGCCAGGTGCGAGATGGCGTTGGCCACCCGGGCCGCGAAAAACAGCGACCCGATCGCCCCTTCCGAGACGCCGAATCGCTGGTAAAAGAAAAACGACAGGATCGCCGTCGTCAGGAAGCCGCCCGCCAGGCTGTCCAGAGCAAAGAGCGACCCGACGCGCCAGAGCACTCGCCGCGTCGCCGGGGAGACACGCGGTGGCGCGCCCCCGGCCATGGCGCGTGGCAGTTCGACGGCACGCGACAGACCGAGGTAGAGCGTGCCGGCCAGCGCCGCCAGGGCGACATAGACTCCCAGCGTCAACCGCATCGCCGGATCGGCTCCTGCCGGCGGCGAGCCGGCCCCTGCCACCCATGAACCGACCCCCGGGCCATGGATCGCGGCCTCGCCCGCCACATGACGCAGGATCGTCGGCAAGCCGGCGAGCAGCCCGCCGATCGCCCCGCCCGCATCCTGCAGGACGTTGTAGATGGCGAAGACGCGCGTGCGCCCTTGGTGCGTGACCGTTGCGGGGAGGATGGCCTGGTCCAGGATTAGCGAGGCCCCGCGGTCGCGGCCCATGCCGTTGACCATCCCGAGGAACGCCGCCGCTCCCGCCGCCCACGGATCGGACGTCAGCGCGAACCAGGCACCGCCGACGCAGGTGAGGCCCGAGAGGATCAGCAGCGACCGCTTCCGTCCGAAGCGATCGCCGAAGAGGGTGACCAGCAACGCAGCGGCCGCGCCGCCGGCCAGCCCCGCCGCGACGATGACCCCGATGCGGCCGGCTTCGAACCCGAGACCGGCGAGGTGGACGCCCATCAGGACACCGATCTGGCCGATCGCCACGGCACGCAGGAACGTGCCGGCGTAGAGGATGGCGCGGTCGCGCCGGATCGCCCGATCGTCGGACGCGGTCATCGGTCGCGCAGGGTAGCACACGCTTCCCTTCGTTCCGGTTGCCACCCGTCCCCGACCGCGCTAGTCTTCAGCCGAGGCGACATGGGCGGAAGCTGGATGAAGGTCGGCGAAATCCGGATGACACGGGCCACCCTGGTCCTCCTGGTCTTCCTGATTGCCCCCCTGACCGCATCCTGCATCGAAGATGCCGGGGGCAAACCCAGCGAAGCCGGAAGGACCCCGGATGTCGGCACCCCCGACCGGCTCCCCGGCGCCCCACCGATTCCGCCCGATCTCCTCGCGATATTCGTGGCCCGGCAAAAGGAACTCGGCCCCGGGCACCAACCGCGGACCCGTCACCTGCTGCCGGACGGCCGCGCGAAGTACACCAACCGGCTCTATCTCTCCTCGAGCCCCTACCTGCAGCAGCACGCCCACAATCCGGTCAACTGGTACCCCTGGGGAAACGAAGCATTCGAAACGGCCGGGCGGCTCGGGCACCCGGTATTGCTGAGCATCGGCTACACCACCTGCCATTGGTGCCACGTGATGGAGGAGGAATCGTTCGAGGACGAGGAGATCGCCCGGTTCATGAATGAGAACTACATCGCCATCAAGGTCGATCGCGAGGAGCGCCCCGACGTGGACGCGATCTACATGAGCGCCGTCC
>JANNTZ010000395.1:0-4849 GCA_031394595.1 Acidobacteriota bacterium
CTTCGATGACCTGCGACACCGGCGCCTCGCAATGAAGGCGCCGATGTTATCAGATGGTGCCGACGCTTTCCTCGACGACGATCTTCGCTTTTTCCTTCTGGATGGACCGGATTCCCTTCTCGAGATCGCGGTGCGCGTCCCGGAGCGCCCGCTCCACCCCCTCCTCGACACCGTCCTCTATCGCCTCGATGTCCAGGTCGCCCTCGATCCACTTGAACTGCGCCGGGTCGCCTTCGCCCTCCTTGGGCGCCGCAATCGTCAGGGTCATCTCGCGCTTGTCGCGAACGATCCCGAGTTTAAGCTCTTTGCCACGCCGCTCGCGGAGGGCGTCCCGCAGGTCGCCCTGGTCGGCCACCGGCTCGGTGTCGACCCGGACGATCACGTCGCCGGCACGCAGACCGGCCGTCTCACCGGGCCCGCCCTTCATCACCGATCGAATCAGAACTCCTTCGCCCCCCTTGACGCCAAAGAACTCGCCCAGCTGGCCTGTCAGGCTCTCGACCTGCGCCCCCAGCCGGACGCGGCCAAACATCATCCCGGGATGAGGGAACTCCGGGATCTCGATGTCGGGGATGTCGATCGGCGGGATCTCGATGTGATGGCGCCGGATCATCTCGCGCCTGCTGCCTTCCATCTCATCCCCTTCCTCCATCTCCGCCAGCTTGACGCTGACGTTGCGGCTGGCGCCATCGCGGAACACCTGCAACGACACGGTCCGCCCCGGCGGAGTCTCGCGCACCAGCCGGCGCAGTTGCATGGCGCTGTCGACGCGTGTTCCCTGGTACAGGGTGATGACGTCCCCCTTCTTCAACCCCGCCTTTTCGGCCGCGCTGTCGGCCCGCACGCCTTCGATCACGACGCCGGCCTCTTCCTTCAGGCCCAGATCCTTGGCGCGCGCCGCCGTGATGTCGTCGATCTCCACTCCCAGGCGGGGACCACCGCCGGACCGGAAGATCACCACGCGGCGGTCGTGCCCGGGGGGATCGTCCTGGGCGCCCCCGAACACGATGGCGGCCGGGATGAGGAGGGCGATCGCGATGGCGATCGCCAGGATCAACCAGAGTTTGCGCATTTCAGAGTCCTCCCTGTTTTTGAATCGTAATGGTCCCGCCCTGGGTCCGGATCCGCAGCACCGGCCCGCCGCCGGCGATGTCCCCTTCGGCAACCTGCACCGGCCGACCGGTGTCCTCGGCCTCGCGGAAGATCTTCAGCGGGAAATCGCTGCGAATCCGATCGCCGACCGCACCGTCCACGAAGGCCCGCACGCTGAGCGGCAATCCGGACGGCAACGCGACCGTGACGTCCCCCTGCCAGGTCTGCAGATCGGAGTCGAAGAATGCCCGGGCGGTCGGCAGGAGTTCCGCCCGGATGCTGCCGGCCGACGTGACCGCCCGGATCGGGCCGGCGATGCCGTTGAGGACGATCGAACCGCCCGCCGTCTCGGCGCGCACCCCGCCGCCCGCTCCCGCCACCTGGATACCGCCGCCGGCGCTGGTGGCGGTCAGCTGGCCGCCGAACCGGCCGATGCGGATCGTCCCGCCGCCGGTCTGGGCGAACACGTCCCGATCCGCGCTGTCGATGGCGATGTTGCCGCCGCCGGTCTCGGCCCGAACCAGCCCCGCAGCCGATCCGATTGTCACGTTGCCGCCGGTCGTCTGTGCGACCACTTCGTTCCCCGCCCGGGTCACCCGGATCATGCCGCCGGCGGTCACCAGGCGGGCGGCTGCCGCCACCTCTCCGATCACGATGTTGCCGCCGCGAGTTTCCGCTTGCAGCGGGCCGCCGATGCCGTCGGCATTGATGTTGCCGCCCCGGGTTGCCAGCACGATTCGGCCGGCGAATCCCCTCGCTTCAACCGCGCCGGCGCCGGTGACCGCCTCGAACTCCTTGACGCTGCCCGGAAGGTCGATCGCAAACTCCGCCTGGATCCCTTCGCGGGCCGTGCCCGCGGGCAACTCGCCGCGGAACACCAGGAGCCCCCCCTCGGTCGCGGCACTCACCACCAGCGCCTCGAGACGTTCGCGGTTGCGGGCGTCGTCCGCGCCCCGCAGCCGCACCCGGATCCGATAGCCGACTTCGCGAACCGCGGCGGCGCGCGCCTTCACCGCGCCCAGGTCGGTCTCCACGCGCACCCGCGGCGACTGCCCGGCGATCGTGCCGGCGATCTCGCGGACCAGGAACTGCCCCTCGGTGCGATAGCGCGATTCCTCGGCCGCAGCCGGCACGGCGGAGAGCATCAGGATGGCCACCGCCGTTCGGGCAATCATCGGTCGCCTCCCGCGGCTTCGCTGACCAGGGAGGCGGCCCGGATGCGGACGTATTCGTTGCGGTCCTCGCGGGCCAGCCGCCGGAGGGCGGGGATGACGTCCGGGTGCGGCGCCGCGGCGAGGGCGTCGATTGCCCGGACCCGCACGCCCGGATTGGCGTCGCGCTGCAGCGCTTCGAGCATGGCGCGTCGCACCGCGCCGTCGTCATCGGCGCGCGCCGTCAGTGCCTCGATCGCCGCCAGGCGCGCCCCGGCATTGTGATCTTCCAGGACTGCCCGCAGCAGCGCCTCGCGGGCCTCGGCTTCGTTCACCTGCCCGCCGAGCGCTTCGATCGCTTCCAGCCGCAGCCCGTCGTTCGGGTTGTCGCGCAGCGTGTCGACGAGGAGCCGACGGATGCGCGGGTCGGCCGGCGGGCCGGTGAGAGCGCCACGCCGGAGCGTGTCGTACGCCACCCGGACCGTCCCAGCTTTCGGTCCGGCCGCCAGGTCACGCACCGCGACGGTGTCGGCCGCGCCCGACGGGTCGGTGGAATTTGCCGCTGCCGCTTCCGGCGTCTCCGATCCGGGCCCGCCCCACTCTCCTGATCCGATCCGTGGGATCACGCCACCGATGGCGATACCAAAGACGAGCAACGCCAGGGCCGCGGCCGGCGACAGGCGGAGCCCGGGAAGTTGCCAGGTGGCCGTCAGGCGGCCCCACAGGCTCGTCCGCTGGCGAACCGGCAGCGGCTCGCGCGCGATCGCCTCTGACAGGAGAGTCCGGGCATGCTGCAGCAGTTCCTCCGACACCTCCGGGGTACGGGCTTCAAGGACGAGCCGACGCAGCGCCTGCTCCTGGTCCAGCACCGCGGCGCAGGCCGCGCAGCCACGCAGGTGTTCCTGGATTTCGGCGCCATCCGTGGCCGCGAGCTCTCCGTCGAGATCCTTCAGGATCCGCTCGCGCGTCGTGTCGCAGGTCATCGGGCCCACTCCCCCGCAGGCCGTCCCTGGCGCAGCCGGCGAACCGGGTCCGCGCCGCCGCCGACCAGATCGGCGAGCGCCGACCGCAGCCGCGTGTGGGCCCGGTAAAGACAGTTCCGGACGGTCTCCTCGCTGGTCTCCAGGATGTCGGCGATCGCCGCGCAACGCATCCCATCGTCGTGGCGCAGGCGGAAGACGATCCGCTCGCGCGGCGGCAGATCCTTCAGGGCCGCTTCGATCCGGACGCGGATCTCACTCCCGGCGGCGGCCCGTTCCGGGTCGGCGCCCGGGGCGGGGTCCCTGGCGTCGAACGAGCCGCGACCGGCCGACCGGTCCGCCCCTCCGGACGCGCCGGCTGCTCCAGTCGCCGCCGGCCATGGATCCTCGGGCCGCGCTTCCTCCCGGCGCAAGTGATCGAGGCAGGCATTGGCGGCGATCCGGTGGATCCAGGTCGCCAGACTGCAGTCGTGGCGGAAACTCCCGATCGTCCTGAACATTCTGAGGAAAGTCTCCTGGTAGATGTCCTGCGCCTCGGAGTCGGATCGTGTCAGGCTTCGGGCCAGCCTGATGACGGCCCGGTCGTGGCCCCGCACGATTACCTCGAAGGCCGTCCGGTCGCCATCCCGGGCCCTGGCGATGAGTTCACGCTCGTCCTGCGGATCCACTGGCGGCACCCGGTCTCCGGCCTGACACTCTGTTGGACGGATGGGATTGAAAAACGTGAGCGGCCGCCCAGGCCACCCGTCAGATTTCCTGGACCTGCGCTTCGACCGCCTTGAAGGTGGCCCAGACCCGGCTCCCCTCGCGCAGGTCGAGACGGGCCACCGACGCGACCGTGACCTCGGCCACGATCGGCGGGACCGAACCGACCCGGACCCGGGCCCGATCCCCGTCGATGACGACCGAAGTGATCGGCCCTTCCAGGACGTTGCGGGCGCTGCCGACCGGCGGGACGGTGTGGATGGCGACGTCGGCCGGGCGGACCACGGCGATCCCGTCACCCACGGGCAGGTCGCGATCGCGCGGCAGGGCGACGACCACGCTGCCGGCCGGCAGGACCAGGCGAGCCGCCCCCGTGTCGATCCGTTCCAGCCGGCCGGTGTAGAGGTTGACGCCCGCCAGGTCGGCGATCCAGACGGTGCGGGGCGATCGGCGGACCTCGTCCGGCGTGCCGGTCTGCGTCACCCGCCCCGCCTCGAGAATGATCAGCCGCTCGGCCAGGGTCATCGCCTCGACCGGGTCGTGGGTCACGAGGAGGGTGACACCGGAAAAGCGGGCGATCGTCTCCTTCAGCAGGCGGCGCGCCTCGGCGCGCGTCCGGACATCCAAGGACCCGAGTGGCTCGTCAAGCAGCAGCAGCCACGGATCGCCCGCCAGCGCCCGGGCCAGGGCGACGCGCTGCGCTTCGCCGCCGGACAGGGTCACCGGGAACCGACCGCCGAGACCGGACAGACCGAACCGATCCAGGAGGTCGCCGGCCTGCCGCCGCGCCGCGGCCGTACCTGTCCCCCGCACGCGCAGCGGGAAGGCGATGTTGTCGATCACCGGGAGGTGGGGGAAAAGCCGGAGATCCTGGAACACAACCCCGACGCGGCGGCTTGCCGCCGGCAGGTGGGTTCCCGA
>JANNTZ010000417.1:0-7510 GCA_031394595.1 Acidobacteriota bacterium
TGGGCCACCGGGACCGGGGGCGACATCTTCGCGGCGACCACGGCGCAGCCCAGGGTCGAGTTGACGTCCCCGACGACCACCACCCAATCCGGCCGGTCCGCCTGCAGGACCTTCTCGAACGCCTCCATGATCCGGGCGGTCTGGACGGCGTGCGACCCCGACCCGACCTCCAGGTGGATGTCCGGCTTCGGGATCTCCAGGTCCTGGAAGAAAACGTCCGACATCAGGGCGTCGTAATGCTGCCCGGTGTGGACCAGCCGGGCGTCGAACCGGGCCGGCTGCCGGCGGAACTCGCGCAGCAGCGGCGCGATTTTCATGAAATTGGGACGCGCGCCGGCGACCAGCAGCAGGCGCAGCGGGCGGCGGCTCGCGATGGCGGACCGGCTCCGACCGGCTCCCGGCTTCATGCCGCCCCGGCGAGGTCGCGCAGCGTCTCGCAGACCTGGTCCACCTGCGCGTCGGTCAGCTCGGGGTACATCGGCAGCGACAGCACCTCCCGGGCCGCCGCCTCGGCCTGCGGGAACGCACCCGCCCGGTGCCCCATCCAGGCGTAACACTCCTGCAGGTGGAGCGGCACCGGGTAATGGATGCCGGTCTCGATGCCCCGTTCGCGGAGGGCGGCGCGCACCCGATCGCGCTCTTGCAGGCGCACGGTGAACTGGTGGTAGACGTGCACGGCGCCCGGCCGCTCGGCCGGCAGGACGACCGCCGCCCCGCCCAGGCCGTCGCGGTAGCGGGCGGCGATGCGGCGCCGCCGGTCGTTCCATTCCCCGAGGTGACGCAGCTTGATCCGGAGGATCGCCGCCTGGATGGCATCGAGCCGCCCGTTGTACCCCTCCTCGGAGTGCCGGTACTTCTCGACCTGCCCGTGGTCCCGCAGCCGGCGGACCCGGGCGGCGATGTCGGGCCGGGAGGTGGTCACCATCCCTCCCTCGCCGCAGCCGCCGAGATTCTTTGTCGGGTAGAACGAGAAGCAGCCGGCATCGCCGATCGCCCCCGCCACCCGCCCGCGGTCGGTCGCTCCGTGCGCCTGGCAGGCGTCCTCGACGACGGCGATCCCGTGAGGTTTCGCGAGGTCGAGCAGCGGATCCATGTCGGCGGTCTGCCCGTACAGGTGGACCGGCAGGATCGCCCGGGTCCGTGGCGTGATCGCCCGTTCGACCAGCCGCGGGTCGAGGGTGCAGGTCGCCGGATCGATGTCGGCGAACACCGGCCGCCCCCCCGCCTGGGAGATCGCCTCGGTCGAGGCGATGAACGACAGCGGGCTGGTGATCACCTCGTCGGGATCGGACGGACCGCCTACCCCGGCCGCCATCAGGGCGAACCGGATCGCGTCGGTGCCGCTGCCGACCGCCACCGCGTCGCCGGTCCGGCAGAGCGCCGCGAACTCCCGTTCCAGTCCCTCGACCTCCGGGCCGCCGATGAACTGGCCGGTTGCGAAGATGCGCGACAGGGCGACGTCGATCTCCCCCCGCAGGGCTGCCAGCGCGGTGGTCAGGTCCGTGCTGCGGATCATGGTCGAAGTGGAATCCACCAGTTGTTCGGGCCCGGGGATTGTGCGTCAGGCGGGGCGAAGGGTCAAGAACGGAACGGCCGGGCAGGCATCCGCGGCTAGGGACAGCCGGGGGTGCTGGGCGATACGCACTTGTCTTCGTCGTCCTCGGCTTCGACACCGATGAAGTAGCCGAGAATCAGCGCCCCGACGAGCGACCAGACGACGACCGTCGTGGACAGACCGGCCCCGGCCGGCGGCACCAACCGCGGCGAAGGGGTGGTCGGCGGCGGCGCTCCGAGGTAGGTCGAGGCACCGGAGGGGTGCCCGGACACGGTCACGTCGATGGCGGAGGCCTTGGCCGGGATGACGGCGCGCGCCGTCCCCATGACTGCCCCCTTGGGATCGATCACTTCAACTCGATAGGTCCCCTCGGGAATCTGCGACAGGAGGAACGTATTGTCCGCCGCCACCGCGACTTCGACCGTCACGCCGCTACCCTCCGGGGTCATACGGACCACACTTCCCGGCGGGATCAGCCCTTGTTCGTACAGGAGTCTGCCGTGGACCGTGGCCGACGCGGCCAGCGCAGTCGAGGCCGGCAGGCCGGCGAGTGTGGTCAGAAGGACCAGCAGAACGCTGAGTTGCCGACGAAACGACCAAGTCATTGCAGCCCCCGCGCGTATCGATCCGCGACACAACAGGGTAACGACAAAAAGTCGCCGAATGTGTTGCCTATTTATCACCGGGGACGGACACCTGTCAATAGACCGTCCGCCGGATGTCCCTAATCGCCATGTACCGGCCGCAGTTTCAGATATCGCCCGAGCTTTTGGGCCTGTTGACCCAGGCCACCGAGCTCAAGACCTGGATCGCCCAGGCGGTGATCGACGTCCCCTGGCTGCCGACCCTTCAGCGGGACACCGCGGCACGTCTGGCGCATTCGTCCACGGCCATCGAAGGCAATCCTCTGGCGCTGCCAGAGGTAGAAGCTCTGGCCCGCGGCGAGGCCACCGGCGCTCCGCAGAATGCCGCCCAGGAGGTCAAGAACTACCTCGCCGCCATACGCTGGATCTGGAGCAAGAAAGCTGGCTCCGACATTTCGGAGAAGGAACTCCTGCGCCTCCACGCTCTCCTGACCGCCAGGGTGTTACCTCCGGCGCAATCGGGCCGCTATAAGACCAAGCCGAACCGCGTCATCGACCACAAGGGCAGAACGATCTATACACCGCCTGAACCGGAGAAGGCCAGGCCGCTGACCCGGGAACTGCTGGCCTGGATCGATGGCCCTGAGGCCGGAAAGCTACATCCGGTCATGGTCAACAGCGTGGCCCATCACCAGCTCGTCTCGATCCACCCGTTTGCCGACGGCAACGGCCGCATCGCTCGCGCCCTGGGTGTGTGGCTGCTCTACACGCGCGGTTTCGACACTCAGCACCTCTTCGCGCTGGACGAGTTCTATGCGTCGGACCGGCAGCGTTATTACGACAAGATCCAGCAATCGCGGGACCTGGACGGGGACCTCGGTTTTTGGCTCGAGTACGTCGCCGCAGGAGTCTGCGAGGCTCTCAAGAAGACCAGGGACCGGATTATGTCCCTTCAGGTAACCGCCAGGGCGCCGCGCATGCGGCTGACCAAACGCCAGGAAGAAGTGCTGCGTTGGCTGAGAGACAGAGGCCGGGTCAAGTCGCCGGATATCGAAGCGGGGTTCGGCCTGACTCGAGCCCGCGTCGGGCAGATCGTGAAGCCCCTCGTCGATGCGGGGCTGGTTGTCCGCGAAGGCCAGACCCGGGCCACGACTTATCGCCTCGCGTAGTCGCATCAAACGGCCCGGAGCCTGTCGCCTACGAGCGTGGCACGACGCGATTGCTGGTGATGGTGTAGCGGGCGCCGCACGCAGCACAGCTCATTTCAGACCCCGGCTTCGTCTCGAGGCGCGTGCCGCAGCGGCAGACATGCCCGGCAACGCGGGCGGGATTCCCGAGCGCGAGGCCGTAGTCCGGGATGTCGCGGGTCACGACCGCGCCCGCCCCGACCATGGCGTATCGTCCGACGGTGATGCCGCAGAGAAGCGTGGCATTCGCGCCGATCGAGGCTCCCTGTTTCAGAAGAGTCGGAACGACCTGGTCATGGTAGACCTTGCTCCGCGGCCGCAGATCGTTGGTCAGGGCCGCGTTCGGGCCGAGGAAGACGTCGTCTTCCACCGTCACCCCCTCCCAGACTGCCACGCCGTTCTTCACCGTGACGCGATCGCCGAGCACGACCCCCTTCTCGATGAAGCAATGCTCGCCGACGTTGCAATCGGCCCCCAGGCGCGCCCCTTTCATGACGTGCGCCCAGGCCCAGATGCGCGTCCCGGGGCCGATCGCGTCGCTCTCGACCAGTGAGAGAGGATGCTTGAAGACGGGGGAACTCACCGCGATGGATCCGGAACGCTCACACTGCTCTCCCCTTTGCCGGCGCGGCTTCCACCGGGACGCGGCGGGGTCCGGGGCGCAGAGATCGCTGCGCTGCGCTCAGCACCCGGGTGACGCGTAACCCGGTCTCACCACTGCTGCGCGGCTCGGCGCCGGTCCGGATGCACTCCAGGAAGTGGGCGCATTCGGCGCGCAGCGGCTCCGATTCCTTGAGCATCGGCGTCACGATGTCGCCGTACCGGTAGGAATATTGAAAATCGCCGAACGACTCGTACCGCTTCGGCCCGTCCACGCCCCGGTCATAGATGCGAATCTTCTCGTTCGCGGAGAGGTCGTCGTAGACCAGCATCTTGCGGTTACCCACGACGGTCATCTGCCGCACCTTGCGCGGGTCGAGCCAGGAGACGATCACGTTCGCCATCAGCGCCGGGCCGAACTCCATGGTCAGGATGACGACGTCCTCGACCCCCTCCGTCACGTGCCAGCTGCCGGTGGCGGAAACGTGTGTCGGCATCGCCTGCAGCACGTAGAGCAGGATCGACACGTCGTGCGGCGCGAGGTCCCACAGAACGTTGATGTCCTTCTGGAACAGCCCGAGGTTGACGCGCTCCGAGCGGATGTAGAGGACGTCGCCCAGGGCCGACTCGGCGACCATGGCCCGGATCCGGTTGACGGCCGCCGTGTATTCGAAGGTGTGACCCGCCATTAACACACGGCCATGGCGACCGGCCAGCGCGATCAGCTCCTCCGCCTGCTCCACCTCGGTGACGAACGGCTTCTCGACCAGCACATGCTTCCCGGCCAGCAGCGCCTGGCGCGCCAGGGGGTAGTGCGTGTGCACCGGCGTGGCGATCACCACGGCATCGACATCCGGGCTCGCCACGACCGCTTCGGCCTCCGTCTCGAGGCGCAGATCGGGGTAGAGGTCGGCGATGCTGCGCCGGCGCTCCTCATCACGATCGGCCGCGACCGCCATCCGGGCGCCGGCGGCGTGGAGCGACGAGAAGACCCGGATGTGGTTCGGTCCCCAGTAACCGCAGCCGAGAACGCCGATTCGCATCGGGCCAGCGTGCGCCATCGCTCAGTACGCCTTTCCGAACAGCAGGGCCGGAACCGTCTTGAGAAGGATCTTGAGATCCTGCTCCAGCGACCAGGTCTCGATGTACTCGATGTCGAGCCTGACCATCTGATCGAACGACAGCGCATTGCGGCCGCTGACCTGCCACAAACCGGTGATCCCCGGCAGGACATCCAGGCGCCGCTTGTGCCACTCGCTGTACCGCTCGACCTCGTAGGCGATCGCCGGTCGCGGGCCGACGAGGCTCATGTCGCCGCGCGCGACGTTCCAGAGCTGCGGCAGCTCGTCCAGGCTCGTCTTCCTGAGCAATCGGCCGACCAGGGTGACGCGCGGATCGCGGGTGATCTTGTGTACGCCCGGAGCGGCCCCGAACGAATCGCTGGCGGCCGCACCCACGGAACGTGGCGCCGGACCGGCAGCGCCGCCGCCAGTGCGTCCATAAATCCAGTTGGTCGTGAAACTCTGATGAATCGCGGAGTCGCTGTCGACCCGCATCGAGCGGAACTTCAGGAAGGTGAAGGGCCGCCGGCCGAGACCCACGCGCGCCTGGCGGTAAAGCACCGGCCCGCACGACGTCAGCTTGATCGTCAAAGCGATGAGCAGCAGCAGCGGCGCAATGATGACCAGCAAGACCGCCGAGAGCACGAGGTCGAAGGCCCGCTTCAGCGCCCAGTTGAAGCCGACGATACGCGAGCCGCGCAGGCCGACAAGAGGAAGCCCACCCATCTCGTCGAAGTGGACCCGCTCGACCAGGAGATCGTAGAGAGCGGGAACTGCTTTCCAGCGCACCTTGAGCCGCAGGCAGGCGCCGAGCAGATCGGTGACGCGCTCGGGCGGGGCCGATGGCATCGCGATGATCACTTCGTCGATCCCCTGTTCCTTCACGACAACCGCCAGCTCAGCCGTGCTTCCCAGCACCCTGCTGCCCTGGAGCGTCGCCCCGGCCTTCCGTGGATCGTCGTCCAGAAAGCCGCGCAGGTCGTAATAGGACGGCTGCTCCAGCAGGGATCGGCCCAGGTGCTGCCCGATGTTTCCGAAGCCGACGATCAGCACCCGGCAGCGGGCCGCGGGGTTCTGCTGAACGTACCGCCGGTAACCGCGATAGAGGTTGCGAATCGCGATCAGCGAGGCAAGGGCGAGCGGGTAGAAGATCACGATCGTCGCGCGCGAGTACGAATAGCCGCGATAGAAGAACATGAACGCCAGCACGACCATCGTTCCCAGCGAGGCGCCGCGGTTCAGCCGGAACGCTTCGGCGAAGCGCCCGAACCTCATCGAGTAGAGCCCCTCGTAGCGGAAGATCAATACGAAGACCAGCGCGACGAGACTCGCCGGGAAGAGGTAGGCGTTGAGCTTGATGCTCCCTTCGGGGCCGGGGGTGAAGAGGGTCCGTCCGTGACGCACCCAGGCCGCGCCAAGAAACGCGGCAAAGATGACCGACGCGTCCAGAAGGGCCAGCTGGGCCCGCTCGATGAAGAGATCTCTAGAGTACATGCCTTTCGTTCAGGGTCGATGCCCCTCAGTGATCGTCGCGGGCCTTCAGAATTGCCCGAACCGCGCCCAGCAAGGTCTGGAGTTGGAGTGGCTTGGGAAGGACCAGGTCGACGCGCGTCGGATCGATCTCGGCACCGCGACCGGCGCCAGCCCCGCCCGACATGAGGACGACCTTGCAGACGAAGGGGCCTGCCCCATCACGGGCGTCCAGACGCTGCAGCATCTCCGCGGCGAGAGCTTCCGAAACCAAAATGATCTGCGGCCGGAAGCTCTCCACCCAGGCCCCTGCCTGGTGGAGATCGCGGGCCGTCGCCACCTCGAGACCGGGGGTGAAGGAACTGAGAGCCTCGGCCGCGAAGGCCAAGGTTTCCTGGTCTCGATCGACGACCAGCGCCCGGGCCGGTGGGTGGCCCTCGTCACGACGCCACGCCGTCGGCCTGCGTGACGAAGGGGCGGGTGTCGTCTCGGGCACGCTAGGGGAACCTCCTCCGGACAGGAGCGTAGAGTCGATCCGGCTCGCTGCATCATAAGGACGCGCGTTCGATGCTGTCAACGGCCGGGATCAGGCCGTCCCGACGCGGGTTTCAGCGAGGAGATGTCCGACGATCTCGTCCCGCAGCCCGGGATTGCGCAAGGTCCGGGCTTCTGGCTTACGCTCCAGCCGGATCCCCTCAAGGCCGGCGAGATCGCGAACGAAGACGAGCCGGCCGGCCGCCTCGAGGGCACGATCGACGGCGGCGGTCTGGCCGGCGAAGAGACTGTAGGCCGGCACGCCGAGGATCGCCGCTTCACGGTTCATGGTGCCGCCGGCGCTGACGACAAGGTCGGCGTGAAAGACGAGATTGGCGCCGTCGAGAGGCCGCTCGGGGATGATCACCGACGGCAGGGCCAGCCCGAGCGCCCGGCGCCGCTGCTCTTCCGTGCGGGGCAGCAGGATCACGCGGACCCCTGGATTCCCGCCGACGCGACGCAGCCAGACCTCGAACAGCGGGTTTTCGAAGCGATGATAGATGGCGAAATCGGCGGGGG
>JANNTZ010000440.1:0-12456 GCA_031394595.1 Acidobacteriota bacterium
CTCTGATACGCATAGCTGACACGACCCTCCAGGCGCCGGTGGAAACGGCCCTCGACCTCCAGCTCCAGGCCGTCGGTCTGCACTTCCGCGACGTTCTGGAAGACCAGCAGGGTGTCGAGCGGATCCACGACGAGGGAGATCAGATCCTGGATGGAGTACCGGTACGCCGTGGCGACCCCCCGGACCCCGTTGTGCCAGGTCTGCTCGAACACCAATTCGTAGGTGTCGATCGTCTCGGGACCGAGGCCGGGGTTGTTCTTCTGGGTCGCGCCGCCGTCGTTGTAGAACAGTTCGTAGGCGTTCGGGGCGCGGAAGGCGCTGCCGTAGATCACCTTGAGGGTCGAATTCATGGCCGGGCTGATGATCAGAGCCAGACGCGGGTTGGTCGTCCCCCCGAACGTCTCGTAGTCGTCGTGCCGCAGCCCGGCGTTGATCGTGAGCCTGTCGTTCACCCGGAACTCGTCCTGGACGAACAGGCCCCAGGTCGTGGCGTTGCGATTGTCCTGGAAATAGATGAAGCCCGGGTTCTCGTCGTAGACCGCCTGGTCCTGCTGCGCGTCGTAGCGGAACTCCGCGCCGGCGACGACCTTGTGTTTCTCCGCCAGGGTGTTGAGGTAACGGCCCTCGGCGGTCCAGAACTGGCTGTAGGCGTAGTCCTTGGTCATCACCGGGTCGTACCAGTACTGGCCGTCGTACCGGTAGTAGTCGTACGACAGCGTTCCCGACAGGCGCGCGCCGGCCTTCAGCGCGTGGTCGTATGACATCGCCAGGAAGGCCCGGGTGTCCTTGGTCCGCGTCAGGTCGTTGTCGAAGGTCGTGCTGTACGACGCCGTCGGGATGGTCTTGTCGCGCGACTTGTAGCCGCCCTCGATCATCAGGTTCCCGCGGGTGTACTTCCCGAAGAACGACCCGAAGGTCTCTTCGTCGGCGCCGTTGGCGGTCCCGTCGGTGACCGGCGGGGCGTCGAACTCGGGGAAGTACAGGTCCTGTCCGCCGCTGTCGAAGTAGGAACCGCTGATCGCGTACTCCGTGCCGTTGTCGAGGCGGTTGCCGTGGGTGACGGTGGCGCGATACGAGGAGTAGCTGGCGCCCTCGAGGGACATGTCGGTCCCCTTCAAGGTGCGGCCGGACTTGGTGATGACGTTGACCACTCCCAGGAAGGCGTTGGTGCCGTACAACGACGAGGCGGGGCCCCGGATCACCTCGACCCGGTCAATCATCTCGACGCCGATGATCGACTCATTGCCGAAATAGGTGGCTTCGTAGACGCCTTCGTTGGTCCGGTGCCCGTCGATCAGGAGCAGGATCCGGGTGTTGTAGTCACCCGTGGGCCCGAAGCCGCGTCCCGCCAGGTAGGTGTAGTTGCGGTCGTAGGAGGTGAAGAACCCGCGGACGCTCTCGAGGATTTCGCCCAGGTTGCGGTAACCGAACCGTTCGATCTCCTCCGCGGTGATGATGGTGACCGAAGCCGGCGCCTCCTTTGGCTTCTGCTCGTACTTGGAGGCCCCGACTACCGACGGGACCTCCTCGAACAGGAGCATCTCGGATCCGGACGTCTGGGGAGCCCCCTTCGAGGACTTTGACGTCGTCTGCGCGGCGACACCGGAGACGCTCATCAGCAGCAGCGCGATTACGATTCCGTCATATTTCATCGCCCACCCCCCATCTTCTGAGAGGGAGACACACTCCCCCTTCCAAGTTCGAAAACGTAGGTTCCGGCGGGGATCAGATCAAGGAGGAAAGGTCAGCGGGCTTGTTCGAGGTAGCGCAGGAACTCGCCGTCGGTGGAGAGAAGGATGAGGGTCTCCTCGTCCAGACTGTCGCGCAGGGCCTCGAGACTTCTCACGAAGCGAAAGAACTCGGGATCGCGGTTGTGGGCCTCGGCATAAATGTCGGCCGCACTGGCGTCGGCCCGCCCGCGGATCTCCTGGGCCCGCCGGTAGGCTTCGGAGGTGATCGCCTTGAGCTCGCGGTCCTTCTCGCCCTGGATCCGCGCCGCCTCCCCGGCCCCTTCCGATCGGTAACGTTCGGCGATCCGCCGGCGTTCGGAGATCATCCGGGAATAGACCTCCTTCTGGACCTCCTCCACGTAGGCGATCCGCTTGAACCGGAAATCCAGGATCTCGATCCCCAGATCGGCTGTCCGCGCCGCGGCCGTGCGCAGGATTTCCAGGGCGAGCGCGGTGCGCCCGGCTTCGATCGTCTCACCGCCGAGCGCCGCTCCCTCGTCGGCCGGATCGCCGCTGACGGCGAACGACCGGTTGGTGCTGCGGACGACCTCGATCAGGTCATGCTTGGCGATGGTGTTGCGGGTCTCCCCGTCCAGGATGTCGTCGAGCCGCGACTGGGCGCCCGCCTCGTCCCGGAGGCGCTGGAAGAAAAGGAGCGGGTCGGTGATCTTCCACCGGGCGAAGCACTCGACGTAGACGAACCGCTTGTCGCGGGTCGGCACCTGGTTGGGATCGCCTTCCCACTCCAGGAAACGGCGCTCGAAATAGTTAGTCTTCTGCAGGAACGGCTTCTTGAGATGGAGCCCCGGTTCGGAGATTGGGCCTCCGACCGGCTGGCCGAACTCGGTGATGACCACCTGCTCGGTCTCCGACACCCGGTACACCGCGCTCATCACGACCAGCAGGCCGAGCAGGCCGAGCGCCCCGAACGCGGCAAGGAGGGCCGGCTTCACGGCTTCTTCTCCGCCGGCCGATCGAGATTGAGGAGCGGCAGGACCCCCTTGAGGGACGAATCGATGATGACCTTGCGCTTGATCCGGGGGAGGATGGCGTTCATCGTTTCGAGGTAGATCCGACGGCGGGTCACTTCGGGTGATCGCCGGTAGGCCGCCAGGACCGACTTGAACGCCTCGGCGTCGCCGCGCGCGCGGTTGACCCGGTCGGTCGCGTATCCCTCCGCCTGCTGCACCGTCTGTTCCGCCTCGCCGCGGGCCCGCGGGATGACCCGGTTGTACTCGGCCCTCGACTCGTTGATCATCTTTTCGCGTTCCTGCTGCG
This sequence comes from Acidobacteriota bacterium, assembly GCA_031394595.1. Lineage (GTDB taxonomy): Bacteria > Acidobacteriota > Polarisedimenticolia > Gp22-AA2 > Gp22-AA2 > JANNTZ01. The sequence continues at coordinate 3,009 of JANNTZ010000440.1, forward strand.
CCTGATTCACTTCGTTGAACGATGGCTTGACCGCCTCGGGGGGGTTGACGTCCTGCAGGACGATCTGCTCCACATGGATGCCCGTATCGTACTGATCGCACAATTCCTGGAGGCGGCGCTCGGCTTCGGCGGCAATCTCCTGCCGGCCGATGGTCAGGACTTCGTTGACGCTGCGATCCCCGACCACCTCGCGCATCACCGTCTCGTTGAGATCGCGGAACGTGGCGCGCACTTCACGCACCTTGAAAAGGTACTTGTACGGATCGCGCACGCGGAACTGGGCCGTCCATTCGACCACGGCGACATTCAGGTCGCCGGTGAGCATTTGCGCCTCGCGCTGGAAATCGGGCGACTCTTCGTAGCGCGTCCGGATCTCCGCGGTCCGGGTGCGGAACCCGAACTCCTCCTTGAGCTGTCGCTGGACCGGGACCTTCTCCACCGACTCGACCGGCCAGGGCAGCTTGAGATGGAGACCGGGTGGCGACTGCCGGTCATACCGGCCGAACCGGAGCACCACCCCGACTTCCTCCGGTTCGACGGTGAACCAGGCGCTCCACGACACGATCGCGGCGATCACCAGCAGGATCGCGACGCCGATGCCCCCCGGCTGCAACTGGCGCACGTAATCCGCGGCCGCGCGCCGGGGTCCCGCTTCTGTCGGGGTCATCGTGGGTCCGCTCCTCCTGGGGGCTCCCGGACTTGGCCGGGGGCTGCGCTAAGATACCTCAAAAGGCCCGATCGTGGGGCCGAAAGGTTGAATGGCATGACGCCAGTCGCACGGATCGACGATCTGCTGGCCCGGCCGCGCCCCCTCCTGCTCGACGGGGCGACCGGCACGGAGTTGTCGCGCCGCGGCGTTGACACGAGCCTGCCACTCTGGTCGGCGCGGGCCCTCCTCGACGACGCCGGGACCGCCGTGCTGTGCGACATCCACGCCGACTACGCCGCCGCCGGCGCCGATGTCCTGGTGACCAACACCTTTCGCACGACGCTCCGGGCGCTCGGCCGGGCGGGGGTCGGCGATCGGTGGGAGGAGTTGAATCGCCGCGCCGTGGAGGCGGCCCGCGCCGGCGCGCGATCCGCCCGCGGTCCCTGCCTGGTCGCCGGCGGGCTGGCGCCGCTCGAGGACTGCTACCGCCCCGACCTGGTCCCGTCGCCGGAGGCCTGCCGCGACGAGCACCGGCGCCAGGCCGACCTGCTGGTCACCCTCGGCGTCGATCTTCTGATCCTCGAAACGATGAACTGCGGCCGGGAGGCGGAAGCGGCCACCACAGCGGCCCGCGAGACGGGGGTCGATCTCCTCATCAGCTTCTGCCCCGCGCCTCCCGATCGCCTGCTGTCCGGCGAACCGATCCGTGAGGCGATCCCCGGAGTCATCGAGGCCGCCGGCCCACGGCTGCGCGGTCTTTTGCTCAACTGCGCGCCGCCGGAGACGCTGGAGGCGATCCTTCCCGAGTTCGCGTCGATCAGCCCCGGCCTGCCGCACGGCGTCTATGCCCACCTCGGGGAGCCGGACGATCGAATCGGCTGGCGTCTGCCGGACCGCCATGACCCGGAACGCTATGCCGCGTGGATTGAAAAGCGCCTGGACGAGGGGATTCGGATAGTCGGCGGCTGCTGCGGCACCAGCCCCGATCATGTCGCCGCGCTGGCCCGGCTGATCGCGCGCCGGAATCCACCGGCCCGGGCCTGAGATCGGCGGTTCACCTGGACAACGTCACCCACACCCTCGTCGGCGTCGCCGTCGCACACGCCTTCTTCCGCGGCGAACCCGGCTCGCCCGCCCGCCCATCGGTCCCGCGCGCCGTTCCCATCCTGGCCCTGGCGTCCAACCTCCCCGACATCGACGTCCTGGTCCACGCGACCGGCGACCCGGCCGCCATCATGCTGCGCCGATCCTTCGGGCACTCGATCCTGCTGCTGCCGATCTGGATCCTGATTTTCGCGCTGATCGCGCGCCGCTTCGAGCCGCGTCTGTCGCTGCGCCGGCATCTCGGGCTGGCGGCGATCGGGGCGGGCCTGCACGTCGTCTTCGACCTGATCAATTCGTTCGGAGTGCTCCTCCTCTGGCCGGCGAACGACTGGCGGCCCGAACTGGCCATCGTCTTCATCATTGACCTGATCCTGACCGGGCTGCTGGCGCTGCCGCTCCTGGTCTGCATCCCCCGCCGGCTGCGACCACGTCTGCCGGCTCTGGCGCGCCTCTCACTGGCCAGCGTGATGCTCTACCTGGCCTGCTGCGGAGTGAGCCGATCGATCGCCATCGGCATGCTGCGGGAAGCGGCCGCGCCTTCCGATGTCGTCTATGTCTTCCCCGAGCCGTTCGGTCCGCACCGCTGGCGGGGCGTGATACGGATCGGGGACACCTGGACGGTCCACCTGATCGAGCCTCTGGCCGGTCGGATCGAGATGCGGGATGAGGCGCGCAGCCACCCCGACGATCCGGTCGTCCGGGCGGCCCGCGCCAGCGACCTCGGTCGCCGCCTGGAGAAGTTCTTCAAGGCTCCGATCTGGGAAACGCGCGTGGCGAGCGCGCCGGTCGCCTGCGTTCACGACCTGCGGTTCCGGCCGTTGAGCATGGTCCGCCACGCCGTGTTCGCCTACTGTCTGGAAGTGGAGGGTACGGCCTACCGCCTGGTCCCCGACTGGGCAGGGACCGTCGCGGACTGACCCGGGACCGCCCCGGCCATCCCCCGGGCCACGCCTTCCACGCGCTCGAAACAACGCAGGAAGTTTTCCCCCAGGACCCCCCGGACGACCGTTTCGGAATGCCCTCGTCTGAGGAGTTCCTCGGTGATCCGGGGCAGGAAGGAGACGTCGTCGAGCCCTTCGGGCGGGTCCTCGATACCGTCGAAGTCACTGCCGATACCGGCCGCTTCCGGCCCGGCAACCTTCAGGACGTGTTCGATGTGATCGACCGCGCGTGTCCAGGAGGTCCGGCGGCGCGGTACGGAGCCGAGCAGCTTGTGGATCTCCTCGGAGCGTTTCAGGGGGTCGTCGGCATGCAGTTGCTTCAGGCGATCGTACTCCGGGCGAAGCGCGGCGACCGCCCGCCGCTGGACGTCCACGACGTCCTGGTCCAGGAAGTACGAGCCGATGTTGATCATGACCACACCGCCCCGTTCCGCTATCCGGCGGATCTGCGCGTCGGTCAGGTTGCGGGGGATGTCGGCGATCGCCCGGCAGGAGGAATGCGACGCGAACACCGGAGCCCGCGAGGTCTCCAGGACATCGTCGATCGTCTCGTCCGAGACGTGCGAGATGTCGATTATCATCCCGATCCGGTTCATCTCGAGCACCACCTCGCGTCCGAGATCGTTCAGCCCGCCGTGCCGCCTGTGTTCGGCCGGATTGAAATCGGGCATGTAGAATGGTCCGCTGGAGTCGGCCCAGTTGTTGGTGTTGGTGTGCGTCAAGGTCAGGTAACGCACGCCGAGCCGGTGGAACGACCGCAGCGCACCGAGCGAGTCCTCGATCGCGTGCCCCCCCTCGATACCCATCAGGATCGCGATCTTCCCCTGCTTCCGGGCCTGCCGGATCTCCGCGACGGACCCGGCCATCATCAAGTCGCCCGGGTGTGCGGCGACGATGCCCTGCACCATGTCGATGAGTTCGAGGGCTTTGCGCGCCGCCCCGCCGGCTTCGGCGAACCCGGCCGGAACGTAGACGGCGAAGAAGCCGGCCGTCAGCCCGCCCCGGCGCGCGCGCGGAATGTCGAAGTGCGGCGTGGCGCCGGGATTGGCGATGTCGGCCCACTGCTCCTCCAGCTTGTAGGGAACGTCGAGGTGGGTGTCCAGGACGACGGCGCCGCGATGCAGCCGGGCGGCCCGGGAGGCGATGGCGTCGTCGCCCGGCGTGGTGGCGGTGGCGCCCGGCGTGGTGGCGGTGGCGCCGATCGCCAACGAACACGCGATGACGAAGACAACCAAGCTGCCGGCGGCTCTGTGCATCGACGTCCCCCGTGAAGGAGACGCATTCTAACGTGCCGGCAGCCTTTCAGGACCCCATGACCACGATGCCGCGCCCCGGCGCGTCCGACTCCAGGTCCGCGAACGCCTGGTTGATCCGATCCAGCGGATACCGCCGGCGGACGATCGAGTCGAGATTGAGCCGGCCCTCGGCCGCAAAGCGCAGGATGCGCGGGAAATCCTCCCGCGGGTTGCTGGATCCGTAGACCGACGCCACGATGCGGCGCTCGCCGGACCAGAGGGCGTGCAGATCGATGTCGATCCGCGCCGACTCCGCCGGCATGCCGACGACGATGGCGGCGCCGCCCGGGCCTAACATCGCGATTGCCTGCCGGACCGTCGCCGGCAAACCGACCGCTTCGAAGACATAGTCGGCGCCGCCCCCGGTCAGGTCGAGAACCGCCGGCACGGGATCGATGGCCCGGTCCGCCCCGGCGCCAGCCGCCGCGGGCGCCGCGATATCCAGCCCGTGGGTCGCACCCGCGGCCCGCGCCGCCTGGATCCGCGCGGCGCCGCGGTCCACCGCGACGATCGGGTGTGCCCCCGCCATGCGGAGCGCCTGCAGGATCGCCTGCCCGACTCCGCCACATCCGATCACCACGGCGCTCGACCCCGGTATCACGCGCGCGGTGTGCAGGACCGCCCCGACGCCGGTGGTGACCGCGCAGCCGACGATCGCCGCCAGCTCGAGATCGGTCCCGGGATCCACCGGCACCACCATCGATTCCGGGACCACGGCGTGGGTGGCGAAACACGAGACTCCCCAGGAGTGATGGATCGGGATCCCGTCCCGCCGCAACCGTGACCCGCCGCCGGGGAGCGATCCTCCTGCGATCCCCTCGAAACAGAGATGCTGCCGACCGCTCCGGCAGACCCGGCATTCCCCACAGGCGCGCGCCCATGCAAGGATGATCGACTGACCCGGGCTGACGCCGGCAACATCGGGTCCGACCGCCTCGACGATCCCGGCCCCCTCGTGACCCAGGACCGCCGGCCAGGGATCGCGGGCCGCTCCATGGATGATATGGAGATCCGATCGGCAGACACCGGCCGCCACCACCCGCACCAGGACTTCCCCGCGGCGCGGCGGGTCCAGGTCGAGATCGGTGACCGTGAGCGGGGCCCCCGGTCGATCGAGGACGGCGGCGCGGATCTTCATGGGAGGCTCCGGAAACCGGCCGGGATCACGCCCCGCCGGCCGGGCGCGGTTTCGGGCCGACGATGATTTGACCGCCGTCCACCACCAGCGTCGTGCCCGTCAGGAAGTCACAGACACCGGAGGCGAGGAAGGCGATGGCCGCGGCGATTTCCTCCGGCTCGCCGGGGCGGCCAAGGACGCCGAGATTCTCCATCGCCACGCCGCGTGCCGGCAGGTCGTCGCGGGTCATGTCGGTCCGCACCCAGCCGGGCGCGACCCCGTTGACCCGGATCCCCCACGGCGCGAAATCGGCCGCCATCGACCGGGTCAGGGAGACGATGCCGCCCTTGGCGGCGTTGTAGTGGCCGAGCAGGGGATCCCCTTCGTAGACTGCCGTGGACGAGATCGTGACGATCCTGCCGTGCGTCCCGCTGGTCCGCATCGCCCGGGCCGCCTCGCGGCCGCACAGGAAGGTGCCGCGCAGATGGACGCCGATCATCGCGTCCCAGTCGGCGACTTCCAGGTCGGCGAGGTTGGTGTAGACCCCGCCGGTGCCGGCGTTCGCCACCAGGACGTCGAGGCCGCCGAGACGGCGGACGGTCTCGGCCACCAGTCGCACGATGTCGCCTTCGACCGCCACGTCGCAGGGGATCCCGTGAACCTCCCCGTGCGGCCGCAGGTCGCGCACGGCGGCCTCGACCGACTCCGGCCGGACCGATGCGACCACCACCCGCGCCCCTTCCTTCAGCAACGCCGCGGCGGCCGCCCGGCCGATACCGCGCGACCCACCGGTGACGATGGCGACCTTTCCCTTCAGCCCGAGATCCATGGCCGACCCTCCGCCGCGACGGCGGCCTATTCCCCGTACTCGAAGTGGAAGTGGACTTCGACCGACGATCCCCGGTAGCCCTTCGGCAACGGGTCGAACGGCGCGGCGCGGTGGATCGCGTCGAGGGCCGCCTTGTCCCAGGCTTGCGACCCGCTCATCATGTGCAGCGCCGGATCCGGGGCGGAGCCGTCGCGCTGGATGCGGACGATCACCACGGCCTTGGCCCCCTCCTTCGGAGTTTCCGCCGGCATCTTCCAGGACGAGGCGACCTTCGAGTAGGTCTTCTTCTGGTAGGCCTGATCGGTGAAGTCCGACGCGAAGTACATCTGCAGTCGCGGCGAGCCGGCCTGCAGGACGGCCGGGATCGACATCCCGGCGATCAGCAGCAGGGTCCCGATCCCGGCAGTCCGCCACCCCCGATGGCGCGGTGCGGGAACCCGGGTCGTGCGATCGCTCATCTGATCTCCTCAGACCGTGGCCGGTTCCAAGTCGGCCGCGGGGCCAGGCTTCAGGATGACCCCCTGGCCGCTTTTGCCGTTCATCGCCACGCTGACCGGACTGTCCAGACGGATGTGCCGGACGACCCCGGCATCCACGACGGCCGTCTGGGAAGCGAGCCACTCCCAGTCGATGAACCCGTCGCCGGCCTGCGGGTTGACGGTGAAGTAGCCGACGTTGAGGGAAGTCAGGTTCTGGAAGAAATGCGTCCCTTGGGACGGCGTCACCTGCAGGTCCCGGAACCCCGACTCGACGATGACGCGCGCCCCGGCGATCTGGTTCCAGGTGACCGGGATCCCGAGGTGGCGATCCATCGAACCCCAGCGACCGACACCGATCAGGAGGTAGGGGATCCCCTTTGCCTGCAGGCTGGCGTTGAGGCGGGCCACCTGTTCGGCGACCTCCACACTGCGCAGCCGGTCGAAGCGCTGGTAATCCACCACGATCAGATCGCGCACGCCGGTGATCCGGCCGTGCCCGAGGACGCTGGCGCTGCGGCAGACGAGATCGCAGTCCGGGCGGTCCTCGATCACCAGCGCCTCGCCTCCGCCACCGAGGGCGAGGGGCCGCATCTGCAGCACCCCGAACTCGGGCGGCTGGCCGGCCGGCACCGACAGGTTGGCGGCAAACTCAATCTCCACGTCGCTCCCGGTCCCGAAACGGCCGATTTCCAGAAGCTGCTGGAGCAGATCGGCCAGCGGGAAGGCGCGGTGCTTGAGGATGGGGGCGAAACTGACCAGGCGCACGCCGGGACGGGCGATGCCGTCGGAGATCGAATGATCGGCCGGCGAGTAGGTCGACCCGAGCAGGGCGAGCGTCCCGTCCGCCTCGGCGTCCTCGAGCCCGAACCGCGTCAACTCCGCCCCCTCCGGTCCGGCCGAGGACTTGCGGCGCGACTGATCGAGGGCGAAGAACTCCCGCTGCGAGTTGTGCAGGACGCTCTCGGTCGAGGAGAACGCCGGAGCGTGGCGGGGATAGCGCGGGCAGAAGCGCACGCAGGCGTCCCCTTCGACCACCGTCCTGCCGAGCCCGAGCGCCACCGCCGCGATGCCGTCCTCGCTCTTCATCGGCTCCGAGGGATAGACGTTGTAGGACCGGGCGACGCCGGAGAAGTCGGGGTAGAAGCGATCCCCGTGCGGGAGGCCGACGATCTTCTGGATGATGACCGCCATCTTCTCCTGCTCGAGGCGGAACGGTGTCATCTTGAGGAAGGCCTTGGCCTGCTGGGAGAAGGTCGAAGCGTAGACGCTCTTCACCGCACCGATCAGCTCCTCCAGCCGGCGCTTCAGGGGACCGCGGTTGGGGACCATGACCGTGCGATAGACGCCGGCGAGCGGCTGGCTGGGGGCGTCCTCCAGGAGACCCGACGAGCGCACAGCGAGCGGGTACTCGACCCGCTCCAGGAAGAGCCGCAGGTCGCGGATCGCCTCGCGCGGGAAGCGGGCGCCGGCGAAGCGGCGTTCGATCTCCTCCTCGGAAGTGGCGTTGAGGGCGAAATCGTCCAATCCGTTCTCCTGGAGGAACTGGTCGAAGATGTCGGTCCCCAGGACGACCGACGGCGGCACGTGGATGCGGATGCCCGGAAACTGGTCCGCCACGTCCACTTCCAGGAGCAGCCGGTTGATGAAGGCGAGGCCGCGGGCCTTGCCTCCGAGCGACCCGGCGCCGATGCGCGCCATGCTGATCGACGGGTCATCGCCCGCCCGTCGGAAATCGGCCACCACCGCCCGGTCGCGGGCCATCCGGTAGGCGTCGATCGACTCCACCAGGTCCCGGCGCAGGTCCTCCAGCGTCGGGTAGTCCGAGAGCTTGCGCGGCCGCAGCCGCTCGGCGAGGGAGTACTCGGTGCGGGCCTTCAGCCACATCGAGAAATGGTTGCGCTCCGCGTGGAAGCCGACGCTTTCAGCCGGTACGGTCTTCAGCTTCTCGAGCAGGCCCCTGAGGTCGGTGGCCTGGTCGATCTCGGTCCCGTCCGGCATGCGGAAGATGAAGGCCCCGAAGCCGAACTGCTTCAGAAGCACTTCGTGCAGGCGATGCAGGAGGGTCGGCGATCCCTTGAGCAGGAACGCCGCGTTGAGACCGAGGGCCACCGCCTCGTTCTCCGGGATGCTCGACTGCATGGCGATCGGGATGTCGGGACGGATGGCGTGGACCCGCGACACCAGCTCCACCCCGGCCTGCCGATCGAGTATTCCGGCGCGCGGAAACTCGAAGTCCGACAGGATCCCGAGGATCTTCTCTTCGTACGTCTCGAAGTAGCCCCAGGCCACCTCGAAGGATTCGCACAACAGGATCTTCGGGCGGGCCCGCATGCGCAGCATCTTCTGGGACAGGTTCAGTCCCTCGGAGATCAGCCGCTGCGAATGCTCCATGAGCTCCGAATAGATCATCGGCAGGAACGAGGAGTAGTAGCGGATGTTGTCCTCGACGACCAGGATCGCCGGCACCCCCATGCGCCCGGTGTCGCGCTCGAGGTTGCGCCGATCCTCCTGGTCCTTCACCATCGCCAGCAGGACGCGGACGTCCCCCTGCCAGAGAAACACCCGGTCGATGTCGCCGCGCTGGTGGCGTTCCAGGAACTCGCTCAGCTCGCGGTTGTTGTACGCCAGCAGGACGACCGGGATCTGCAGCCCGGCTTCCTTGACACGCCGCGCCAGTTCCGCTGCGTTCATGTCGCCGGTCTGGATGCTGGTGATGATCATGTCGTAGCCGACGTCGTCCCGCGCCATCTCCAGCGCCTCGGCGCCGCTGCTGACCCGGATGAGGTCGGGGTTCTCGTTGAGTCGCAGGTCGGCGAACTGGCGCACCAGCGCCTCGTTCAGGTGGCCGTCCTCGGTCAGGATGAAGGAGTCGTAGAGGCTCGACACCAGGAGAATGTGCCGCACCCGGTGGCGCATCAGGTCCTGGAAGATGCGCGCCCGGCGACGGGGCGTCACCGGGACAGGCTGCGGTTCGCGGATGGTCATGATGGGCGCGTCCAGAGAAGAAAAGGGCGGCGGTGCCCGCGGGTCGCGG
>JANNTZ010000014.1:0-6149 GCA_031394595.1 Acidobacteriota bacterium
GTCTGAGACCCCGCGACGGGTCCCGCCGCGCGCTCCACAGCGCGGTGGGTGGGCGCGGGGCGAAGGGAGGGGAGGTGTCGCGCAGCGACGCCGGACCCGTGCCCGGCAACCGCAGGGCGCGGCGTCTCAGCCAGCCGGAACTCGCGAGACTTTGGGCGTGGCGTTCCCGACTCAGCCGCTGCTTGGGGGTGGTCCCCGCCACCCGAAACTGGGGACGCCGCAGATGGTTGGCTTGACTTTCGGGTATCCGAGCCTAGATTAACGGGCAGACGCTTGTATATGTGCTTTCGACGCGGTATTGAGTGCAAGACCAGATAGCGCATATATGAGTTGGTAGCTTGAAATCCCGAATCCCTCCAACTATCCCCATCCCGAGATGCGGGGGTCGAAAGACCCCCCACCCGCCTTCTCCGCTGCCGCCGCGGCTTTGACAGCCCCGGGGGCGGATGGTAAAGTCCGAAGCCTGCCACCGGGGGCGGACGAGGGGTGATCGCGTGCTTGCCGAGGCCATCGACAGGCTGGAGAAGGAGCTCAAGGCGCTGGAGAAGGAATATCGCCAGGAGCTCCCGAAGGAGATCCAGCGCGCGCGCGCCTTGGGCGATCTGAGGGAGAACGCCGAGTACAAGTCGGCCATTGAGCGCCAGCAATTCGTCCAGGCGCGTATCGGCCACGTCCAGAAACAGCTCAAGGAACTCTCCCTGGTCAGCGAGAGCGCCCTGCCAAAGGACAAGGTGGCGCTCGGGTCGGTGGTGACGCTCCATGATGCCGAGGGGCGGGAGATCACCTACGAACTTGTCATCCCGGACCTGGCGGACTTCTCCAAGGGTATGGTGTCCGTGACCTCGCCGATCGGCCGGGCCCTGGCGGGACGCAAGGTCGGCGATGCGGTGTCGGTCACGATCCCGGCCGGCACCCGGGCCTACGAAATCAAAGGTCTCAAGACCATCCACGACAAGGACGCCTGATGCGGCACGTGACGGCCAGGATGCTGACCGCCACCGCGGTCGCCCTCCTCGCAGCCTGTGCGCCGGCCCACGATGCGCAGGATCTGCTGACGCAGATCCAGAGCCAGGACAGCGAGGTGCGCCAGGATGCCAAGGAGAAGATTGCGGCGATCCTGAGGTCGGGGGATTTCGAGGTGTTCGAGCGCGCCGCCCGCGAGGGGGATGGCATGGTGCGGGTGCAGTCGATCCTCTACCTCGCCCGCTTCACAGAGCCCGGGGCACGCGAGGCGTTGCGCGGGCTCCTCGCGGTCCAGCATCGCGGGATGATCCCCTACAGTCCGATCCGGATGAGGGTCACCTCCGAGTTGACCGACAGCCGCATCCTGGTCGCCCATCTGATCCGCCAGAATGGCGGCGATCCACAGGCCCTGGATGTTCTTCTGGCGGGACTGGACACGCGGCAGTCCCCGGAGATCGTCACCGGGACCTGCTTCGCGCTCGGGGCCCTCCGCGATCCGCGTGGTGTGCCGTACCTCAGGTCGGCGACGGCCAGCGGCGAGACCGCAGTCGTGCGGGCCGCCGTCGAGGCGCTGACCCGGATCGCCGGGGCCGAGGCGCTCGACGCTCTGCAAGGGGTCGCCGATCACCCCTCGTTCGAAGTCCGCACCGACCTTCTGCTGGCGCTCGATCTGCGCGACGATCCGGGGGTCGCCCCGATCATCCGGCGGTTCGCGCTGTCCGACCCGGCCAGTGAAGTGCGTGCCCAGGCGGCGCAGCAGGTGGCGCGGTTCCCGGTCGATCAAGCGGTCCCCGCGCTGATCGAAATCCTCCGCGATCGCACTCCGGAAGTCCGGGCCGTGGCCCACGATGCGCTCGTCCGGATCGCCGGGAAGAGCCTGGCGCCACGTCCCGAGATCTGGACCCGCTGGTGGGCCGCCAACCAGAAGCGGCTCGCGCCGACGGCGGGCTGAGATGTCCCTGGAATTTCACGAGACGATCGTCCGGCACCTCCGGGCCGGGCGCACGGTGGCGATCGCCACTCTCATCGGCGCACAGGGATCGACCCCGCGCGGCTTCGGGTCCGGGATGCTCGTCCTCGAATCCGGGGAGACCGCCTTCAGCATCGGTGGCGGCGCCTTCGAGGCGTTGGTGATCGCCGACGCACGGCGGGCGATCCAGGACGGCTGCGGCGCCGAGAAGGAATACCGCTTCACCGAGGAGGGGGAGAACGCCACCGGAATGGTGTGCGGGGGCAGCGCGCGCGTCCTGATCGAGGTGGTCCGGCCGCCCGCCCCGTTGTTCATCTTCGGGGGCGGGCACGTGGGGCACGAGGTGGCGATCCTCGGGAGACGTCTCGGGTTCGACGTCACCATCGTCGACGATCGCCCGGCGTTCGTGGCACCGGGCCGTCTGCCGGAGGGAGCCCGCGGTCTGCAGGCGGATCCCGGATACGAAGGGGGCCTGCCGCTGATCCCCGCTGGCGCCTTCGTGACCATCCTCACCCGCTGCCACCGCACCGACCTGGCCGTCCTGCGCCACGTCGTCGGAAAGGAATCCGCTTACCTCGGCCTGATCGGCAGCCGTCGCAAGATTGCCACGATCCTGGATCGGGCCCGTGCCCTCGGCACCGCGCCGGAGGCGCTGGTCGAGGTTCATGCCCCGATCGGGGTGCCGATCGGGGCGCAGACTCCGGCGGAGATCGCGGTGAGCATCGCCGCCGAGATGATCCAGGTCCGGAGCGCCACGGGCGGGGAGTCGCGCCAGCCGAAGCGGGGCCGGGCGATGGTCCGGAAGATCGCCACCGCGGCGCACAGCAGGCCGGAGAGCGTCCCTCTCATCTTCGAACGCCCGCGGCGCCGGTAGCCCGCCGGCGGGGCGGATGCTAAGATGCCCGCCGGGCGCGCCGCATGGGCGTGCGTGGACCACTCACCGATCGCCCCATGCCGGAGGAGAGTCGTGGCGAAGGATCCGGACGGTTTCCTGGCGCGCGCGGGGCTGCCCGGCGCCGTCCTCCAGTCGATGCGCCCGCGGCAGTGGATCAAGAACCTGGTGGTCCTGGCCGCGCTGGTGTTCGCCGGGCGACTCACCGACCCCCCGACGTTAATCAGGGCGCTGGCGGCCGGCGCGCTGTTCTGCGCGGCGAGCGGGGCGATCTACCTTTTCAACGACTTGTTCGACGTGGACCGGGACCGGCGGCATCCGGGCAAGGCGCGGCGCCCGATCGCCGCCGGGCGTCTGGGAACCGTCGCGGCACTCACCTCCGGGGTCCTGATCCTGACCGCCGCCCTCATGGCCGGCTTCATCCTGGCCCCCCCGTTCGGCGCGGTCATGGTGATCTACGCTGTCCTCAACCTGGCCTATTCCCTCTGGCTGAAGGAAGTGGTCATCATCGACGTGATGATCATCGCCTCGGGTTTCGTGCTGCGGGCCGTGGGAGGCGGCCTGGCGATCGATGTGCCGATCTCGGAGTGGCTCGTCCTGTGCACCCTCCTCCTGTCCCTGTTCCTGGCATTCTGCAAGCGGCGTCAGGAACTCGAGGCCGTGGCTGAGGCCCGCGAGCACCGCCCCAGCCTGCGCGAGTACTCGGTGGGTTTCCTCGACCAGATGATCAACGTCGTCACCCCTTCGGCGCTCCTGGCCTACATCCTTTACACGGTGTCGCCGGAGGTCGAGATGAAACTCGGGACCCGCTACCTCTACCTGACAGTGCCGTTCGTGCTCTACGGCATATTCCGCTATCTCTATCTCGTGCACCGCAAGGGCGAAGGAGGCAATCCGACGCAGTCACTCCTGACCGACCGGCCGTTGCTGGTCTGCGTCGCGCTCTGGGCCCTGAGCGTGGTCTTCATCCTTTACGTCGCCCGGCCGGCCGCCTGACGCCGCCGGGTCGGTGAACCCGATGCCACAATCGACGGTCGCAGTCCTCAGGACCACCCCCGCGCGCGTGTTGGAGGACTACAGCCGCCTGATGCGGCTGGCAGGCTGCCGGTCGGTTCTCGACCCGGCGATACCGACCCTGCTGAAGCTGAACCTGTCGTGGACGAAGTATTTCCCCGCCTGTTCCAGCCAGCCGTGGCAGGTGGAGGGAGTGGTCCGCGCCCTGCTGGCGGACGGCTACGCGCCGGAGCGCCTCATTCCCGTCGAGAACAAGACGGTGGTCACCGACCCGTGGAAGGGGGCGGCGGAGAACCGCTGGCTGCCGGTCCTCGATCGCTACGGCCTGAAGTTCACGCCGCTTCCCGAGGTCGAGTGGAAGGTGCACCGGTTCCGCACGCCGCTTCTGAAGCTGAACGCGATTTTCCCGGACGGGATCGAGATCCCGGCGCTCTACCCGGGGAAGAACATCCTGCACCTGCCGACCGTCAAGACCCACGGCCATGCCATCACCACCGGCTCGATCAAGAACGCCTTCGGTGGTCTGCTCAAAGAGGTCCGGCACTACGCGCACAAGTACATGCACGAGGTGCTGGTCGACCTGATGCTGATGCAGCGCGAGATCCACCCGGCGGTCTTCACGGTGATGGACGGAACGGTCTGCGGCAACGGCGCCGGCCCGCGCACCATGGTCCCGGTCGAGGGCGGTGTCATCCTCGCGGCGGCCGACTCGGTGGCGATCGACGCGGTGGCGGCGCGGCTGATGGGGTTCGATCCGCTGGCGATCCCGTACCTTAAAATGTGTCACGACCGGGGTCTCGGGGTTGCCGACCCGCGCGATATCCGTCTGGTCGGGGACGATATCTCCGGTTTGAATCTCCACTTCCAGGTGAGCCGTTCCCTGGTGATCTGGGGCGACCAGATGCTGCGACGCGGGCCGCTCCGCTTCCTCGAAAAGATCGCCCTGCACTCGCCGCTCGTCGTGTGGGCCCCCATGGCGTCGAACATCTATCACGACTGGATCTGGTACCCGACCATCGGGGCCAGCCGGATCCGGAGGTTCCGTGGCACGCCTTGGGGGCGGTTGTTCGACGAACGGTACGGGCGGCCCCCGGCGTCCCCGCGGGCCGCTGCCGGGCCGACGGCGGCCACGACCAGGCATGGCTGAGCGCCCGGCCGCGGCGGTGCCGATGAGGTCACCGCGGTGGTGCCGATGAGGTCACCGCGGAGGTTGCGGGTCGTGGCTGCCGCCGTTTTCGTCGTGCTGGCGGGCGCCGGCTGCGGGTCGTCGATCCCGTCCGGTCCGCCACCGAACGTCCTGCTGATCACGGTCGACACGCTGCGACCGGACCACCTCGGCTGCTACGGCTACACCCGCCGGACCAGCCCGTTCATCGACCAGATCGCCCATCGCGGTGTGCTGGTCCGGCATGGGATCACCGCCGCCGGGCGTACGGTGCAGTCGTTCCCGTCGATTCTCACGGGCGTCTATCCGCCCGTCCACGGGCTGCGCTACGAAGGGCAGACCCACGAGATCCTGGCCGGACGCCTGACCCTGACCCGGGTCCTGAAGGACAACGGGTACGACGCCTTCGCCGTGACCCAGGGGCTGAACGTCGGGCTGCATCGTGACTTCGACATCTACGATCCGGACATCTATCTCGACCCGCAAGGGCAGCGGGTCTTCGTGCCGACCCGCAACGACCGCGAGGCGAGCCGCAAGGCGATCCAGTGGCTGCGCGGGCGGAAGGACCCGGCGCGGCCCTTCTTCCTCTGGTTGCGCTACAACGCGCCGCACTGGCCCTACGAGGCGCCCGCTCCCTACACCGAGGCGTTCGACCCGGAGTACCGCGGCCGTCACACGTTCAACGAGGCGGAGCGGCCCGGGGTCGAGCGCGGCGACATCATTTTCGGCCTGACGCGGCTGCCGGATCGCGAGGTCGAGCACGCCGTCGCCCACTACGACGGCGAGGTGGCGTACGCCGACCGGGCGATCGGCGATCTGCTGGAGGCGCTGGAGACTCTCGGGGCGATGGATCGCACCTTGATCGTGGTGACCGCCGACCACGGCGAGAGCCTTGGCGAGCATGACTACTTCTTCGAGCACGGCGCCTACCTGTACGATCCATCGGTGCGCGTGCCACTGATTTTCAGCCTGCCGTCGCGTCTTCCGTCCGGCCGGATCGTGGAGGGCCAGGGGAGGACCGTGGACATCGTCCCGACGGTGATCGACCTCTGCGGTCTGCCGGTGCCACCGGGGCTGCAGGGGGCGAGCCTGGCGGAACGCGTGATGCGGCGTTTGGAAAGGCTCATGCCGTCGCCGGCCTCGGT
>JANNTZ010000016.1:0-28589 GCA_031394595.1 Acidobacteriota bacterium
ACATGGGGCGCCACAGCGAGGCGATCGCCGCGGCGGAGCGGGCCCGCGATCTCGACCCACTCTCGCCCGTCATCAATACGGTCCTCGGCCGGGTGTATGCGTACGCCTCCCGACCGGAGGCGGCGATCGAACAGTTCAGGAAGACGATCGAGATGCACCCGAATTTCGCGCTGGTGCATAACGAACTGGGAAACTGGTATCTTTCGAGGGGGAGAATCAAAGAGGGACTTGCCGAATTTGAAACGGCCCGTCGACTGGGGTTCGTGGTAGTCGATTACGTCTACGCCCTCGCCCTGTCGGGTGACCGGGTCGGGGCACTCCGGACGGTTCAGGGCCTTCGGGAGAAGGCCCCCAGCGCGGCCGACTTTGCCGAGGCAATGGTCAATGCCGGTCTCGGCGAGGCCGACGCCATGTTTTCAGCCCTCGAGCGCGCGTGCAATGAACACGATCCTGCGTGCGTTTACTTGAAGGTCGACCCGAGGTTCGCGACCTGGAGGTCCGACCCGCGCTTCGTGGCCCTCCTGGCTCGCATCGGCCTGCCGCCGGACTGACGCGACGGTCGCCAAACTCCTTGTCGCGTTGACACTTCGGCGGACCGTGTGCTAATTTTCGCGGCTCGATTACAGTCGTCCGGGCGATTCGCCGGCCCTCCCCGATGGAGATGCGTTCGTGAAGCCGGTCGCGGTGGCGAGGAGGTACGCGCAGGCGGTCGCCGAGGCGGCCGCGGCGAAGGACCACGGCACGCTCGAAAAGGTCGCCGCCGAAGTGGCGATCGCGGCCCGGGTGATCGCCAGGGACGAGGCTTTCCAGAACTTCTTCGCCGATCCCTCGGTGCGGGATGGCGACAAGCAGCAGGCGGTCGAGGCGCTGGCGAAGAAGGCGAAGATGCACGACCTGTCGCGATCCTTCCTCGGGCTCCTGGTGCGCAACCGCCGGATCAACGACCTCCCGGCGATCGCCCGCGCGCTCGAGGCGATCAAGGACCGCATGCTGGGCGTGGTGGCGGCGGAGACGACGACGGCGGTGCCGTTGACCACGGCGCAGGTCGCGCGGCTGCGCGAGTCGCTCGAGCGACTCACCGGCAGCACGGTGCGGCTGGAGACCAAGGTGGATCCCGCGCTTCTCGGCGGCATCCGGACGCGGGTCGGATCGCGGGTCTACGACGGCAGTCTGCAGCGCCAGATCGCCCTGATGCGGGAGCGCCTGGTGGGGGCGGGACGGCACTAAGAGGCGTGGCACGGCACCAGGAAGCGCGGAACAGCCGCGGAGACAGCGGCCCGGGGACACGAATGGCGGAAATCAAGGCGGACGAGATCACCAGCGTCCTCCGGCAGCAGATCGAAGGATTCAAGGCCGGGGTGGACGTCAGCGAGGAAGGCAGCGTCATCGCGGTCGGCGACGGTATCGCGCGCATCTACGGCCTGGAGAACTGCATGGCCGGCGAGCTGCTGACCCTGCCGCACGGCGTGGCGGGGATGGCGCTGAACCTCGAAGAGGAATCGGTCGGGGCGGTGCTCCTCGGCGAGTTCATCAAGATCAAGGAAGGCGACACGGTCAAGCGCACCGGCCGCATCATGGAGGTGCCGGTCGGCGAGGCGCTCATCGGCCGCGTGGTCAACCCGCTGGGGCTGCCGCAGGACGGTAAGGGGCCGATCCCGATGCAGCAGACCGGGGTGCTCGAGAAAATCGCCCCCGGTGTCGTCGATCGGCAGCCGGTCAAGGAGCCGCTGCAGACCGGCATCAAGGCGATTGACGGGATGATCCCGATCGGCCGCGGCCAGCGCGAGTTGATCATCGGCGACCGGCAGACCGGCAAGACCTCGGTCGCCATCGACACCATCCTCAACCAGAAGGACTCCGGGGTCATCTGCATCTACGTCGCCATCGGTCAGAAACGATCGACCATCGCCCAGGTGGTGAAGACGTTCCACGAGTATGGCGCGATGGACTACACGATCGTGGTGGCCGCCTCGGCCTCCGAACCGGCGACCCTGCAATACATCGCGCCCTACTCCGGCTGCGCCATGGGGGAATTCTTCCGCGACAGCGGCCGGCACGCCCTGGTGATCTACGACGATCTCAGCAAGCACGCCGCCGCCTACCGCGAAATCTCGTTGCTATTGCGCCGGCCGCCCGGACGCGAGGCCTACCCGGGCGACGTCTTCTACCTGCACTCGCGTCTGCTCGAGCGCGCCGCCAAGCTGAGCGACCAGAAGGGCGGCGGGTCGCTGACCGCACTGCCGATCATCGAGACCCAGGCGGGCGACGTGTCGGCCTACATCCCGACCAATGTCATCTCGATCACCGACGGGCAGATCTACCTGGAGCCGGATCTGTTCTTCGCCGGTGTCCGGCCGGCGATCAACGTCGGCATCTCGGTCAGCCGCGTCGGCGGCAACGCGCAGATCAAGGCGATGAAGCAGGTCGCCGGGACGCTGCGTCTGGAGATGGCGCAATACCGCGAGATGGCGGCGTTCGCCCAGTTCGGGTCGGACCTCGACAAGGCGACACTGGCGCAGCTCAAACGTGGCCAGCGTCTGGCGGAGATCCTCAAGCAGGGTCTGTTCCGGCCCTTGGCGGTCGAGAAGCAGGTCCTGACGATCTTCGCCGGGGTCAACGGAGTCTTCGACGATCTGCCGATGGATCAGTTGCGGGACTTCGAGGAGGCGTTCTACCGGCATCTCGACGGGCCGGGCCGGCCGGTGGCGCGGAAGCTTCTGGAGAAGAAGGCATTCGACGACGCGATGCGGACCGAAGCCCGGGCGATGATCGAGGCCTTCAAGACCGACTTCAAAGCGCGCCGGGCGGTCGCCTGAGGGGCGGATGGCCAACGTCCGCGACTTCCGCACTCGCATCCGCAGCGTCCGGAGCACCCAGCAGATCACCCGGGCGATGCAGCTGGTGTCGACCGCCAGGCTGCGCCGGGCCCAGGAACGCATCGTCGGGGCCCGCCCGTATGCCCACAAGATGCAGGAAGTCCTGGCATCGCTCGCCCGCCGCGCCTCGCCCGATCGCCACCCGCTGCTGACGGTACGCCCCGAGGGCCGGGTGCTGGTGGTCGTGGTGAGTGCCGACAAGGGGCTGTGCGGTTCGTTCAACACCAACATCCTGAACCGGGCCCGCGACGTAATCCGCGATTCCTCCGGTTCGGAGGTGCAGGCCGACTTGATCGGCCGGAAGGCCCGCGAGTGGTTCAAGCGCCGCGACTACCGCGTGCGCTCCGTGCGGGTCGACCTGGGGCGGACCCTGTCGCCGGAGTCGGCGCGCGAAGTCGCCGAGGATCTGATGCGCACCTTCACCGCCGGCGAGGTGGACGCGGTGGACGTCGTCTACAACGAGTTCAAGTCGGCCATCCAGCAGCGGATCATCGTCGAACGGCTGCTGCCGATCCCCCGGACGGCCTTGTTCGTGGCCCCGGCGCGCGACGTGGCGACGGGCGTGGCGGCCGGCGAGCGCGGCGCACCCGATGACGGGGCCGGCGCGTCGGCCGAGGACTACATCTACGAGCCGCAGCCGGCGGCGCTGCTCGACGCACTGCTGCCGCGGTACGTCGAGATCCAGGTCTACCGCATCCTGCTCGAGTCGGCGGCCGCCGAGCAGGGGGCGCGGATGGCAGCGATGGAGAACGCCACGCGCAACGCCGGCGAGATGATCGACTCGCTGACGCTGCAGATGAACAAGATCCGCCAGGCGTCGATCACCAAGGAGATCCTCGAAGTGGTGAGCGGCGCCGAAGCGCTGAAGTAGTTGCGGGGCCCGAGGAACCGCCCGGGTCCGATCAGGAGACAGGAGCGTTCATGAACTTCGGGAAGGTCGTGCAGGTCATCGGGCCGGTGGTGGACGTCGAGTTCACCGAGGAAAACGTCCCGTCCATCTACAACGCCGTGCGGATCACCAGCGACGGTTTCGAGGTGCCGCAGCCGATCGATGTCACCGCCGAGGTCGAACAGCATCTCGGGGAAGGGCGCGTGCGCTGCGTTGCGATGGAGCCGACCGACGGCATGGTCCGCGGCATGAAGGTCGAGGACACCGGCGCTCCGATCCGGGTGCCGGTCGGCAAGGAGTCACTGGGCCGCATCATGAACGTCCTCGGGAAACCGGTGGACCAGCTCGGCCCGATCCACGCGAAGAAGGAGCTGCCGATCCACCGCGATGCCCCGTCCTTCGAGGATCAGAACACCGAGCTGCAGATGTTCGAGACCGGCATCAAGGTCATCGATCTGCTGGAACCGTACGTGAAAGGCGGCAAGACCGGCCTGTTCGGGGGCGCCGGGGTCGGCAAGACGGTCATCATCATGGAGCTGATCCACAACGTCGCCCTGAAGCACAGTGGCGTGTCGGTTTTCGCCGGGGTCGGCGAGCGCACCCGCGAGGGGAACGACCTGTGGCTCGAGATGAAGGAGTCGGGCGTTCTCGCCAAGGCGGCTCTGGTGTTCGGCCAGATGACCGAGCCGCCCGGCGCCCGGCTGCGCGTCGGTCTGACCGGGCTGACCCAGGCCGAGTACTTCCGTGACTTCGAGGGGCAGGATGTCCTGCTGTTCATCGACAACATCTTCCGGTTCACCCAGGCGGGGTCGGAAGTCTCGGCCCTGCTTGGCCGGATGCCGTCGGCCGTCGGCTACCAGCCGACGCTGGCCTCCGAGATGGGCGAGCTCCAGGAGCGCATCACCTCCACGCTCAAGGGGTCGATCACTTCGGTGCAGGCGATCTACGTGCCGGCCGACGACTACACCGACCCGGCGCCGGCGACCTCGTTCGCCCACCTCGACGCCACCACCAACCTGTCGCGCAAGATCTCCGAGCTCGGCATCTACCCGGCGGTGGACCCCCTCGCCTCCACCTCGCGCATCCTCGACCCGCGCATCGTCGGTGAGGACCACTACAACGTCGCGCGTGCCGTGCAGGGGATCCTGCAGCGTTACAAGGACCTGCAGGACATCATCGCCATCCTCGGGATCGACGAACTGTCCGAAGACGACAAGCAGATCGTGGCGCGGGCCCGCAAGATCCAGCGCTTCCTGTCGCAGCCGTTCTTCGTGGCCGAGCAGTTCACCGGTCTGGAGGGGAAGTACGTGCCGATCGCCGAGACGGTGCGCGCCTTCAAGGAGATCGTCGACGGCAAACACGACGATCTTCCCGAGCAGGCCTTCTACATGGTCGGCGGCATCGAGGAAGCGATCGCCAAGGGCGAGAAGATGAAGAAGGTGGCCTGAGACGATGGGCGCGCTGCACCTCGATATCGTCACGCCGGATCGCCGGCTGGTCTCGGAGATCGTCGACGAGGTGGTCCTCCCCGGCAGCGAGGGATACCTCGGCGTCCTGCCCGGTCACGCCCCGCTGTTGACCGGTCTCGGGATCGGCTACGTCATGCACCGGCGTGGCGGGACCCGTCACTGGCTGGCTCTGGCGGGCGGCTTCGCGGAGGTCCTGCCGGACCGGGTCACGATCCTGGCCGACATCTCGGAGCGGGCCGACGTGATCGATCGGGCTCGCGCCGAGCAGGCGCGCGAACGGGCCCTCAAGAGGCTTCGCGACTGTTCGACGGGCACCGAATTCGAACGCGCCCAGATTGCCCTGATGAAATCCCTGATTCGCCTGCAGATCAGCCAGGGGACCGGCCCGAACGAGCCGTCCTGAGAGGTCGGGCGGCATGACGAATCCGGCGCCACCCCGCATCTCGGTCGTCGTTCCGGCCTACAACGAAGCGGCCCGCCTCGGCCCGCCGCTCGCGGCGGCGGCCGCCTGGCTGGCCCGCCAGGGATCGCCGTCGGAGATCCTGGTCGTGGATGACGGCAGCCGCGATCGCACGGCGGCCGTCGCCGAGGATCTCGCCCGGACCTCGCCGGTGCCGATCCGCGTCCTGCGCAACGGGCAGAATCGCGGCAAGGGGTACAGCGTCAAGCACGGACTCCTGGAGGCGCGCGGCGAGTTTGTCCTGGTGTCCGATGCCGACTTCTCCACGCCGATCGAGGATCTGCCCCGTCTGCTGGCCCCGCTGGAGGCGCGGGTCTGCGACCTGGCGATCGGATCGCGCGGTCTCCCCGACTCGCGCATCGAAGTGCGCCAGGCCTGGTGGCGGGAAGCGATGGGGCGCACCTTCAATCGGATCCTCAGGGTCCTGACCGGTCTCCGGTTTCGTGACACCCAGTGCGGCTTCAAGGTCCTGCGCCGCGAGGCGGTGCTGCCGCTGTTCCGGGCGGCGCGGATCGAACGCTTCGCGTGGGACGTCGAGATCCTCTGCCTGGCGCGCCGTGCCGGGCTTCGGGTGTGTGAGATGCCGGTGCTGTGGCGCAATTCGGCCGACTCGCGCGTGCACCCCGTGCGCGATTCGGTCCGGATGCTGCGGGATACCCTGCGGGTTGTGCGGTGGCTCCGGCGCGGGCGGTACGGGGCGATCGGCCGGCCGCCGGTGCGGGGGGGAGGCGCGTGAGCCGGCGCCGGAAAGCGGCCCTGCCGCGCGCCGGGCGGGTCGTCGATCGGGACGGGGCCGCCCGGATCGCCGCCCGGCTGCGTCGCGCCGGGCGCCGCGTCGTGTTCACCAACGGGGTCTTCGATCTGCTGCACGTGGGGCACGTGACGCTCCTTGAGAAGGCCCGCGCCTTCGGTGACGCCCTGATCGTCGGGGTCAACACCGACCGATCGGTCCGCCGGCTCAAGGGGCCCGGCCGCCCCATCGTGCCGCTCGCCGAGCGCATGGAATTGCTCGCCGCCCTCGCGGCCGTCGACTGCGTCGTCCCGTTTGCCGAGCCGACGCCGGCCCTGCTGATCGCCGCCATCCGGCCCGACGTCCTGGTCAAGGGAGGCGACTACCGGAAGGACGCGATTGTCGGGCGCGAACTCGTCGAGGCGGCGGGTGGCCGCGTCGTCCGGGTGCGTCTCGTCCCCGGGCGGTCCTCCTCGAATCTCGTGGCGCGTGCGGTCCGTGCCGGCCGCGGCCGACGGTGACGCCGGACCTGCGCGCCGCCCTCGACCTGCCGGCGCGCGACCGCGACCTGGCGGCGGCGATCGAACCGCTGATCCGGCCGGGGGGCGGCCGCGTCGACCTCGCGGGGCTCGGCATGTCGGCGGCCGCCGTCCTGCTCCCGGCCCTGCTGGCGCGCGGCGGGGTTGGCAAGATCCTGGTCGTGGTCCCCGGCGAGACCGACGCGGAACCGCTCCGGGCCGACCTGGCGTTCTCCGCCGCCGTGCTGCGGGGTGCCCGCTGCCGCGTCGCGCAGTTTCCCCCCCTCGAAGCCGACCCGTACCAGGGGATGGCGCCCCACCTCGGGGTGGCCAGCGAGCGGGTCCTGGCGCTCCGGGCGCTGCGTGACACGGAGGAGGCGATCGTCGTCGTTCCGACGCGCGCCCTCATCCACCCGCTCCCACCGCCCGCGATGTTCGACGGCTTCCGGATGGCGATCCATCAGGGCGAATCGATCCGTCCAGACGATCTGTCGCAATTCCTGCTGGCGGCCGGATACGTGCGGGTCGATCTCGTGACCACGATGGGGGAATTCTCCCGCCGTGGAGGGATCGTGGATTTTTTCGCCTGCGACCGCCCGGGCCCGGTGCGCGTCGAGTTCTGGGGCGAGGAGATCGAGTCCCTCAGGGAGTTCGACCCGGCGACGCAACGATCGACCGGCCGGATCGAAAGGACGATCGTCGAACCGGTGCGCGAGTACCGCTGGGACACGGCGGCGCTCGACCGGCTGAGGGTCGCCCTGGAGGAGCGACGATTGGCCCGGCGCTCCTCGCTCCGCGGCCTGGCGGCACCCGACGATCTGGCGGAGCGCATCGAAGGTCTGGCCGCCGGGCGGCCGTTCGCCGGCTACGAGGCCTGCCTCCGCCTTGTCGAGCCGGCCCCCGCCACCCTGTTCGACTATGCGCCGGACGCCCTGCGGGTCACCTGGGAACAGACGCAGGCGCTGTCCGATCTCGAAAAGGTCTACGTGGACCTGCATGCGGCCTTCGATCTGGCGGAGTCCTTCGGTCTTCCCCCGCCGGAAGACCTGCTGCTGGCGCGCGACACCCTCGATCCCGAGATCGGTCGTTCCCGTCTGCGGCTGGCCGAACTGCCGCTCGGCGAGTCCGGTCGCCGCCGGGCCATCCGCATCCCCTGCATGCCGCCGCGGGCCTACAAAGGCCGGCTTCACGATCTCGCCGCCGACCTGAAAGCGGCGGCCGACAGGACGACGCTGATCCTGATGGACAGCCTGGGTCGCGTCGAGCGTCTGGACGAAGTCCTGCGCCAGTACGACCTGGCGCCCTCGGTGATCGGCGAGAAAGGTGTCGTGGCCGACCCGGGAGTGCGCGTCGACGCGGGAGTGGTCGCCGCTGCCGGCGCGATGCCGGGCGGCCACCCGCCGATCGGCACCCCGAGGCTCATGATCGGCATCGGCCGCCTGTCGCAGGGGTTCGTCCTGCCGGGGGCCGGGATCCAGGTGCTCACCGACCGCGAGGTGTTCGGCGAGCATGTCGAACGCGAGGCCCGCCCGCGGAAGGTTGCCGCCTTCAGCGCCGGGTTCCGCGATCTCAAGGTCGGCGACATGGTGGTGCACGTGGAGCACGGCATCGGACGGTACGCCGGGATCGCGCGGGTCGGCGAGGATGGTGGCGGCCGCGATTTCATGCTGCTGGCATACGAAGGGCACGACAAGCTCTACGTGCCGGTGGATCGCCTCGACCTGGTGCAGCGCTACTCCGGCGTGGCCGGGCAGAAGGCGCACCTCGATCGCCTCGGAACCCAGGGCTGGGAGAAGACCAAGAAGAAAGTCCGTCGCGCCGTCCAGGAGATGGCGCAGGAATTGCTGCAGTTGTACGCGGCGCGCCGCGCGGCCCGCGGCCATGCCTTCGCCGCCGACGGGCCGTGGCAGAAGGAGTTCGAGGATGCCTTCCCCTTCGATCTGACGCCGGACCAGGACCGGGCGGTCCGCGACGTCAAGGCCGGCATGGAGGACGACGACCCGATGGATCGCTTGATCTGCGGCGACGTCGGTTTCGGCAAGACCGAGGTGGCGATGCGGGCCGCCTTCAAAGCGGTCATGGAGGGGAAGCAGGTCGCCATCCTCTGCCCGACGACGGTGCTCGCCTTCCAGCACCTCAACACCTTTCGGGAGCGGTTCTCCGCCTGGCCGGTGACCGTGGACATGCTGTCGCGCTTCCGGTCGCCCCGCGAACAACGGGCGATCGTCCAGGCGGCGGCACAGGGGAAGGTGGACATCCTGATCGGGACGCACCGGATCCTGTCGCAGGATGTGCGCTTCCACGATCTCGGCCTGCTGGTGGTGGACGAGGAGCAGCGCTTCGGCGTGGCCCACAAGGAGAGAATGAAGACGCTGAAGAAGGACATCGACGTCCTGACCCTGACCGCGACCCCGATCCCGCGCACGCTGCAGATGTCGCTCGCCGGGGTCCGGGACATGTCGGTGATCGCCACCCCGCCCGAGAACCGACTGGCGATCCAGACCTCGATCGTGCCGTTCCGCGAGGGGGTCATCGCCACGGCGGTCCGGAACGAGCTGAAGCGCGGCGGGCAGGTCTACTTCGTACACAACCGCGTCGAATCGATCGGCTCGGTGGCGAAACTGCTCCACAAGCTGGTGCCGGAGGCCCGGGTCACCGTGGCGCACGGCCAGATGTCGGAGGCGCTGCTCGAGAAGACCATGATGCGATTCCTCGGGGGGGAGCACGATGTGCTTCTCGCGACGACCATCATCGAGAACGGCCTCGACATCCCGCGTGTGAACACGATCGTGGTCAACCGCGCCGACCGCTTCGGGCTGGCGCAGCTGTACCAGCTCCGTGGCCGGGTCGGCCGATCGGATCGCCGCGCCTACGCCTACCTGCTGGTGCCGGCGCGGACGCCGCTGCAGCCGCTGGCCCGGCGGCGGCTCAAGGCGCTGCAGGAGTTCTCCGACCTGGGGTCGGGGTTCCGGGTCGCCGCCATGGACCTGGAGATCCGCGGCGCCGGCAACATGCTGGGCCGGGAGCAGAGCGGCCAGATCGCCGCCGTCGGGTTCGAGATGTACTGCCGCCTGCTCGATCAGACGGTGCGTGAGATCAAGGGCGAGCCGGCGGTGCCGGAGATCCGCGCCCAGATCAACCTGGGGCTCGACCTGAAAATCCCCGAAGCGGTGGTCGCCGACTTCGGCGACCGGCTGGCGCTCTACAAGCGGATCGCGTCGGCGGCCGACGAGGACGAGCTGGGCCGTTTGCGGGAGGAGATCGCGGACCTGTACGGAAGCGTGCCGCGCCAGGCGGAGAACCTGCTGGCGGTCGCGGCGCTGCGCCAGGGAGCGGATCGCCTGAGGATCCGGTCGGTCGACCATGCTTCCGGGCGGATCCAGATCCGGTTCGGGCCGGACGCCGCCGTCGCGCCCGACCGCCTGGTTGAGATGGCGGCCCGCCGGCCCGGGACCAGCCTGACCCCGGACGGAGTGCTGCGGGTCGATCTGGGCTCCCCGGCCCGTGCGGCCGACGAATCGGCCCGGATCGAGGCGGTCCGGCTTGTCTTGCAGGCCCTCGGGTCGTGTGCTAGCATCGCTGCTCTGTCGCAGCCTTCCGGGGCCGGGCCGTCCAGCGCCAACACGTGAACCGAAGCGAACGTTCCACCAACCCCATGCGGATTGTCCCGATTCCGGGCACGCCGGTCCCGATCTTTCTGCGGGCCATTCCCGTCTTCCTCGTCGCGCTGGCCGTCCTGACTCCGGCCTGCGACCGGAAGTCGTCCGGCCCCGGTGGTGCCTCCACGCCGGCCCCGGCGATGGAAAAGACGGTGGTGGCGATGATCGCCGGCCAGTCGATCCATTACCCGGCCTTCCAGAAGTACCTCGAGGAGACCACCGGCGGCGACGAGCTCGAAGCCGACCAGGCCGACGCCATCAAGAGCCGTCTGCTCGACCAGTTCCTGGAGGAGCAGTTGCTGCTGCGCGAAGCCGGGCGCCTCAAGATCGCCGTCTCCGACACCGAGATCGATGGCTACCTGCGGGAGATCGGCATCAGCGGCGGGGAGAGCGAGTCGGGCCCCGAGGGGCGGGAGGTGTTCCGGGAGCAGGTGCGGCAGAGCCTCGTCTACCAGAAGGTCAAGGACGAGGCGGTCCTGAGCAAGGTCCAGGTCACCGCCGGGGAGGTCGAGGACTTTTTCAAGCGCCAGCCGGACCTGTTCCGCGCCCCGCGGGCCCTGGTCCTGCGTCAGATCCTGATGGATGATAAGAACGAGGCCGGGCGGCTGCGGGCGACGCTGGTGACCGACCCGAGCCGATTCGAGGCGATGGCACGCGAACAATCGGTGGCGCCCGACCGCGGTCAGGCGCGCACCTATGCCGAGGAGGAGCTGCCGGTCGACCTGCGTGACAGCCTGTTCACGCTGCGCCCGGGGGAGGTCAGCCCCGTCCTGGAACATGCCCAGCGATACCTGATTTTCCAGCTGGTGCGGATCGTCGAGGCCCGGGAGCAGGATCTCGATGAGGTGAAGCGCCGCATCCAGATGGATCTGTTCCGGGAGAAGAGCGAGCAGGCCCTGCAGCGTTACATCGCGGACCTGAAGAAAGCGACGGAGATCCGTGTCAACCGCGCCATCCTTCCCTTCAATTACAGCGGCGAATACGCCAACTAGAGGAGGGTCCGGAATCGTCCCGGCGCTCGCCTTGATCGCCGTGGCGGTCATCCTGGCCGTCGCGACCCCGTCCGCGCGCGCCGCCGTTGTCGAAGAGATCGTCGCCAAGGTCAACAACCGCATCATCAGCAAGACCGAGTTCGAGGAGCGATCGTCGTACGTCCTGCGCCAGATCTACCAGGAGTTCTCCGGTGCCGAGCTGGACGCCCACCTCAAGGACGCGCAGGACACCATGCTCGCCAATATGATCACCGAGCTGCTTCTCCTGGAGCGCGCCGAGGTCCTGCTGGATCTCGAGAAGGTCCGCAAGAACCTGATCGACGACTTCCGCAAGCAGGAGGGGATCACCAGCGACGAGGATCTTGACCGGCTGCTGCGCGAGCAGAACATGACCCGGGCGGACCTGGAGGAACAGCTTCTCCGGTTGTCGGTGCCGCAGGAAATCGTCAACTACGAAGTCCGGCGGCGGATCAGCGTCAGCGACGAGGAGATCCAGAAGTATTACGAGAACCACCCGAAGGAGTGGGAAGTCGCGCCGACCGTCACCTTCCGGGAGATCGTGTTGATCTATGGCCCGGAGACGCGCGACTCCGTGATCGAACGGGCCGGCGCGGTGGTCACCGAGATCAAAGCTGGCGCCGACTTCCTGGAGGTGGTGCAACGCCACTCCGAGAGCGGCAGTCGCGACTCCGGCGGGCTCCTGGGGCCGCTGACGCCGGCCGACCTCAATCCGGCGATCGCGGACCAGGTGTTCCGGCGCGACTCGGGAGAGATGACCGACCCCATCGACACCGGGCGGTCGATCCATATCCTGAAGGTCGAGGCGAAGACGCCGAAGATCGTCAAGACCCTCGCCGAGACCCGCGACCAGGTCGCCAACCGCATCCGCCAGGAGAAGTTCCAGCCGCGCTACCAGAAATATCTCCGGCGCATCTGGCGCGAGAGCCAGATCGAAATCCGGCCCAATTACGAGAAGTTCCTGATCGTATCGCCGCTGAAAACCAGCTCGTCGTGGGTGCTTGGAAAGCCCTGGGAGGTGTGCTAGCATCCCGCCAGGCTTTCGTCCTCAGACTTTCAGCCAGCCGGCATGTCGAAGCGGTCCGGAGAACGTCCCGGATCGCGACCCGGCGACTCCCGGGCCCGATTCCCGGGACCATCGCAGCGGGGCGGCAGGGACCCCGGCGGTGGGAGCGCGGGGCTGCCGTGGCGGCCTGCCCGACCGTCCGGGTCGAGATGACGTATCGGTGGCCCCCATCGCCTGAGGAAGAACCACGACACACGGAGGACAGCAGTGAACCGCAAGCTGATCAGACCCAACCTGACCGAGATCAAGGAGCAGTTGGCCGTTCAAACGCCGCGCCGCAAGCAGGTGCCGCCCGAGGCGACCAATGCCGAGGCGTTCTACTACCTGAAGCAGATGAACGGCCGGACACCGATGGTCGTCGTCCTCAAGGATGGCGAGGAGCTGCGCGGCATCATCGAGTGGTACGACCGTACCTGCATCAAAGTCAACCGGGTCGGCGCTCCGAACCTGATGGTCATGAAGGACTGCATCAAGTACATGTACAAGGTCGAGGAATTTGGCGACGGCCGCCAGCCGGTCAAATCCGACGGCATCTAAAGCAATTTCCGGCCGAAATCCATGAAGCCGATCCTCGCCGTCAGCACTGGTGATCCCTTCGGGATCGGGCCTGAGGTCTGCCTGAAGGCCGCCTGCAGCGCGGCCGTCCGGGACGCCTGCCGCCCCCTGCTGATCGGAGACCGGGCGCATCTTGTGCGCTCCGCCAGCCGGCTGCCGGGCGGGGTGGGTGGAGATCCGGAGGGCTGGCCGGAGGTGTCCCGACTGGAGTCCGGCTGGGGGAGCCGCCAGGGGGACGACTTCGGGCTCGCCGCCTGGCCGGAAGGACCGGCCTTTCACGACATGTCCGACGCTCCGTCCGCTCCCGATCGGCCAGGCCCATCGGTGTCCGGCGGGCGCAGCGCGGTGATGTACATCAAGCAGGCGGTGGCGCTGGTCCGGACCGGCGCCGCCGCGGCCGTGGTCACCGCGCCGATCAGCAAGACGGCGCTGCGCCTGGCGGGCCACGACTACCCCGGACACACCGAGCTGCTCGCCGATCTCTGCGGGATGGATCGCGAGGACGTCGCCATGATGTTCGTCACCGACGAACTCAAGGTGGGGCTCGTGTCGGTGCACCAGCCGATCCGCGAGGCGGTCACCGGGTTGTCGATCCGGGGCGTCGAGATGCGCCTGCGGCTTCTCCAGGCGGAGCACCGCCGCTGGTTCGGGAGCGACCCGCGCATCGCCCTGTGCGCCTTGAACCCGCACGCCGGGGAGGCCGGCCTGTTCGGCCCTGAGGAGGGGGAGATCCTGCTGCCCGCCGCCCATGCGGCGCGGGAGGCCGGGGTGAATGTTTCCGGGCCGTTCCCGGCCGACACCCTGTTCGTGCGTGCCGCCCGGGGCGAGTTCGACGTGGTCCTGGCGCTCTACCACGACCAGGCGACCATCGCGGTGAAGACCCGATCGTTTGGGGGCGCCGTGAACATGACACTGGGACTGCCGTTCCTCAGGACCTCCGTCGATCACGGCACGGCGTACGAGATCGCGGGTGAAGGGCGGGCCGATGCCTCCAGCATGGTGCGGGCGATGGTGCTGGCGGCCCGGATCGCCGGCCGCGCCGTGCAGACGCCGGGCGCCGGCGCGGGGCGCGATCAGGCGTCCCGGTAGGCCTCGCGCACGATCCGCAGCATCGAGGGGTGGACGGCCCGATTGGCGGCGATGATGTCGCCGCTGGTGAGGTAGTCCCCCTTTCCCCGGAAATCGCTTACCGCGCCTCCCGCCTCGGTCACGATCAGGCTCCCCGCGGCGATGTCCCACGGCGACAGCGCCATCTCCCAGAAGCCGTCGTAACGGCCGCAGGCGACATAGGCCAGGTTGAGCGCCGCCGATCCGTCCCGCCGGATCGCGGAAGATCCGGTCACGAAGGCACGAAACGAGTCGAGGTAGGGGTCGAGCCGGTCGAGCGACCGGAACGGGATGCCGGTGACCAGGAGCGCCGCCGTCAGCTTCTCCGCGGAGGAGACATGGATCGGCTGGCCGTTCAACTGCGCGCCGCCGCCGCGCGCCGCGGTGAACATCTCGTCGCGCAACGGGTCGTAGACCGCTGCCGCCCGCATCCCCTGCGGGTCGGACAACCCGACGGAGACGCAGAACAGCGGGTAGCCATGGATGAAGTTCGTCGTCCCGTCGAGGGGATCGACGTACCACCGGAACCCCGCACGCCCTTCGACCGGCGCCGACTCTTCGGCCAGGATGGCGTGGTCGGGGAAGCGCGTGCGGATGAGACGGATGATCGCCTCCTCCGCCTGGTGATCCACTGTGGTCACGAAGTCGTTGCGCCCCTTCTCGCGGACGGTGAACGACTCGCGGCGCCCCCACGAATCGAGGACGATTCGGCCACCCGCCCGGGCCGCGGCGACACAGGTCGCCAGGTGGAAATCGAGCGTGCGGGACTGCGGGGCCCGGGCGTCGACGCGGGCCCGGATCCGGTGCGCCGCCCGGCGCCGGCGGGCCGGGGTGAGCGCGACCAGGCTGCCGCCCATGGGGACAAAGATGGTCTTCCCGGCGCTTGGATGAGCCGGCGGGCGCCGGCGCCGCGTCCGTTTCGGCCGGCCCCCGGAATCCCCGATACCCCGTCTCCGTCGTGCCATGTCAGTCTCCCGGCCGGATCCCGGCATGCGGGTGGGACTTGCGGTAAACCTCGATTAGACGCCGGGTGGTCACGGCAGTGTACTTCTGGGTCGTGGAGAGCGAGGCGTGGCCCAGCAGCTCCTGGATCGACCTCAAGTCGGCCCCCGCGTTCAGCATGTGCGTGGCGAACGAGTGCCGGAGCGCGTGTGGCGACACCGTCCGCGCCAGGGCCGCCGCGTGGATCCGGCGCAACAGGATGCGGCGCACGCTGCGATCGCTCAGCCGCCCACCACGCGCGTTCAGGAACAGGGCGTCACGATCGGCCTGGCGCCCGCCCCGGACCGGGACCAGCGCTCCGCGGGCCCGCAGCCAGGCGCGGAGCGCCGTCACCGCCTTCGACCCGACCGGCACGAGACGCTCCTTGCGCCCCTTGCCGAGCACCCGCAGGATGCCGTCGCCCGAACCGCCGCTCAAATCCAGATCGCCGGTGTCGGCGCCGACCAGCTCGGCGACCCGCACGCCGCTGGCGTAGAGCAACTCGAGGGTGGCGCGATCGCGCCGGTCGAGCGGACGGTCGCCGAACGCCGCGTTGTGGAGCGATTCTACTACCGCCTCGGAGAGCGACCGGGGGAGGCGGCGGTCCAGCTTCGGGGTGGCGACCAGCGCCGCCGGGTTTCCCTTGGCCACCCCCTGCCGGATCCAGTGCCGGTACAACGATCGCAGGCTCGCCAGGCGGCGTGCCACCGTCGCCCGGCTGACACCCCGCCCGTGCAGCTGCGCCAGGAAAGCGCGGATCGTCCGGTGGTCCGCCTGGAAGGGCGAACGGAGACGACCGCCTGCCGCCGTCGCCAGGAAATCCCGGAAATCCCGCAGGTCGATGCGATACGCCCGGACGGTCTGGGGGGAGGCCTGAACGTTCTCCTGTAGGTGCCGTAGGAAGTCGCCGTAGGGATCCATCGCACCTCCGCCGCCGGATTGTAGTGGAGGATCCAAAAGTCCAGATTCTTTCTTGACAGGCCGGCGCTGCCGGGGGACAATTTTCATCTGTTTCCAGCGAGGGGAAAAGCGTCCGGCACCGCACGGCGCCGGTTCACAATATGAAACAACCACTGGGCGACGTCAAGGCGCCGGAGTCCGCTTCTCGGAGAGGTTCCATCATGGCGACGCTCACCACCCTCCCGGTCCACCCGCGCAGCGTTGTGATCCGCCCCTCGGCCGAGGAGCTGCGCTCCCTCACGGAGCGCATGCCGAACTGCCGTCCAACGCGGCACGGCAACGTCAACGTCCAGACCCGCGTGATGGCCCGCAGCAAGGCCTCCACCTTCGTCGTCACCGACGACCCCGGCCGGCACAGCGGACTGACCATGGCGCGCCAGGATGGCGATCGGATGGCCCGGCTTCAGGATCAGTACATCGCCGGCAAGGACATGCTGGTGGTGGACGGCTACATCGGCAACGACCCGCAGTTCCGCACCCCGACCCGGCTGATCATCGAACAGGCCAACGCCAACATCGCCGCGATGCAGCAGATCCTCTACTACCCGATCGAGGCAGGCGAGGCCTCCGGGTTCGAGCCGACGTTGACGGTCATCTACACGCCCAACCTCCCCGCCCCCGGCTTCCCCGGCGACCGCCTGATCGCCGTGGACCTGGAGAACCGCGTCACCCGCGTCTTCAACAGCGACTACTTCGGGGAGTCGAAGAAGGGCGGGCTGCGGATGTGGAACAAGCTGGTCTACGACCGCGGTGGGCTGGCGATGCACGCCGGCTGCAAGGTGATCCCGGTGAACGGCGGCAGCCGCGTCGCCCTGATCATCGGCATGTCGGGCACCGGCAAGACGACCACCACCTTCAGCAACCAGAACGGATCGAACCCGGTCCAGGACGATTTCATCGGCGTGATGCCCGACGGCAGAATTTACGCCACCGAGAACGGCTGCTTCGCCAAGACTTTCGGCCTGTCGGAGGAGACCGAGCCGGCGATCCACCGCGCCGTCCTGAAACCGACTTCCTATCTCGAGAATGTCTCCCAGAAAGGGGAAGACCTCGACTTCTTCGACACCACGCACACCCAGAACGGTCGCGCCGTCTTCCGGATGGCCGACGTGGATGGGGCCGCCGACGCGCGGCGTCTGCCGCGGGCCGACATCCTGCTCATCCTGAACCGCAACGAGAACGTCATCCCGGCGGTGGCGCGTCTCAAGGGGGCGCAGGCGGCCGCCTATTTCATGCTGGGGGAAACCAGGGGCACGAGCGCCGGCGGCGCCGAGGAGGCCGGCCGCTTCCTCCGCATCCCCGGAACCAACCCGTTCTTCCCGCTCGACCACAGCCTGCAGGGGAACCGCGTCCTCGAGATCCTGCGCCAGTGCCCGATGGAGGTCTACCTGATGAACACCGGGCGGGTCGGTGGAGGGGACGACGATCCCCGCAGCGTCAAGGTGAGGATAAGCCACAGCAGCGCCATCGTGAAGGCGATCGCCGAGGGGACGATCCGCTGGGACCGCGACCCGGAATTCGGCTACGAGATCGCCGCCGCGGTCCCGGGGATCGACAGCGACGACGAGCTCCTGCTGCGGCCCCGGGCCCTCTACGATCGCCAGGGCCGGGGCGGCGAGTACCGCGCCATCGTCGAGCGGCTTCGGGCGGAGCGCCGTGAGTACATGGCCGGATTCGAAGCGCTCGACAGGGACATCGCCGAGTCGGTCTCCTGAGCGGCGTTTGACAGATCGGCCCCGCTCGCCTAGAATCCGCGCGCTCTCTGGCTTGTACGGAACCGAACATCAAGGAGAATACCCGAATGAAGATGACCATTGCCCTCTTCGCATCCATTGTGATCGCGTTGACCATCGCAGCCTGCGCCGGCCAGCCGGCCCACGAGGCCCAGACCGCTCCGGCCGCCGGGACCGAATCCCAGGCCCAGGCGCCGGCCGCCCCCGAGGGACAGGCCGCCGATCCCATGGCTGCCCCGGCCGCACCGGCCGAGGGTGCCACCGCGCCCGCCGAGGGTCAGCCGGCGGAAGCCACGCCGCACAACTGAAGCGGTCGGCCCGTCGGATCCCCGACGCGGGGAGGCGACGGAGGGACCTGCGAATGCGATTTCAGATCGAAACGGGACGGGGGCCTTCGGGCCCCCGTTTCTGCTTTCCGGGGATGACAGGATGGCGGCCGACTGTGCCGGCCGGTGGACGGCAATGAGCCTCGACGGAATCGGCGGCTTTCTGTTCGATGTCGACGGCACGCTCCTGGTCAACGACCGCGCCGTGCCGGGCGCGGTGGAACTCCTCGCCCGTCTGCGGGTCCGGGGACTGCCCTTCCGGATCACCACCAACATCTCGCGCTGGCCGGGCAGCACCATCGCGGCGGTGCTGCGCCGCAACGGCTTTGCCGTCGAGGACCGGGAAGTGCTGGCTCCGGGGATCCTCGCCTGCCGGCGCATCGTTGCATCGGGCCGGACCCGGGCCGCGTTCCTGCTGCCGGACAGCGGGCGATCGGAATTCGAAGGGGTGGTCCTCGACGAGGACCATCCCGACTGGGTGGTGGTCGGCGACCTCGGACGCGGCTTCACCTGGGATCGGCTGAACCGGGCCTGTCGCTGGGTCCGCAACGGCGCGCGCCTTCTGGCGTTTCACCGGAACCGCGTCTGGGACAACGGCACCGATGGCGTCGTCCTCGACGCCGGTCCGTTCGTGGCGGCGCTGGAGTACGCGACCGGCACCACGGCTGAAGTGGTCGGCAAGCCGGACCGCGCTTACTTCGATCTGGCGCTTGCCGACCTGGGAGTGCCGGCGGCGAAAACCCTGGTGGTCGGAGACGACCTGGAGACCGACTGCGCGGGCGGCGCGGTCGCCGGCTGCCGGACGGCGATCGTGCTGACCGGCAACGCCAGCCGTGAAGCTGCTCAGTCGGCGCACCCCCGGCCCGATATAATCATCGGGTCGGTCGCCGATCTTCCGATCGCGACATGATGAGGACCACGACATGATGCGTCCCGTGAGATGATCCGCCGCGACACATGATCCGCCCGAAACGAAAGCCCGCCACGCCAACGGCCGCGAGCCCGGGTATCCCCGATGAGGCCCTTTCCCGCCTCGATGGGGATCTCCTCAAGGTGGTGGACACGCGTCTGGCCGATGGTGCCCGCCGCGCCGGCCCCTGGCTTGCCTGCCATCAAGGCTGCAACGAATGTTGCATGGGTCCCTTTCCGATCAACCGGCTGGATTTCCGCCGACTGCAGCGTGGACTGAAGGAACTGACCGCCAGCGACCCGGATCGCGCCACCGCGGTGGTGAACCGGGCGCGCGCCGCGGTCGTGCGCCTGTCGGAAGGGTTCCCCGGCGACGCCCGGACCGGCCGGCTGTCCGGAGACGAGGCGGCCGAGGACCGCTACTTCGAGGCGACCGCCGAGATCCCGTGCCCGGCGCTCGACCCGGCGACCGGCGGCTGCGACCTGTACGCCCACCGCCCCCTGTCCTGCCGGGCGTACGGTCTCCCGGTGCGCTTCGGGAAACTGGATCTCCCGCCCTGCCGTCTCTGCTTCGTGGGGGCCCCGCAGGCCGCGATCGAGACGAGCCGCGTCGAGCCCGACCCCGATCGAATCGAGGGGCTGATCCTCGATCGCGCCGAGAAGGCCGGCGAGCCGAAGGGGGAGACGATCGTCGCCTACGCGCTGGCCATCGGCAGGGAGTAGCCACCCGCACCAGGCATCGGCGTCGGGCCGCGATCCTCGACGACCGCTACTGCAGGTCGAGCCCGCAGAGGTGGTCGTAAAAGGACTAGACCCAGCGCCGGAAGCGGACAAGCGGGGATCGGGTGGCCGACGTTACGGATTCGTCAGACCGGCTGGCCCGCCGCGATCGAGCGGGCGGCAAACGCCCCGAGATCGTCCAGGGCGCGTTGTACGAGCGCCGCTTTCCTCTGTCGCTTGTCGCGGATCTCCTTGGCGAGCGGCGGCAGGAGGCCGAAGGCGATGTTGGTCGGCTGGTAGTTGGCCGACTCGGTCGACGAAATGTAGTGCGACAGGGCGCCGAGAGCGGTGGTTGCCGGGAAGATGGACGGCGGCTGCCCTTCCGCGAGTCGCGCTGCGTTGATCCCGGCGATCAGCCCGGAGGCGGCCGACTCGAGGTATCCCTCGACACCGGAGATCTGGCCCGCGAACAGCAGGTCGGGGCGGCGCCGCGCCTGGAACGTCGGCAGCAGGATTGCCGGGGCGTTGATGTAGGAGTTGCGATGCACCTGCCCGAGCCGGGGGAACTCCGCCTGCTCGAGCCCCGGGATCATCCGGAAGATCCGCTTCTGCTCGTCGAACTTCAGATGGTTCTGGAAGCCGACCATCGAGTAGAAGTCGGCCGCCAGCGTGTCCTGCCGCAGTTGGACCACCCCGAACGGCTGCCGGCCGGTGCGCGGATCGACGAGCCCGACCGGTTTCATCGGACCGAAGAGCAGCGTCTGGCGGCCGCGCCGCGCCATCTCCTCGATCGGCAGGCACCCTTCGAAATAGGGGATCTTCTTCTCGAACTCGTGGCTCGGCGCCTCGGCCGCGCCGAGAACCGCCCGGTAGAACCGGTCGTACTCGGCCTCGGTCAGCGGGCAGTTCAAGTAGTCGTCCCCCCCCTTGCCGTAGCGCGACGCCGGGAAGACGCGATCGCGGTCGATGGTGTCGGCTTCGATGATCGGCGAGATGGCGTCGAAGAAGTACAGGTACTCGCGGCCAGTGAAGGCGGCGATCGAGGTGGCGATGGCGTCGGAGGCCAGCGGCCCGGTGGCCAGAATGCAGGGACCGCGATCGGGGATGGCGCGCACTTCCTCGCGGATGACCCGGACGTTCGGCAGCGCCGCGATCGCCCCGGTCACCTCCTGGGCGAATCGGTCGCGGTCGACCGCCAGCGCCCCGCCCGCCGGCACCTTGACCGCATCGGCGACCCGGACGATGAGCGAGTCGCAGCG
This sequence comes from Acidobacteriota bacterium, assembly GCA_031394595.1. Lineage (GTDB taxonomy): Bacteria > Acidobacteriota > Polarisedimenticolia > Gp22-AA2 > Gp22-AA2 > JANNTZ01. The sequence continues at coordinate 21,228 of JANNTZ010000016.1, forward strand.
GCGCATCTCCTCCTTGAGGAGGCCGGAGGCGGTGTCGAGCAGGTTCGACTTCAGGGAGTTGGAGCAGACCAGCTCCGCGAGCTGGTCGGTGCGGTGCACGGGGGTCTCGCGCACCGGCCGCATCTCGTAGAGATCGACGGGCAGGCCGAGGCGCGCCGCCTGCCAGGCGGCTTCGCTGCCGGCCAGACCTCCGCCGACGATGGTGACGCGTCGTTCGGTCATGGGATCGGTGCCCTCCGGAAAGGGGCGGGACGCCGGGCTTTCGGGGCAGGGCGGGGGATTATAGCATCCGTGGGAGCGCGGCTCCGAGGAGCCATCGGCGCGACAGGTACCGGCAGGGTCAGCCGCGCCAGATCTCCCGGTAAACCTCCAGCACCGCTTCGGCCGAACGGCGGTGGGAGAAATCCCCGGCCCGGATCCGCCCCGCGTCGGACAGACGCCTCCGCAGATCGGCGTTCTCGATGACCTGCGCCACCGCGGCAGCGAAGGCCGTGGGGTTGCCGGGCGGCACCAGCAGACCGGCCTCTCCGCCCACCACTTCGGGGATGCCGCCGGCGCGGGTGGCGACGATCGGCACGCCGAGCGCCAACGCGTCGAGCAGGGTCCCACCGAACCCTTCCTCGCGTGACGACAGGACCATCAGGTCGGAGGCAGCGACCCAGGGGCGCGGGTCGGGGAGGAATCCGACCAGACGCACCCGGTCCTGCATCCCGCGGGCCGCGATGAGCCGCTCGAGATCGGCACGGACGCGCCCTTCCCCCGCGATGATCCAGCGCAGCCGTGGCAGCCGCGCCGCCAGCCGCGCCGCCGCCTCGATCAACGTCGCCTGGTCCTTCTCGGGCGCCAGGGCGGCGGCATTGATGGCGACCTGCGCATCGGCCGGCAGGCCGAGCGTGCCGCGGACATCGATCGGCCGCGTGGCGGCGACCGCGTCGACATCCATGGCCGACCAGATCACCGGGATCCGGGTGGCGTCGAACCCGCGCTTCAACAGGACGGCGCGCACCGCGTTCGAGACCGCGATCACCCGCGTGGCGCGCTTCCAGAAGAACGGGCGTTTCAGCCGGAAATCGACCCGCCGGGTCGCCACCATGGGCCGGCCGGTCAGAGTGGCCGCGACACCGGCGATGAAGACCGAGTGCCCGTCGTGCGCGTGCAGGATGCACGGCCCGCGCCGCGCCTCATCGAGGGCCGCCCACACGGCGCGCGGATCGATCCCGGCGCTCCAGGCGGCGGCACGCACTGGGACGCCGCCGGAGCGGAGGCAACTCTCCAGTTCGGACCCTGCCCCGGTGACCACCACCTGCTCGAGACGATCGCGCCGGCCGGCCGATCCGGCCCCGTCCGTCGGCGCGGCCGGCGCCCGAACTGCTCCGTGCATCTCGTGCAGCGTGGTGGCCAGCAGCCAGACCTGCTTCTGCCCGCCGCGCCACTCACGGCCCGAGGCAACATGGACGATACGCATCGCGGGGAGTCTAACGCAGCCGGAGGGGGCGCTGCCCCGCGCGACTGCCGGTTGACCCTCGGCCGGTGGTCCCTCAGCCCGTTGACGCGATGACCTCCGGGCGATAGTCTGGCCGGCGATGCACGAGTTCGCGGAGCCGCGCCACATCCTGGACCGAATCCGCCGGGTCGCCGGATGGTTCGAGACCCACGACCGCCCGGGCGGGGAAGCGCCATGACCTGCCCGGGGCGTCCCCGTCCGGGCCCGCGATGGTCCGGGCCACTCTTCATGACCCTGGCCCTGTCGATCGCCCTGCCGGGCAGCGCGGCCCGGGCCGGAGTCAAGTACGGCGATGCCGTCCCGGGGATCGTCAAACGATCGGATTTCGACCGGATCAGGAGCGTCCTCAACCTCGATCGGTTCTCGGTGATCGCGGCGGTCTGGCTGGGGGCGACGGAAGGACGCGAGTTGATCATCGCCGAACCACTTTCCGACGCGGATCTCGATCGGGTGAAGACGTCGTGCGAGGACGGCCGCTTCTGTCCGGACCCGGTTGGCTTCGTTGGAGCGCGGGTGCGCATTGTTGTCCTGGACGACCAGGACATCACCGAGAGTCTGAGGCTCGACTCCGAAGCGCGCAACCCGAAGGGGCACGTGGCCGACCTGGACCGGATCTTGCCCGAGGGGCGGCTGCTCGGCTGGAACGGCCGCGCTTCGTCCTGGTCCGATCACACAGCGTTGGAGATCGCTCCGATCCTCGAGCGCACGGACGGGCGGATCATCCTGGGGCTCGACCCGCCGCTCACCCTGCGCTGGAACGATGCCGTTGGCCGGTTCCAGTTCTTCGACTGCTGGGTCGATGATGCCGGGGAGACCCGCTGCGCCTTCGAGGAAGAGGCGGAGGACTGAGGGGAGGCGGCGCCCCGACGGAGCGGGGCGCTGCGTCAGCGCTGTGGCCGGTTGGAATTGTCCATGTCGGAGACGATCGACCAGCGCCCATCATCGCCCCGGCGCAGTGTCAGCGTGAACTTCCCCGTGTCCTCGTCCCCGGCCCTCGGCGCGTAGCCGCCGATGATGTACCCCGTGCTGCCGTGCGTCGCGTAGGCGATGGCGCGCAGCGCCAGCGGCCCACCGTGCCCCGCGTAGGACTGCTCGATCGCGGCGCGTCCCCTGACCGGCATCCCGCCATTCGGAAGGACGAACCCGTCCTCGGCGAACAGACGGGCGAGCGCCGCGGCGTCGCGGGCGCGCCACGCCTCTTCGTAATCGTGCAGCACCCGCGCCAGTTCCGGCGGCAGCGTGACGGACGGGAGCGGCGCGGCAGGCGGTTGGGAAACGGGGACCGGTCGCGGTGGGGCAGGCTCCCGCGTTTCGGCTGGCTCTTGCGCGCAGGCCACGGCGATGATGACGACTGCCGCGATCCCCAACGCCAGGCCGATGACCCGGGCCAAGCCGTTCACGATGCCCCCCGCGGCGCATCGCAGGAGCTCGATCCCCTGAAACCCGGAGTTTTGGCGTTGCCGGATGCCGGGGAGGATCCGCGTGCGGAGCAGCGGCTCATAGGCGATCGATCCACCTCGAAGCGGTGAACCGCGCGGCGGCACGCGAGGTCCCGCCAACTTCTCGAATGATACAGTACGGTTGGCCGGTGTGACCGGCGGCTTCGCGTCGAATTCCCGCAGGAGCCCGATGCGGAGTTCAAGGACATGGTGTGCGAGATGACGCTCCTCGGCGCCCCTTCTGAGTCACTCCGGCTTTTGGGCTTTCCGCCCGCCTCACTTCCATCTCTGCAGCTTCGGGATCTTCCGGGTGAAGAATCCGGCGAGGAAGCCGGGAAATCCCATGTCGCGAAGCTTGCCCCGGACCCGGTCCTGCATCCCGGCCATGGTGATGTCCGGCAGGGTGAAGTGGCCGGCGGCGAAGCAGTGACTGCAGTACATCCGGCTCCTCGACCCGTCCACGTTGGTTCCACCGCCCACCGCGTCGCGTGCCAGCGTCGTGTCATGACCGATGACTCCAGCGCGTGGTGGACGGAACCGCGCCATCGAGAGGGAGTGGCCGCACCGAGTGGCCCGGGCCCAGTCCCAAGTCTGGTTGATTGAGATGGTTGATGATGATCTCGAACATGTCCCTGTATTCCGGAACGGGGCAGCTCTTCGATGGTCCCGCGATCGAGTCGTTGAGGTGGCACAGCAGGTCGTCCACGGTTTTCCCGTAGAGGTTCGAACCGTAGCCATTGTCGGCACAGTCCCCGAAACGATGCCAGAACACGAGCGTGTTGTCGATCACGAAGAGCTGGTTTGTGGAGTCGGCGCACGGGGCCATCCGGGCCATGGTCACGAAGGGGGCCGTCGCCAGGGGCGAGTCGGTGGTGGCGGCGCCGCGTTCGCGGACCCAGCGGATGACCGGGTCCATCCACTCGGAGAGCGGCCGGTAGAGAAACCCATGCTGGAGACCGGTGTCGAGCCGGATCTCCGCATGGCGGCCCAGACCCTTCGCGCGCCCGAACAACGGCGTGCAGCTCCCTCCCTGTTCATCGCTCGCCTCGAAGATGGAGAGCAGATCGCCATGCAGCTCGCTGCCAAGTTCAAGAGTGTCGTCGCTGCAGATGCCCATGATGGCGTAGCCGATGTGCCGGTCCGTCACGCGGCTCGACACAAGCAGCGCGATGTAGCCTCCCATGGACCCACCGACAACGGCAATCCGCCGGGTCGGGACACCGGCATCCAGCAGTCGCTTGATCTGCGCGGAGACGATCCACGGGCGCGGATCGCCATAGAGATTGAACCCGCGCAGCACCAGGAAGAGCGCCGTGGCCCCGAGGCCCACCATCAGGCAGATCCGGGTCCGCCGCGACGGGCGGCAGGATCACCAGCCCTGCCATCAGGATCATGCACCAGCCGATCACCCAGATGACTCCCGCCAGCTCGTAGTGCGCGAAATCGAAATTGAAGGTCCAGGCCAGGCGCAGAAACGTCATCTCGAGGAACACCAGCCAGGCTCCGCGGATCAAAAGATACCGCGACAGGTCGGCGTGCCTGCGGCCATGGAAGAAGGCACCGGTCCCGGCCAGAAAGATAAACACCGGCGCGCAGAAGTGCGTGATCCAGCGGGTGAAGAAGATCCCGGCCGTCGGGCCGCCGGGGGGCAGACCGGAATAGACCCGCACGTGGTCGATGGCCATCAGGACCATGACCGCGCCACGGATGAGGTCGATCGACGCGATGCGGGAGAAGAGTTGGAGACCTGCGGCCCCACGGAGCTGGCGGCCGCGGTCAAGTCGCGCATGGGATGAATCGGCGGCGGAACTCCTCCGTGACGCGTCTCAGGCGGTCATCCAGCATCTCCAGCGACCGTCGGGCGATCTCCACGGGAAGACCACCGTAATAAGCCTCCGCGATCCCCCCGGCGATGCACGCCAGGGTGTCGGCATCTCCACCCAGGGAAATGGCGTTCCGGATCGCGTCTTCATATGATTCCGATTCGAGAAACGCCGTGATCGCCTGCGGCACTGTTCCCTGGCATGACTCCGTGAATCGGTAGGTCGGGCGGATCTCGTCGAGCCGCCGACTCAGATCGTAGCCGAAGAGTTGCTCGAGGGCGTCCTTGATCTCGGCCTTGGTCTTTCCGGTGCGTGCCAGGAACACGGCGGCTGCGGTGGCTTGGGCGCCGCGGACCCCCTCCGGATGATTGTGCGTCGGGTCGGCGCTTCGCTTCGCCTCGGCCAGCACACCGTCCATTGATACGGAGGAATACCCGACGGCGCTGACGCGCATCGCCGACCCGTTGCCCCAGCTGTTGTAAGGCTCGCGCCGTCGTTCAGCGGCCCAGGTGGTGAACATCATCCCGTAGCCGGCCTGCGGGTAGTCACGAAAGTACTCGTGGTATTTGTCCACGTACGGTGTGCCGGTCAGCAGGCTGTCGGCGACTGCAACTGTCAGGACGGTGTCGTCGGTGAAGCGGCAATCCGGATCGAACAGCTCGAATGCTTTCGTCTTCGTACCGGAATACTCGTGCACCGAGCCGATGATGTCCCCGGCAATTGCGCCGATCATGGGAGGGAGCCCATCCCCGGAGAGCCGGGTTCCCGCCCGCCTTCAGGAGCGCGGATCCAAGCGGGTGAGGGACTCGGAGGGTCACACCGTCCGCCCCGGGAAATGTGAACTCGATGTACTTGAACATCACCCCCTGCGTTTCCCTTGCGCGGAGGTCAGACCAGGGGATGAACAGCGGCGGGTGACCGAGCCTGAAGAGGAAAAGTGCCGCCAGATACAGACCATGCTCGTTCGCGCCGAACGTCAGACAGCCGTTGTAGTTGACGCCCCAGCGCATCCGCGCGCTCGCGAAGCGCCAGCGCGAGCCGTCGAAGCGATCCTGGAGGCGATAAGCCTCGGCCAGGAGTCGCCATCCCCCGAGTGTCGCGAGGAAGAACGAGACGGAGCACCACAGGATCGCAAAGAACGCAGCGAACCCGATCGGAGTTTCCGGCTGCCACTCAAACGACATCGGACCCCCGGCTCACGTTTTAGTGGGGCGGGCGAACGCCCGACGTGCTGTCGCATCGCATCCCGACAAGCCGGATGCTACCTGCAGTCGGGAGTCAGCCGGAGGATGGGGGCGCATCGTCCAAGAACTCTACGACTCCAGTCTCCAAAGAATACTCGGCTCCGACGACGAGGAGGCCATCGTTCAGGATCAACTGCTCCAGGACCTCCGATCCGTGCCTGAGGTGGTTTGCCGAGACGCGGATGTTGGCCCGCACGGCCCGCCGCACCAGAGCCTCCGGGTCGGGCCCCAGGTCTGTTGTCAGCAACGGCTCCACGGATGGCCGGATGCGATCAACGATTGAGCGGAGATTCCGTGACTGGCCTTCCATCGGACGCCCAAGTTGCTCCAACGTGGCCAGGATAGCGCCGCACCTGGAGTGACCAAGTACCACGACGAGTCGGGTGCCAAAGCGCTCGGCAGCGAACTCGACGCTGCCGACTTGAGAAGGAGCGACGATGTTTCCGGCGACGCGGATGACAAAAAGGTCGCCCAGCCCTTGATCGAAGACTATTTCCGCCGGAACTCGCGAATCGGAACACCCGAGAATGATCGCGAACGGTTCCTGGCCTGTTGCCAACTCGCTCCGGCGAGATTGGCCTGGAAGAGTATCGCGGCTCCGCGTGTCAGACGCGAAGCGGCGGTTCCCTTCTCGTAGGCGTTCGAGAGCCTGTCTTACAGAGATCATCGATGCCACACTCTACTTCATGGTCGTCTGGAGAAACGTGAATGGCTCCGCAGGTCGAAACTGCCCTGCAGGGTTGCCGGCGTAAACCGCCCTGCCCGGCAGGGAGAGGTTGTGAGCTGGGTTCCCGGGTACGAAATCCATGTCCGACAGGACATTGGCGAGATATGGGGTTGTCCGGGCGTTGAAATTCCCAACGGCACGGAGGCTTTGCGAATCACCGAACAGTGGCTGGCAACCGCTTCGGTGTTGGTACGCCGCTCCATCAATCATGGCCCTGCTGAGGTCTGATCACTGCCCAGCGATGCAGCCAGCAACGCCGCGCCGAGAACGCCGTGCAGGATTGAGGCGCCCAATGCCGGGAGCCCCCCGCTCACCAACGCGGGGCGCGCCCAGGCAAGGGTGACGCAAGCGACGACGTTGTACACCAGGAAGGCCCATGAGACACCGAGACTTGCCGGGGCCGATGGCGACTTGCGCGCACACCAGCAGGCGATTCCGAGGGACAACAGGCCTCCTCCGGCGAGGTGGCCGATGACGACCCCGGCTCCCTCCAGCGGAGCCCGCAGGAGGAACGATGCCAAACCGGTCGGGGCGACGAGAAGACCCAATCCCACACCGGTTTCCAGGGCGCCCCCAACGCTCAAGATGAGTGCGCGCCAACTCGTCCTATTCATACTCGTAGATG
>JANNTZ010000017.1:0-19970 GCA_031394595.1 Acidobacteriota bacterium
CGTCAACCGCAGGGCGCGGCGTCTCAGCCAACTGGGACTCACGAATCGCCGGACGTTGTGTTCCTGTTTCAGCCGCTGCTTGGAGGTATCCCCGGGCGCAGGTGGCAGGCCGCAGCGCGGCGCAGCGACCTCGAGCCGCGCCAAGCGCGCTGGATGGGCGCCCCGCGGCCCGCGCGAGCGAGTGCGGAGCGGCGCCGCGCTGCGGCCCGCCACCCGTGACGGGGCGGATCTCAGAAGTGCCCGGCTTCCGCTTGGTTGCGGTGGGGCCGGGGGGCGACGTAACATGGTGCCCGGAAGAGGGGACGACGCGATGCTCATCGTGATGGAAAAAGGGGCTGGCGAAGCCCAGATCCGTGCAGTGACCGAACGGATCCGGGTCCTGGGACTCCGCCCCCACCCGATCCCCGGGGCGGAGCGGCTGGCCATCGGCATCACCGGGAATCACGGACCCATCGACCCCGCCGAGTTCGAGATCCTTCCAGGTGTCCAGCAGGCGATCCGGGTCACGCGGCCCTACAAACTGGTCAGCCGGGAGGTCAAGGCCGAAGACACGGTGGTCCAGGTCGGCCGGGTGCCGATCGGGGGACGCCGCCTGGCGATCATCGCGGGGCCGTGCGCCGTCGAGTCGGAGGCGCAGACTCTTACCATTGCCCGACAGGTCGCGGCCGCCGGGGCCGACCTGCTGAGGGCCGGCGCCTTCAAGCCCCGCACCTCGCCCTACGCGTTCCAGGGGATGGGGGTCGAAGGGCTGAAGATCCTCGCCCGGGCCCGCGAGGAAACCGGTCTGCCGGTGGTCACCGAAGCGGTGGACGAGGAATCGATGGCGATGGTCGAGGACTATGCCGACGCGGTGCAGATTGGCGCCAGGAACATGCAGAACTTCTCGCTCCTCCGTCGGGCCGGGAAGTCGCGCCTGCCGGTGTTCCTGAAGCGCGGCATGTCGGCGACCCTCGACGAGTTCCTCATGGCGGCGGAGTACATCCTGTCGGAGGGGAACTACCGGGTCTTCCTGTGCGAGCGGGGGGTCCGCACCTTTGGCGATCACTCCCGCAACACCCTCGACCTGACGATCGTGCCGGCGGTGAAGCATGTCAGTCACCTGCCGATCATGGTTGACCCGAGCCATGGGACCGGCAGCCGTGACAAGGTCCTGCCGTTGGCGCGCGCGGCGGTGGCGGTGGGGGCCGACGGCATCATGGTCGAGGTCCACAACGATCCGGCGCATGCCCTGTCGGATGGGCCACAGGCGATCCTTCCGGACCAGTTCGCGGCTCTGGTGCGCGACATCTGTCTCCTGGCGCCGGTCGTCGGACGAGACCACGACTGACGGAATTGAAATACGGCTGACGATATTGCCGTCGCCGGCCGTCACCCTGACTGTCGATTCCCGCGTCGCGAAACGCCCCCACCCGGCCCAAGTCATACTCACAATGTCACTTCCCGGGATATCCAATCTTGGACAGTCGAGTCGTGGTTTTGGTACGGCGCTTGCTCACTTCCGATTGGTTCGCCTCACAACCGTGGGGCGCGAAGGCCGGCCATCTGCCGGTCTCCCGCGTCGCACGGGGCGGACGGAGGGAGGCCATGATCAACCAGGACGAAGTCTTCGTCATCACCGAGGACGACATCCTCAAGCCGTCCGACAAGAAGGGGAAAAACGGCGGGTCGTCCAAGCCGGCGCCTGCTCCGGTCCGCGCCCCGGCAGAGGGGAGAATGGAAGCCCGCGAGGAAACCGTCGTCGATCGACCAGGGACTGCAAAAAAGTCGCGATCGCGGCGCAGCAGCCCGGCGGCGGCGTCGAGTCTGTCGCTGTTCGTCTGGGGGATGGGTCAGCTGTACAACGGCGATGGCAAGCTGGCGACCCTGTTCGTGCTGTCACAGCTGTTCGTCCTGTCGTTCCATTACATGCTGTACATGACATGGGAGAGGATCCGGACGTTCGCCCACCTGTTTTTCATCAGCGAGTGGGAGCTGATGCTGTATGCCTCCTCCATCGACTTCTGCGTCGTCCTGCTGATGATTTACAACGTGGCGCAGGCGTACCGCACGGCGGAGGAGCAGGCGGGGGGCTACCGGGGAATCCGCCGGCCCTTCCTGGCCGGCCTGGCCTCACTCGTCATTCCGGGCTGGGGGCAGATGCTCAACGGCCAGCTGGGAAAGGGTGTGTTCTTCCTGTTCTCGTTCCTGGTGGCAGTGTATCTGGTGGTGATGTACCTGCACTCGCCGTTCTATCGCATCCTGGCGGGGCTCGATCCCCAGATGGCATTCCTCCACAAAGCCCGATTGACCGGACAGGGGATCCTGTTCGTGACGACGCTCTGCTGGGTGCTGAGCGTCTACGACGCCGCGCTCGTTGGGAAACATACCCGGCAGCTCAAGGCCTGACGGGCGGCCTCGAGCCCCCGGTCTGCTCGGGCGGATCCTGCGCCTACCTGCGTTCGTCGCAGTCCGGCGGCGGGCAGGAACAATACGCTCCCTGCTCGGCCCCCGGATTGACGATCGTGGCCAGATCCGTGTATGGATCCCGACCGGTGTCGCCCATCAAAACGCGATAGGCGTTCCCCGTTCCCTGCTTCAGCCCGAACGGCGAAGTGATGGGGCCGAGGCCGGGCGCCGCGGCGGTCACGAACCCCGTCGCGGACAGCGTGGTCGAGCCGGAAGTCGACACGGTCAGGGACCGCGACGTCCGGGCTTCCTTGGCAAAACAGGACGGGCACGGGGTATAGCCGGCCGCCATTGCCTCGGAGAGCGTTCTGGAGTGGCCACGACCACGGATGTCGGAACTCCCCGCCAGGTGAAAGACCGTGCCCGGGCGGGAAACGACAACCGTCGTTTCATCGGCGCTTGCGGTTCCGTTCATCAGGATCAGAGACGTCCCGAGGACCGCGACCGCCAGCGCTGCCAAACAGCTGCCAAGTGCTTTCATGCACACCCCCTCATGGGAATGCACCGGTGGCCATGTTTCTATCACCATATTAAGGTGGGCGTCAACCCCCGTACATCAGAACAGCCCCTGCACCAGCCCCTCGTCGTCGAGGTCGATGGAATTGGCCGCGGGAACCGAGGGGAGGCCGGGCATGGTCATGATGCTGCCGACCAGGGGATAGACGAACCCGGCCCCCGCCGCCGCCCGGACATCGGTGATCGGGAGGACGAACCCCTCCGGGCGACCCTTGAGCTTCGGGTCGTGCGACAGGGAAAGCGGCGTCTTGGCGATGCAGACCGGAAGACGGCCCAGTCCCTCGCGCCGGCAGAAATCGAGTTTCTCCCGCGCCAGATCGGTGTAGCTGACGCCGGCGGCGCCGTACATTTTGCGCGCCACGATTTCGATCTTCTCTTCGATGCTCGCATCGTCGCTGTAGAGAGGGCGGTAGGCCGGCGGGGTCTCGGCGGCGCGCACCACCGCCTCGGCCAGTTCGATCCCGCCCTCCCCGCCGCGTGCCCAGACCTCGACCGGCACGGCCGCGGTGGCGCCGGCCGCCCGCGCCCGGGAGATGATCTCCTCGATCTCGGCCGGATCGTCGCTCGTGAACCGGTTGATGGCGACGATCGCCGGCAGCCCGAAGGTGCGGATGTTCTCGATGTGCTTGGCGAGATTCGCGCAGCCGCGGGCGACCGCCTTCGGGTCGGGACGCTTCCAGGTGTCACCCGCGAATTCGCCGCCGCCGTGCAGCTTGAGGGCCCGGGTCGAGCAGACGATCACCTCGGCGGCGGGCAGGAAGCCGGCCACGCGGCACTTGATGTTCAGCAGTTTCTCGGCGCCGCATTCCGACCCGAAACCGCTCTCGGTGACGACGTAGTCGGCGAGTTTGAGCGCCAGGAGGTCGGCGACGATCGAGTTGTTGCCGTGGGCGACGTTGGCGAACGGACCGCAATGCACCAGGGCGGCACCCCCTTCGAGGTTCTGTACGAGATTCGGCTTCAGCGCGTCCTTGAGCAGGGCCGCCATCGCCCCCTGGGCCCGCACCGCCGAAGCCCGCACCCCACGTCCTTGCCGATCGACCGCCACCAGGATCCGTCCCAGACGTTCCTTGAGGTCGCGGGGGGATGTGGCCAGGGACAGGATCGCCATGACCTCTGACGCGGCCGTGATGTCGTAGCCGCTGTCGTGCTCCACCCCCCCGCTGCCGCCGCCGAGGGCCACGCGGATGCGGCGCAGGGCCCGATCGTTGAGGTCGACGGACCGCCGCCACAGGATCTGGTCGGGATCGATGTTCATCGTGTTGCCGTGATGCAGACAGTTGTCCACCATCGCCGACAGCAGATTGTGCGCCACGGCGACCGCGTGGAAGTCACCGGTGAAGTGCAGGTTGATCTCCTCCATCGGCACGACCTGCGAGTAGCCGCCGCCGGTCGCGCCCCCCTTGATGCCGAAGACCGGGCCCATGGAGGGCTGTCGCAGCGTCGAGATCGCGCGGTGGCCGATCCTGCGAAGCGCCTGCGTCAATCCGATCGTGACGACGGTTTTCCCCTCGCCGAGTGGCGTGGGGTTGATCCCGGTGACGCCGATGTACCGGCCATCGGGGCGTCCTTTCAGCCGGTCGAGGGCGCGCAGGCTGATCTTGGCCTTGAAACGGCCGTACGGTTCGATCTCCTCGGGGTGCAGGTGGATCGACTCCGCCAGGGGTTCGATACGGATCAGCTTCGCCCGGCGGGCGATTTCGAGGTCGGACAGATTCAAGGGCTCCTCCGAGTCGGAGAAGTGGGCCGGTCTCCCAGGGCCCGGCGAACTTCCTCGATCTCCGGGTCGGTGGGGTCGGCGGACCGGGCCTGATCGAGGGCGGCGGCCGCGCCGGCCTCGTCGCCGAGGCCCGCGAGGGCCCTGGCGAGCACCAGATGGGCCCGCGCGGGCCCGCCGTTCTGCAGGGCGCGGCGGGCCGCGGCGGCGGCGCCGTCGTAGTCCCGTCGCTGCAGGGCGATTCCGGCGGACAGGATCAGCGCCTCGGTTTCGTAGGGGTGCGGCGGTTCCTTCGCCTGGGCGAGGAGGGCCCCCGCTTCGCTCCAGCGCTCTTCGCGTGCCAGGAGTGCCGCGGCCTGAAAGAGGGCCGCTCCGTACCCCGGGTGCTCCTCGGAAGCGCGTCTGAGCAGCAGCAGACGCCGCCGGGTGTCGGGCTCCGTCATCGCGCGGCAGTAGGTCTCGAAGGCGAGCAGCGGGAGCGTCGCGATCTGCCGATCGTTCCAAGGGTCCGTCGCCGCCACGCGGACTTTCTCGTCGGTGGCGATCGCCACCGCCAGGTCGCGCTGCAGGGAAAGCAGATCGCGCAACCGCCCCGATCGCTTGATCCAAGGGCGCGCCCTTTCCGCCACGAGGTCGAGCGTGCGGGCCTCGATGAGGATCCGTCCCTCGATCACATCGAAGCGTCCGAGGACGATCCGATCGGGACGGACGTTCGCCGGCCGGTGCCGCATCTTCCGCCCGAGGTCGATCATGCTGGCCAGGGTCAGGGTGGCCCCGGCTGGCAGACCGTTGGCCTCCAGGAAGACGTCCCGCTCATCGGGATCCATGACCCGCGCCCCCCAGCCGCGCGCCGACTCGCCAATCGCCAGCGCCAGGCCGGAGGAGAGCCACGTGAGACTGGCATCCTCGGCGATGTTTTCGAAGGGAAGAACGGCGTAGACGCGGCCCGAGAGCGCCTCCGGATCGGCGTGGGTGGCCGGTTCCGCCGGGACGACGGGAGCCACCGGGACGGCGATCGTTGTGGCCGTGGCGGTCAGGACCACCAGGGCCGCCAGGCCGACGAAGTTGCCGGTGGTGGTGCGGCGCAATGCGGCGCGCCGCAACCCGGAAGACTCCCTGTCGATCACGGACCGGTTCTCCGTGGCCGCTGATCGATGACCGCGGGCGCTTCCTCGACGGAGTTCTCGATCTTGCCGAAGAACATCTTGCCGGCGGTCGTCTGCAGGACCGAGGTGACGGTGATGTCGATGGTCCGGCCGATGAAGCGCTTGGCGTTGTCCACCACCACCATCGTTCCGTCGTCCAGGTATCCGACTCCCTGGTTCTGCTCCTTGCCTTCCTTGAGGATGAACACTTTCATCGCCTCACCCGGAAGGACGACCGGCTTGAGGGAATTCGCCAGGACATTGATGTTGAGCACCTGGACGCCCCGCAGCTCGGCAACCTTGTTGAGGTTGAAGTCGTTGGTGATGATCTTGCCCCCCATCTGCCGGGCGAGCTCGATCAGCTTCATGTCCACGTCTTTGACATCGGGGAAATCGGCCTCCGAGATCAGCACCCTGATGTCGGAGCCCTTCTTGATCTTCTGGAGGATATCGAGCCCCTTGCGGCCGCGGTTGCGCTTCAGGGAATCCTGCGAGTCGGCGATGTACTGCAGTTCGCGCAGGACAAACTGCGGGACGACGAGGGTGCCGTCCAGGAACCCGGTTTCGCAGACATCGGCAATCCGTCCGTCGATGATCACGCTGGTGTCGAGGACCTTGAAGTTGTGCCGCTGCCCGCCGTCGTTCCAGGCGGTGCGCAGCCCCGACAGCGTGAAGCGCCCGCCGTGCGTCGCACCCAGGGCCACCCCGGAGTACAGGAAGAAGAGGACGACGATGGCGCGGCCGGCCGCCGGCGGAAGAGCGTGGATCGTGTCCAGGGGAAGGAGCGCCAGCACCGTCCCGGCCGCGGCCCCACCCGCGAGGAGGCCCGCCAGCGCCCCGGCGAGAATCCCGATGTCGATCCCGCGGAGGAGGCGCTCCAGGCCGAGCAGGGCGGCGGCGGCGGCGAGGCCAATGAGGGCCCCCGCCGGTTCAAACGGGTTGAAAGACGGCGGGCGCACGATCGCGCCCCAGGTCAGACAGCAGAGAACCAGCATGGCCCTCAGAATCAGGATGCCCACGGCACCACCTCGTCAGGCAGACGCCCATACGGGCGTCCGGATGAATGACTCCTCGGAAGACATCATGAAAAAAGCGGCCTGACGGCGTGCGGCCGCGGACCTCCATGATAGCGCCTGTTCCGGGGATCGCCTAGAGGAGACCGAAACGTGAGATGACGGCGATCGACGTCCCCTCGCGGTAGAGTCGCAGGACCCGGCCCCCGACCCCGCAAAGGACAGCCCAGTGGATGGTGTCGGCCCAGGTGGCGATCTGGTCGGCGCCGATCCGGGCTTCGCCGTCGTTCCCGATGAGGGTGACGGTGTCCCCGATCCCGGCCCCGGGGATGTCGGTGACATCCACGGTCGTCAGGTCCATGCTGATCCGGCCGACGATCGGCGCCGGTCGGCCGCGGACGAGGACGTGCCCCCGGTTGCCGAGGGGGCGCGGCAGTCCGTCATCGTACCCGGCCGGCAGGGAGGCGATCCGGCTGGGTCGCGAGGCGATCCAGGTCCTCCCGTAGCCGAGCGGAGCCCCGGCCGGGTGATCCTTGAGATAGATGATGCGTGTCCGCAGGCTGAGGACGGGACGCCAGGAATCCGCCGCGACCTGGTCCGAAGGGGGATAGCCGTAGAGGACGATCCCGGGCCGCACCAGCGTCAGCCAGGCGGGGGAGTGATCGGTGATGGCGGCGCTGTTCGCCAGGTGCAGCAGTGGCGGCTCGAGACCCCGGGCGCGAAGGGCAGCGACCGCCATGCCGAATTGCTCGATTTGCCGCGCCGTGAACGGGTCCGCCGGCATGTCGGCGGCCGCCAGATGGGAGTAAGCCCCCTCCAGGTGTACCCGTCCGCCTGCGGCCTGCAGGAACATGTCGGCGAAGGCGGCGACCTCGGCAGCCGGGACACCGAGCCGTCCCATCCCGGTGTCCACCTTGAGGTGGACCCGGGCGGTGAGTCCCAGGCGGGCGGCCGCGGCGGCGATCGCCTCGACCTGGTCCCGTCGATAGACGGCGGTCGTGAGGTCGTGGCCCAGGACCAGATCGGCCTGGGCTGGCGTGCAACCCCCGAGCAGAAGGATCGGCGCGCGCAGGCCGGCGCGGCGCAGCTCGACACCTTCCTCCGGCAACGCCACCCCGAAGTGCTCGACACCCGCCCGCTCGAGCGCCCGCGCCACCGGCACGGCGCCGTGACCGTAGGCGTCCGCCTTGACCACGGCGAGGAGGGGACGGGTCCCCATCCGGCGGCGGATCAGGGAAAGGTTGTGGAGGAGCGCGTCGAGGTCCACCTCCGCCCAGGTCGGGCGGTACAGGTCCGGTGGCGTCAGCCCTGCTGCCACTCGAGTTCCTCGAACTTGGTGTACTCGCGGATGAACGCAAGATCGAGCGTCCCGATCGGGCCGTTGCGCTGCTTGGCGATGATGAGCTGGGCCCGCCCCCGGTTCTCCTCGGTCTGCTTGTAGACCTCTTCGCGATAGATGAACATGACCAGGTCGGCGTCCTGCTCGATCGCCCCCGACTCGCGCAGGTCCGACAGCTGCGGGCGGCGGTCGCCACCCCGCTGCTCGGGGGCGCGCGACAGCTGCGAGATCGCGATCACCGGAATATGAAGCTCCTTGGCCAGCTCCTTGAGCGATCGCGAGATATCGGAGATCACCTGGTTGCGGTTCTCGAAGGCGCTGCGGCTGCGCATCAGTTGCAGGTAGTCCACGATGACCAGGTCGAGCCCCTGCTCCAGTTTCAGCCGCCGGCTCTTGGCGCGCATCTCGAGCACCGTGAGCCCGGCGGTGTCGTTGATGAAGATCGGCGCGCCGGCGAGCTCCCCGAAGGCGCGTGTCAGGGTCGCCCATTCCTCCTTGTTGAGCCGGCCGGTCCGCAGGCGATGGGCATCGATCCGACCGAGCCCGGTCAGCAGCCTGAGGAAGAGCTGCTCGCGCGACATCTCGAGCGAGAACACGCCGACCCGTTTGGCCTCCCGGAGCGCCGCGTGCATGGCAATGTTGAGGGCGAACGACGTCTTGCCCATGCCGGGGCGGGCCGCCACGATGATCAGGTCGGAGGGCTGCAGACCCGAGGTGTACTCGTTGAGCGAGGCGTACCCGGTCGGCAGACCGGTGATCAGATCGCGGTGCTCGGCCAGCCGTTCGATGGTCTTGAGACTCTGATCGGCGATGACCTTCATCGGGAGGAAGCCGACGCGCAGCCGGTCCTGGGCAATCCGGAAGATCAGCCGCTCCGACTCATCGAGGATGTCGTCGACGCCCTGCGCCGCCTCATAGGCGTTGCCGACGATCTGCGAACCCGCCTCGATCAGACCGCGGAGGATCGCCTTCTCCTTGACGATGCGCGCGTAGTGTTCGACGTTCGCCGATCGGGGCACGCCGTCCAGAAGGGCGGCGAGGTAGGCTGCCCCGCCGATCGCGTCGAGATTGCCGCTGCGCTGCAGTTCCTCCTTGAGCGTGACCGCGTCGATGGCGGTGGTCCGCTCGGAGAGGTCGGTCATCACCTTGAAGATCTTGCGGTGCGGCTCGCGGTAGAAATCCTCCTCTTTGAGGATTTCCTGGGCGCGGTTGAGGGCGGCGTTCTCGATCAGAATGGCACCGAGAACCGAACGCTCGGCGTCGATGCTGTGCGGAATCGTTCTGTCGAGGGTGATGTCACCAGCCAAGGGCGCAACCTCGCGGGGCGGCGGTCATCCTACCATGCGACGCCAGGAGCCTGTCCGGGTATTGCGTTGGGCTGCGCCCCGCCGCTTTCTTGCGCCGCTCGCGAACGCTCTGTTAAGATGCCGCCGGACCGGAGCGGGACAGATGGTCGCGGCCCGGCAACAGTCGGGCCGAGGAAAGTCCGGACTCCGCTGGGCATTGCGCTGGGTGATTCCCAGTCCCGGTGACGGGAAGGAAAGTGCCACAGAGAACAGACCGCCCAAGCGGCGGGCGCAAGCCCGCCGACGGCAAGGGTGAAACGGTGGGGTAAGAGCCCACCAGTGCCTCGGGTGACCGGGGCAGCTTGGTAAACCCCGCAAGGAGCAAGACCAAATAGGGGAGCGGATCGGGTGGCCCGCCTGAGAGCTCCCGGGTAGGTCGCACGGCGCGAGGATCGACGCGCGCCGCCCCCGCGGGTAACCGCGGGGCGAAGAGGAATGACCATCGCGCCGCTTCCGTGGGGCGACAGGATCCGGCTTACGTCCCGCTCCGGCCCGTATCCTGCCTCCCGACCGGCGCCCAACCTATGAATCCTGTCGAGCGTCACCTGCGATCGCGCGTCGAGGCGGCGGCCCGTGCCCTGGCTCCCGCCACGGCGGCGATCAGCCGTGACCTCCACCGTCACCCCGAGCTCAGCGAGGAGGAGCGCCGGTCGGCCGCTCGGATCACACGTTTCCTCCAGAAAGAGGGCTTCCGTGTCCGGCGCGGTGTGGCCGGGCTGCGTACCGCCTTCGTGG
Organism: Acidobacteriota bacterium; assembly: GCA_031394595.1. Lineage (GTDB taxonomy): Bacteria > Acidobacteriota > Polarisedimenticolia > Gp22-AA2 > Gp22-AA2 > JANNTZ01. Next base: position 10,257 of record JANNTZ010000017.1, read on the forward strand.
CGCGCCGCGGGCGACGTCGGGGCGGGCCGTGTGTCGCGTTTCTCGCGGAGTACGACGCGCTTCCCGGGATCGGGCATGCCTGCGGTCACAACCTGATCGGCGCGGCGGCGGCCGGCGCGGGCGCCGCCCTCGGCCGGGTGATCGACGAATTGCACGGCGAGGTGGTGGTGTTCGGCACGCCGGCGGAGGAAACGATTGGCGGCAAGGTCCGGATGGCGGAGCGCGGCGCCTTCCGCGGCGTCGACGCCGCCCTGATGATTCATCCGTCGGTCGAGAATCGTGTCTACACGACCTCCCTCGCCTGCCACTCGCTCGAGGTCACGTATCTCGGCCGCGCGGCCCATGCGGTCGCCGCGCCCGACCAGGGGATCAACGCGCTAGATGCCCTGATCGGTCTGTTCCTGGCGGTGCAGCGTCTGAAGCACCGACTGCCCCCCGAGGTCCGGATGCCCGGTGTGATCATCGAGGGGGGCCGGAGGGCTAACATCGTGCCGGAACGGGCGGTCGGACGCTTCACGCTGCGGGCGCGCGACCTCGAGTCCCTGGCGCGAGTCGAATCGAAGTTCCGCGCTGCGGCGCGGTCGGCAGCGGTGCCCTCGGGCGCGCGCGTCATGATCCGGTCGATCGATCGCCCCTACGCGGAGATGGTCACCAACCGGGCGCTCGCCGACCGCTTCAGGATGGAGCTGCGGCGTCTCGGGCGGCGGACCATCGACTCGCCGCGGCGCCGGATGGGATCCCTCGACATGGGAAACGTCAGCCAGAAGGTCCCGGCCATCCACCCGTACATCGCCGTGGCGCCGGCGGCCGCACCGCTGCACTCCCGTGCCTTCGCCCGCTACGCCGGCGGCCCCCGCGGCCGACGCGGTCTCGAGGTTGCGGTGCGGGCCCTGGCGCTGACCGGGCTCGCCGTGATCGCCGACCGGTCCATCCTGCACGCGGCGCGAGCCGAGTTCGTCCGCTTCCGGCGGTCGAAGACGCGAAGGGGACGGTGAAGCGCCGGTGAGGGGCGCCCGGCGGCCGCCGGCGATCCGTCCCGGGGACCGGATCGGTGTCGTGGCGCCGGGCGGGCCGGTGCGCCAGCCGGCGTTTGATCGCGGCCTCGCCTGGCTCCGTGAGCGCGGCTTCCAACCGGTCGGCGGCGCGACTCTCGGCACGCGTCATGGCTACCTGGCAGGGGGGGATGCCGAGCGTCTCCGCGACCTGCGGCGGATGATCACCGACCCGACGATCGCGGCAATCTGGTTCGCGCGCGGTGGCTATGGGTGCGGGCGTCTCGTCGAGAAGACCGACTTCCGGCCGCTCCGGCGGCGCCCGAAGGTGCTCATCGGTTACAGCGACATCACCGTCCTTCAGATCGCCGCCTGGCGCCAGGCGGGGCTGGTGACGTTCCAGGGTCCGCTGGTCGGAGAGCTGGGCGACCCAGGGACGTTCGACGAGGCGGCGTTGTGGCGGGCGGTGGGGCCGGACGCCGAAGGCCCGCTCGAATTCTCCTTCGAACGAGCGCAGGTCGCGAGACCCGGACGGGCCGAGGGAGTCCTCGTGGGAGGCTGTCTGTCGTTGATCGCCAGTTTGACCGGCACGCCTCACGCGCTCCGGACCGACGGAGTCATCCTCTTCTGGGAGGACGTCAACGAGGAGCCATTCCGGATCGACCGGATGCTGAACCAGCTGCGGCTGGCAGGCTCCCTCGGCCGGATCCGCGGGATGGTGGTCGGCCGGCTTCCGGGCTGCGAGGCGGCCGATCCGGCGAACGGCCTGCCGATCCGGGAAATCCTGGATCGGCATTTAGGGCCGCGCCGCATCCCGGTGATCGTCGATTTCCCTGCAGGGCACTGCCCGGCCAAGGTGACACTGCCGCTGGGTCAGCGCGCCCGGCTCGACACCCGTTCGGGCCGGCTGACGATCCTCGAGGAGGCCGTCACCCGGCGGGCCGACGGTCGATCGGACGCTTCCTTCAGCGGACGGAGAACAGCAACTCGCGCTTGAGTTCCTGCTTGGTCACGACGTCGACAATCTTGGCTTCCATCCGGAACTCCGCCGGCAGGACCTGGTTCGGGAGCAGCAGGTCCTTCATGTCGACCGCGAACAGTTCCACCTGTCCGGGTTGCTTCTTCACGACCGGCTTCCGGAACGGCTTCCAGGTGGGTCCTTCCTTGAGAAAGAAGGCGTAGGTAATCTCGAGGCTCGGCCTGCCGGTAGCCGGGTCGTTCGACGGGTTGTAGACCTGGTAGTAGAAAGCGAGCGCCTCGCTCCGGGTGAAGGTGTTGTAGGCGCGCGGGACCAGCCGGAACGACCCCATGACGAAGGGGCCGGCGGCCTGCGTCTCATCCGGGCCAAGGCCGGCCTCGATCGGCCCGAACTTGGCGAGCAGGGCGATGTTGCTCATGGCGAAGGCGCCGGCCGAGAAGTCGGGGATGTCGATCGTCTGGACGAGCGAACCCGATTGTCCGGGGACGATCTTGTCCTCGACCACGACGGCCATCGCGTAACGCCCGGGCTTCAGGTTGCGCCGCGCCTGGTAGACGTAGCTGGCGCTGGGCGCGTCGGCGGTCGCGGCGGGCACGAAGGGCAGGGGACCGGTGACGTTCATCGGCATCCCCGCGCCCTCCGGGGCGAAGCGCGCGAACGCCTTGAGGGCGGAGTCGTCAGCCCCATGTGCCGCCTCCCGCGGCGCCTCCACGGTCGCGACCGTCAGCGTGCTGCCATCGACCGCGGCGTAGAAGTCGAGGTTCACCTGGAACGGCACACCGGTCGGCCCGCTGCCGCGCGCGAGGATCTCCTGGAGCACGACAATCTGCCGCTTGCTCTCGGGCGACAGGTCCTCCTCGGGGTTGTGGGGTGCCGCCGCCATCTGCAGCTTTTCCTCGGGCGCCACCGGCAGGGTCCAGCCGATCCCCCGCGTCTCGGGGTGGGTGGCGACATATTTCTCAAGCACCTTGCGGTCGAGCAGCAGGGAGGTGCCGGGCGCGAACACCAGCGACATCGCCTCCTTGATCCCGGTTGTCTCGTTCGGCTCGTAGACCCAGATCATCCGGTTGCGCGAATCCTTGTCGACCTTGGTGGGCGGGCCGATCAGCAGAAAGGTCCGTCCGCGGTCCGTCAGCCAGCCAGGGTCGGGATTGGTCGGGGACTGGAATCGTTTTTCGGCTTCCTCGACCTTCTTCCAGAACACCACTTCGAACTCGTTCGCCGCGGTGCCGGGTGTCGGATCGCGCTTCTCCCAGAAAGTCTTGACGAAGGCGGCCCGCTCCTCGTCGGTTTTCTGTGACTTGAGCTGCTTTTCTTCTTCCTCGGTGAGGATCCAGCGGACCGGACCCTTGCCCCAGTCCTTGCCGGGGTTGCGCCAGTCGGGTGGCGCGGCGCCCAGGGAAAAGGCGGCGACAACACAGATCAGAAAATATGCGCAGGTTCGGGACATCGATCGCCTCGTTTCCATCATGAACTCCGGGAAGCGGCGCATTATAGCGACCCGTCCGGGGGTCGTCAAACGTGGAGCCCGGTTCCTTACTATAATGGTGCGACCCGGAAGCCGCGGGCAGGCCATGCGCAACCTCAAAATGACGATCGCGTACATCGGCACCGCCTATTCCGGCTGGCAAATCCAGCCGCACCGGCCGACGATCCAGGGCCTGCTTGAGGACCGGCTGGCCCGGATGCTCCCCGAACGGCCGCGGCTGGCCGGGGCGGGACGGACCGACGCGGGAGTGCATGCCCGGGGCCAGGTCGCGAACTTCACGACCGGGTGCCGTATTCCGGAGGCCGGTCTGCGACGGGGGATCAACGCGCTGCTGCCGCCGGACATCGTGGTCCTCGATGTGGAGGAAGCCGCATCGTCGTTCCACGCGCGCGCCGACGCGACGGCCAAGGACTACCGCTACCGCATCGCCACGGGTGAGGTGCTGTCGCCTTTTGAGGCCCCGTACGCGATGCACGTCCGGGGTGGCCTCGATCCGGCGGCGATGCGCGCGGCAGCGGAACTTCTGATCGGCACGCACGACTTCACGTCCTTCTGTACGGCCGAGACCGAGGTGGAGACGCGCGAGCGGACCATCCTCGCGTCGTCGATCGAGCAGCACGGCGCCTTCGTGGAGTACCGGGTCCGGGGGACCGGATTTCTCCGCCACATGGTCCGGGTCATCGTCGGGACGCTTGTCGACATCGGGAGAAAGCGGCGACGGCCGGAGGACATGCGGGGTATCCTTGCGGCGCGCGATCGGCGCGCCGCGGGGCCGAGCGCCGAGGCGCGCGGCCTGGTGTTGGAGCAGGTGATCTACGGAGGGGACTTGTGAACGTACTGGTGACCGGGGGCGCGGGATACATCGGGTCGGTGGTGGCCCGGCGGCTGCGTCAGGAGGGCCACACCGTCATCATCCTGGACAATCTCAGCGAAGGGCACCGCCAGGCGGCCGGGTCCGATTTGGTGGTCGGGGATTTCACCGACCGCGATCTCGTGGCGCAGTTGGTGCGCGATCGCCGCATCGAGGGGGTGGTTCACATGGCCGCCTCCTGCCTGGTCGGCGAGTCGGTGGAGAAACCGATCCTCTACTATCGGAACAACCTGGGAAAGTCGCTGGCGCTCCTCGAGACGCTCCTCGAGCACGGCGTGGGCCGGTTCGTCCTCTCGAGCACCGCGGCCGTGTATGGCGAGCCGGTGGCCGTCCCGATGGACGAGACGCACCCCACCTGCCCGACCAATCCCTACGGCGAGACCAAGCTGGCCCTCGAGCGGGCCCTTCAATGGATCCGGGCGGCCGGTGGAATGCAGTTCGTGGCGCTCCGCTACTTCAACGCCGCAGGGGCCACCCGGGATGGCGCGCTTGGAGAGGTCCACAACCCCGAGTCCCACCTGATTCCGCGCATCCTCGCGGCGGCGGACGGGGCACCGGTCCCAATCTACGGGACCGACTACGACACCCCGGACGGTACGGCGGTGCGCGACTACGTCCACGTCGAGGACCTGGCCGAAGCCCACGTCCTGGCCCTCGCCCGGCTCGGGACCGGCGGAGAATCGGGGATATTCAACCTGGGGAACGGAGCCGGTTTCTCGGTGAAGCAGGTGATCGACGCGGCACGACGGGTCACCGGGCGGGAGATCCCGATCCGCGTATCGGCCCGGCGCCCGGGGGACCCGGCGACACTGGTCGCCTCCTCGGCCCGCGCCCAAGCCGACCTGGGCTGGCGGCCGCGACTCGCCGCCCTGGATGCCATCGTGGAAAGCGCCTGGTGCTTCCGGATCGCCCACCCCCGCGGCTACTCCACCTGAAATCCGGCGCGTCCTTGCCGCCTCCGCGCGGCGTGTGCTAGCATCACCGCCCTGCCGTGCGCAGGGGAGCGCTGACGTCCCGCCATGCCGCACCCGGCCCGAGATTTCGAAGGACTGATCGCCAAGGGATCGCCCGAGGCGGGCCTGCTCGCGCAGATCGATTTCACCCGCCTGCCGCGCCACATCGCCATCATCATGGACGGGAACGGACGCTGGGCGCGGACCCGGAACCTGCCGCGGGTGGCGGGTCACCGCGCCGGGATCACGGCGGTGCGTGACGTGGTGGAGACGTCGGCGCGCCTGGGCTTTCCGGTGCTGACGTTGTACGCTTTCTCCATCGAGAACTGGAACCGGCCCCGGGCCGAGGTCACCACCCTCATGGGTCTCCTGCGGGAATACCTGCGCCGGGAGCTGGCCACGCTCCAGGAAAACAACATTGCCTTCAAGGTGATCGGCCGCATCGAGGAGCTGAGCCCGGCGGTCCGTCGCGAACTGCGCGCCGCGGAGGAGGCCACCCGGAGCAACAGCGGCCTGGTGTTCAACATCGCGCTGTCCTACGGCGGGCGCGCCGAAATCGTCGACGCCTGCAACCGCATCCTGGAGGAACGACACCGGCAGGGGACAACCGATCGGGCGGTGGACGAGGAGGAGTTCGCGCGCCACCTCTACACCGCCGGGCAGCCCGACCCGGATCTCCTGATCCGCACCTCCGGCGAGCTCCGGATCAGCAACTTTCTCCTCTGGCAGATCGCCTACGCGGAGATCTGGGTCACCGACACGCTGTGGCCAGATTTCCGCAAGCGCGAGCTGCTGCAGGCGATCGTGGACTACCAGAAGCGTGACCGCCGTTACGGGCGGGTCGCCGGCGCCGGGACCCTGGTGGCCGCCGGGCGAGAGCCCTCGCGGAGCTCCGACAAGGTGATCGGCTGATCCCGGCGCCGCCACGATGAAGCGGTTCCTCTCGGCGGTCGTCTTCCTGCCGGCGTTCTGGGTCGTCGTCAAGGTCGCGCCTCCCGCCGTCTACCATCTCCTGATTGCCGTGGCCGCCGGTCTGGCGCTCCTCGAGTTGTTCCGCCTCGCCGAGGCCCGTGGCCACCGCTGCCACCGGGAGATCACCGCCCTGGTGGCCTTCCTGGTGATGATCTCGTTCCTCATGCCGCGCGTCCGCATCGAATACGCGCTGGCGATCGGACTGTTCGCCCTGCCGGTGGCGTCGCTGCGGCGGGGAGGCGACTGGGGATCGGCGTTCGGCGACATCGGGTCGAGCTTCTTCATCGCGGTGTTCACCGGACTGCTGTTCGGTTACATGGTCGGACTGCGGTCCATCCACGACGCCGTCCAGGGGCCGGAGGTCGGGGCCGACTTGGTGTTTCTCCTGATGCTGGTCGTCTGGGGCAGCGACACGGCGGCGTACTACACGGGGACCTGGATCGGCAGGCGGCCGCTGGCACCGAGCGTCAGCCCGAAGAAAACCATCGAGGGGGCCATCGGGGGGGTGGCCGGCGCCCTGGCCGCGGCGTTTTTGGCCCGCGCCTGGTTCATGCATCGGCTGACCCCGTTCGACTGTGTCGTCGTCGGCGCGGGTCTCGGTGCCATCGGCATAATGGGCGACTTGGTCGAGTCGATGTTCAAGCGGGGGGCCGGACTCAAGGACAGCGCCGCCATCGTGCCGGGACACGGAGGAATCCTCGATCGCGTCGATTCCCTGCTGTACGCGGCGCCGGCCCTCTACTACTATTACTTGTTTGCCATGGGAGGGCACTAGATGGGCGGCGGCAGGCGGGGGATCTCCATCCTGGGTTCGACCGGGTCGATCGGTGTGCAGGCCCTCGACCTGATCGGATGCTGCCCGGATCGGTTCGAGGTGGTGGCGCTGGCGGCCGGCCGGAATGGCACGTTGCTGGCGGAGCAGGTCCTCCGGCACCGTCCGCGCCTGGTGGCCATCGTCGATCCGGAACGCCGCGCTGACATCGCGGCGGCGGCGCGCGAGGTGCGCGCGGAAGTCGTCGTGGGCGAGGATGGGCTGAAGGCGGCTGCGGCGTTCCCAGCGGCTGACGTGGTTCTGGCGGCGGTCGTGGGAGCCGCCGGGCTGGCGCCGACCTACCACGCGCTGCAATCGGGGAAGACCGTGGCGCTCGCCAACAAGGAGAGCCTGGTCATGGCCGGCCCCCTGATGCGCGACGCCGCGAGTCGATCGGGCGGCAGCCTGGTTCCGGTCGACAGCGAGCACTCGGCGCTGCACCAGTGCCTGCGGGGGGAGCGAATGGAGGAGGTGCGCCGGTTGGTGTTGACGGCGTCAGGCGGGCCGTTCCGCACCCTGCCGATGGCGCAGATGGAGGCGGTGACACCCGAGGAGGCGGTGCGCCACCCGGTGTGGGAGATGGGCCGGAAAATCAGCGTCGATTCGGCGACGCTCATGAACAAGGGGCTCGAGGTGATCGAGGCGCGGTGGCTGTTCGACATCCCCGGGAATCGCGTGGACGTGGTCCTGCACCCGCAGAGCACCGTCCACTCGATGGTCGAGATGGTCGACGGGTCGGTGATCTGCCAGATCGGCGTGGCCGACATGCGGGGCCCGATCCAGTACGCCCTGTCGTACCCGGACCGGTTCGCCGGGCCGGTGCCGCCGATCGATCTGACGCATCCGCACACCATGGAGTTCTTCCCGGTGGATCACGACCGCTTCCCGAGTCTCCGCCTGGCGTACGAGGCGCTGGAGGGCGGCGGGACGCTCCCGGCGGCCCTCAATGCCGCCAACGAGGTCGCCGTGCAGGCCTTCCTCGACCGGCGGCTCGGATTCACCGGGATCCCGAAAGTGGTTCAACAAGTCATGCGCCGGCACCGAACGCAGCCGGTCGAATCGATGCAGGCGGTACTGGACGCGGACCGGAGCGCCCGCTCCGAGGCTGAAGCGCTGATCGCGCGAGCGGAGGGGTCGTGAACGTCAGCTGGATCTGGGAGTACGCGCTGCCCTTCGGGGTGGTGCTGGGAACTGTGGTCCTGTTCCACGAGTTCGGCCACTACATCGTCGCCAAGGCGCTCCGGATCACCGTGGAGGTGTTCTCGATCGGGTTCGGGCCCCGCCTGTGGGGCTTCACGCGGGGCGGCACCGACTACCGCCTGTCCCTGGTCCCGCTCGGCGGCTACGTCAAGCTGAAGGGGGAGACCGAGGACGAGGCGGGGCCCCGCGACCCCGGCGACCTCCTGTCACGCCCGCGCTGGCAGCGCTTCCTGGTGTTCGTCATGGGAGCGGTGTTCAACCTGGTGACCGCGTTCGTGCTGACGACCATCATCTTTACGACCGGGGTGCGGGAACACGCGTTTCTCTACGAGCCTCCCGTCGTCGGGGAAGTGGAGCCGGAGTCGCCGGCGGCCGCCGCCGGGATCCAGCCCGGGGACCGGATCCTGGAGTTCGACGGGCGGCCGGTGGGGACGTGGAAGGATCTCCAGATGGCGATCCTCCTGAATCCGCGGCAGAGCAAGGAGCTCCGCTTCGATCGTGGCGGGGAACGACGGACCGCCACCCTGCACATCGCCACCGGCCGTGGCGAGGTCGGCCGGGCCGGGATCGCCCCCAGCACCGGGGTGACTGTCCTCGAGGTGCAGCCTGGTCGGCCGGCCGATCGCGCCGGACTGCGACCGGGGGACCGCCTGGTCAGTATCGACGGTGTTGCAATCACCACGCTCGGGAAGGTCCTGACGATCATCCAGGGATCGCCGGAGCGGCCGCTGGAATTCGTCCTGGAACGTGACGGGGCGCCGTACACGCGGACGATCACGCCGATCCGCGAGGGGAACCGGGGCCTGATCGGTTTCGTGCCGAATCCCCCGACGATCCTGCGATCGTACGGCTTCGCCGCGGCGATGCGCGAGAGCGTGGCGGCGAACCTTGAGGCGGTCGGCCTGGTGTTTCTGACCTTCAAAAAGCTGTTCACCGGCCAGCTGTCGCTGCGGGCGGTCTCCGGCCCGATCGAACTTTACCTGGTCACCGGCCGGGCGGCCCAGGAGGGGCTGGTGCCGTTCCTGCAGTTCATCGCCTTCGTCAGCCTGCAGTTGGGGATTATCAACATGTTTCCGATTCCACCCCTCGACGGCGGCCAGGTGTTCACTCTGCTGATCGAGGGAACCATCCGACGCGACCTGTCGATGCAGGTCAAGGAACGGTTCGCCCAGGCGGGGCTCGTCCTCCTGCTGGTGTTCATGGTGGCGGTCATCTACCTCGACATCGACAAGATCTTCTTCCCCTAGGAGCCGGTCCGGGAATTCCGTGGGGTCGCGCGCATGGGGCTTGGGAGGCGGATGCAAGAAGCGCCGAGGCGGCGATGGGGATCCATCGCCAACGAGGCGCGACGCCGCAGGCGCCCGCAACCCCCATGCGCCCGAAGGGTTCGGGCGGCGTGGCGCCGTCCGCGTCGTTGCCGCTTCTCCGCGATGGAACCCCATCGCGT
>JANNTZ010000037.1:0-5608 GCA_031394595.1 Acidobacteriota bacterium
GCTTCCGCAGGCCCCCGCGGGTGCGCGCCCCGCTGCCGCCGTCCCCGGTGGCGTTCCGGTCGCCCGCGGCCGCCCCCGCCGGCGAGGATCACGCCCGGACCGCTCCGCCCCGGCTCATGGTCGCCCGCACGACCGGAATCGCATCCGGACCCGGCGGCGCCCCGCCCTGCGGTTGCCGGGTCCTCTGAGAGGTCGAGCCCGGGGCCCCGCCGCGCGCTATTCAGCGCGGTGGGCGGGCTCGACCCGAAGGGAGGGGAGGCTCGCGCGAGCGAGCCGGACCCGTGCCCGGCAACTGCAGGGCGGGGTGCCGCCGCGCGGGGATGACTTGGGCTGCGCGTGGCGCTTGCCCCGGGCCCGGGGTGTTGTGCTACATTCCGCGCTCGTCCTGCACCCATGGAGGGGCGTCCGGCATGGCACACGCCGCCACAATGAGTCACCCGCGCGAGATGTACGAGGCCCCGCTCACACCCGGCTGGGGCAAGTTGATGATGTGGTTCTTTCTCTGCTCCGACGCGATGTCGTTCGCGGGGCTGCTCGCAGCCTACGCGGCGGTCCGGATGGGGAACCCGGCATGGCCGGTGCCCGCGGAGCACTTGGACGTGCCGCTGACGGCGGTCAACACCTTCATCCTCATCTGCAGCAGCGTCACCATGGTGAAGGCGCTTTCGGCCATCCGCCGCGGGAGCCAGAAGGGGCTGGTGCTCTGGCTGCTCGGCACCATCGTGGGCGGTTCGACCTTCCTCGGGATCCAGGCTTTCGAGTGGACCCACCAGATCACGCACGGCCTGTCGATCCAGGGGAACCTGTTCGGCGCGACGTTCTACATCCTGACCGGCTTCCACGGCTGTCACGTGCTGTCGGGCGTCATTTACCTCACCTGCATCGCGATCAAGTCGGCGCGCGGCGGCTACACGGCGGATCACAACAGCCCGGTGGAGATCGTCGGACTCTATTGGCACTTCGTCGACTTGATCTGGATCCTGGTCTTCACCTTCGTGTACCTGATCTGATATGGAGAACACCGTGTCGCACCACACCCACGAACACGCGGAGCCGAATTACTGGATGGTCTGGGGGGCCCTGCTGATCCTCACCGTCGTTGAACTCTGGGTGGCGAAGGCCCCGATGGTGAAGGCGGCCATCATCGTTTCGCTGGTGGCGCTGGCGCTGGCCAAGGCGGCCCTGGTGGCCGGGTACTTCATGCACCTGAAATTCGAGAAGTGGGCCCTCGTCCTGGTGGTCCTGAGCCCCCTCGTCCTCTCGGGAATTCTCTACATCGGCCTTGTGCCCGACGCCATCAACCCGAGCCACTGGCTGCCCCCGGCGTCGCCCTAGCCGAATCCGCGGGGACACGGACCGCCGGAGAACAACGCGCATGCGACATCGAACCGGATTGGTGTCCGTCGGAAGCCTGCTGTTTCTCCTGACCGCCACGACCCTCGCGCCGGCCCTGGCGCAGGATCCGCCAGCCGCAGCGGCCGAGGCGGCGGCGCCGAGCGCCTGGGCCGATACGGCCGAACTGGCCTACGTCGTGACCTCGGGGAACTCGCAATCGTCGACCCTGGGCTTCAAGAACACGCTCACCTGGAAGGTGGCCCCCTCGACGTTCGAGCTGAAGGCAGGGGGCATCCGGGTGGAAACGACGGATCGCGTCGTGGTCACCGGGCCGACGATCGGCGAGACCTCCACCACGAGCGCGGAGAACTACTTCCTGGCCGGCCGCTACGACCACACACTCAGCCCGAAGACCTTCTGGTTCGCCGGCTCCGGGTGGGAACGGAACCGTTTCGCCGGGATCGACCACCGCTACACCGGGTTCGGCGGCGTCGGCAACGTCTGGCACGATTCCGACCATTTGAAGTTCCGGACCGACTACGCCGTCACCTTCACGGCGCAGGAGGACGTCATCAGCGACCCGGCGGTTGACGATACCTTTGTCGGCCTGCGATTCTCGTGGAAGTATCTTCACAAGTTCAACGATTCGACGAGTTACGGGAACGACCTGGTGCTTGACGAGAACCTCGGGGAGACCTCCGACTGGCGCGGCGACATGGTTAACTGGCTGACTGTGGCGATGACGAAGCGCGTGGCGCTCAAGGTCAGTCTGCAATGGTTGTACGATAACCAGCCGTCCTTGGGCAGCGTCACGGAAACGATCGACGTCGTCCCTCCCGTCGGGCTCACGACGGTCACCTACCAACTCGACAAGCTCGACACCGTCTTCACGACCTCGCTGGTCATCAACCTCTGAAACCCGGGGCCAGGACCCCCGTCCGGGCGACCAGTTCCGGGAACCGCCTGACTTGACAGGGCTTCCCGCGAAATGGTACGAAGGCAATTGTGCAAGTTGCCCACAACATGAGGGAATGCCCATGAAGACTGCCCGCCCGTTCATCCGGTTCGTCCAGATGTGTCTCGTCCTGATCGCCATCGCCACGTGCGTCGCCCCGGCCCTCGCCTCGATGAGCGAATCCCCGGGAACCAGCCAGCCCTCCGCCAATATCATCGCCCGCGCCCAGGCCCGTCTCCGGCACGACGGCTACCTGAAGTCCGGAGCTTATGCGGTCGGGTCCCTCGATTCCGCCACCACCGCGGCGATCGAGCGGTTCCAGTCGGACCACTTCCTGCCGGCAAACGGCGAGCTGAATCCCGACTCCATCGCGCTGCTGACCACGCATGCGCGCCTCGGTGGCGGCCTGCCGGCGGGGACGGGACAGCCGGAGAGCATCGCGGGCGCCCGTCAGCGCTCCGTCCCCCAGGAAGAAGAGACCGTCACGCTCGCCGCGCGCGCGACGGTGCAGCAGGGGTCGGGCCGGACGATGCCCGCGACCGGCGGATCGCCGCTGCCCGCCATCGTGGTGGGGGCGGTATTGCTGGCCACCGGGATCGCGCTGCTGCGACGCCGGTTCTAGCGATCTGGCTCAAGTCGGCACCCGGACAACTCCTTGTCGATGACCGGTGAGCGCCGGAGCGCGAGCCTGAGAACCGTGACGGCCGTTGTCTGTCTCGTTGCGGGCGCGCTGCTGGTTTCCTGGCCGATCGTCCGGGCGGTCCGATCCCGGATCTGGCAGCAACGCCACGCCCCCCAGTTCGAGGACGGCCGCACGGCGGGGCTCGACACCCGGCCTGACGAGGCCCCGGTCCCGGACAGGTCTCCGGCCGACCTGAATCCTCCGAAAACCCTGAAGACCCCGCGACGCGGCGCGGCGATCGCCCGGCTGCGTATCCCTCGCGTCGGGCTCGACAGCGTCATCGCCGAAGGGACCGACAAGAAGACGCTGGCGCGCGGGCCCGGTCACATGGAGGGGACGGCGCTCCCGGGCGACCCGGACAATTGCATCATCGCCGGCCACCGGGACGGCGAGTTCGCCCGTCTCGCATCGGTGCGGCAGGGGGACATCGTGGAGATCGTCGCTTCCGGCGGGCGGATCCACTACCGGGTGACGACGATCTCCATCATCGACAAGAGCGACACGACTGTTCTCGAACCATCGAGCGAACCGCTTTTGACCCTGATTACCTGCTACCCGTTGCGCTGGCAGGGACCGGCGCCTAAACGCCTGATCGTCCGCGGCGAACGGATCCCCTCGCCTGCCTGACCGACGGCGACCGGGGCGGCCGCGGGTCCACCGCGATTGAGGGCGGGGCCCAGGCTATTTGATGGAGATGATCACGTCGTGCGTCGTCCCGTCGTCCAGACGGGTGCGCACGATCCAGCTCTTCTCCGGCCCCAACGTCTTGGCGCTCAGGTTGTAGATGTAGTGACGGGCCTTCGCGTCGTAGCGGTACAGGTTGCCTTCGTTTGCCTTGCCCGATGAACCGACGTTTTCCAGCACCGTCCCGACCATGCCATCCCGGTAGAACAGGACCTCGAGCGTCGGCGTTGCCGTCGCCGCGACCAGCTGAGCGGCGCAGTTCCGCAGCTGGAACTTGAGCGGGATGGTGCTGGTGCTCTTGAAGATGCTCGACCCGTCGTTGTTGACCGGGTCGAGATAGCCGCTGAAAACGTAGGCCTCGTCGGTGGACCCGTCGCAGTCGTTGTCGGCACCGTCGCAGGCAACCTCCATGACCGGAGTCCCGGGCACTGCGTTACAGATCGTGCCCCCAGCACCGTCGCAGACGATGGTGCCGATCGCGTGACAGGCGCCGACGCCCGCCTGACAGGAAGTCCCGAGGCCCGGGAAGTCCTCGTCCGTCGACGGGAACACCGACTGCGTGCAGACCAGGACCGCTTCCTCGCAGACCGTCTGGCCGGTGGCGCACACTCCCTGCAGAGCGGCGAGTGAACAGGCAGTCCCGCCCTCGGGGTTCCCTTCGTCAATGAGGCCGTCGCAGTCGTCGTCCATGCCGTTGCAACGCTCCGCCGTCGCCGGGTCCGGGTTGATGGCGGCGATCTGATCGTTGCAGTCGGCGGCCAGCCCGAACGGCGGGCACTGGAAGTAACCATCCTCGTCGAAGTCGACGGTGAGATCCTCGACCGGCAACCCTTCGTCCACAAGTTCGTCGCCGTCATCGTCCAGACCGTTGCAGATCTCCGCTTGGATGGCGCAGGCGACCTTGACAACCGACCACTGCGATCGGCCGGTCAGCCGGGTGGGGTCCGGGACCACCGTGGCGATCTCCTCCACCACCTGCGTGACGTCCGAGAACGGCGGGAAGCTGGTGCCCCCGTCGGGCGAGCGCGAGTAGAGGATCCGCAACCGGGGGTCGAACGTCCCGTCCTTCTTGTAGACCATCTCGGTCAGTCCCGCGATCGGCGACTCGAGGGTCAGGACCTGGCAGGGCCAGGGATCGGTCGCCGGCGACGGCTCGTACCCGGCCGGCGGCGCCGGCTCCAGGTCCGAGAAGGGCGAGGCGCTGCAGACCGCCGTCCCGGCCAGCGTCATCTCCGGATTGCTGACCTGGAAGACGATGCCGTCGGCACAGCACAGCACCTCGGCGTAGGTCGGCCCCTCCGGCACGTGCTTGAAGTTGACGCACAGCGAGCAGGCGCCGCCCGCGCCGTCACCGACGAGGACGCTTCCCACCGCGTCCTGCCCGGTGTCCGCCTGGGTCACCCGGAACGCTGCTGTCGGATCGCCGGCGCTGAATGCCGGGTCGAGGGCGATCGCCAGGTTGGTCGAACCGGGTGCCAGGGCGATCGAGCCAATCCCCGTGTCCCCCACCCGGTTGTCGCGACCGGTGCCGTTGATCCCGAGGACCCCGGCGACATAGACCGGCACACCGGTGCAGATCGGCGGGTTCACGTCCTGGATGGCGATCAGCAGATCGTCGATTCCCCCGTACTCCTTGAACAGCCCGCCGGATTCGTCGCCCGAGGTCAGCGTGAGCCGGACGATCGGTGTGTCCGATGTGGCACCGAAGAACTCGGCCGGGCGGTTGTTGCCGTCCAGGTCCACGATCTGACGCGTGGCGGTCGATCCGTCCTTGAACTCGAAGCTCAGCAGGACGTCGGTCGCGACCGGGAACTGGCCGGTGAACTGGAAGGCGACCGCGGTGGTCGGCGCCGGGAACTCGAGAACGATGACCTGCTGCACGGGCTGTCCCTCGGCAAAACCACCGAAGAGGATGTTGGGCGACGACACCGAGGCCGGTGTGCCGAACGCAG
>JANNTZ010000054.1:0-3410 GCA_031394595.1 Acidobacteriota bacterium
CGGACGTTGGGGGCGAACTCCCCCAGTTCGAAGTGCACCCCACCGTAGGCCTGGTCAGGGTCGCTGCTGACCCCGGCCCGGAGCCCCCAGCCGTTCCAACCGAAACTCGGCCCGCCCTTGGAAGCGGTGGGCTGGCTCTGCGCGACGGCCGGGGTGCCGATCAGCGCGAGGCATGCAAGGATTAACAGCGAGGTTCGAATCCAGTATTTCATGAGCCGTGTCCTCCGTCTGGTCACTCAGGGGGCAATACCACGCCCCATATCGTTGAAAGGCCGGGAGAGGCTATCACGGGTATATGGGTCGGTCAAGGAAACGGCCGTTCAGCCGACGAATCTTATTGACGCATAAGGCACTTGGCCGTATATGAACGGGCTCGGGGGCATGTGACCCTCCCCCACCCGGGGAGGGAGAGGAAGGCTTGACTCGTTCATCGCGGGATCTCCAGCCAGGCCAGGCCCTCCGGGGCTTTCCACGTCCCGGCCGATCCAGCACGCTCAAACGGTCAGCCGCAATCATCTTTATCCTGATCACCCTGACCTCCCTGCCCGCCCTGGCCACTCTCGTCCGGCAGATGAGCTTGGAGGAGATTGCCGGGGCGTCCTCCGACGTGGTCCGCGGCCGGGTCGAATCGACCCGATCGTTCTGGGAGGGGAAACAAATCTGGACCGAGGTCACCCTGACCGTCGGCCGCTCCTACAAGGGGAACGCTGCCGGCCGCGTGACCTTTCTGCAGCTCGGCGGGCAGGTTTCCACTCCGGTGCCGCTGGAGATGGCGGTCCCGGGCGCCCCGGTACACCGGGTCGGGGACGAGGGGTTCTATTTCCTGGAGCCGGGGTCCCCCGGCCGGAGGATCATCGTCGGCCTGTTCCGGGGGCACGTCCCGCTGCGACGCGACGCCGGGGGTGAATTTATCCAGTTCGACGGACGCCGGCTGCTGCCCCACCAGTTCGAAGATGAAATCCGGAGGGCGCTGGCGGCACAGGAACGCGGCCCCGCGCCGGTCCAGTGAGACGCGCGGCGGGTGTTGGGGTCCTCCTCGTCCGCACGATAGCCGGCGCGATCGGTCTGGTCCTCATGGTCGTCTCGTGGTCCGCTCCGGCCCTGGCCGGTGGCAATCTCGAGGCGGTGGTCAACAACAACACCCAGGTTACCGACGCCGTCTGGAGTTCGCGGGCGTTGCCGATCACCTGGAGGATCAATTCCCAGGGGGCGATCAACAACTGCGATGACGGCAACCCGCTGTGCGTCGGCGGGGTGTCGCCGATCACACTGCAGCGGGCGATCGATGCGATGACGCAGGCCTTCACGACCTGGCAGAACATCCCTTCGTCGACCATCGCCTTCTCTTATGCGGGAACCACGACGCAGACGAACATCGGTCTCGACAATGTGCGGCTAATCACCTGGGCCGACACCAACCCGAATACCTGCGGCACCGGGACGGTCGCCACCACCCCGAGCAGCCGGCTGGCGGCCGCGCTCACCGTGACCGACGCCAACCGCGACCTGAACGCCGACGGGATCGTCGATCTCGACCCTGCCATCTACCCGACCGGCACGGTGCTCCCGGCCGGGACGATCGTCGATGCCGACATGGCCTGGTGCCCGGCCTCTTTTGATTACGTGGATATTCCGCTTGACGCGTCGAACACCTTCGACATCGGTGCCGTCGGGACGCACGAGATCGGGCATTTCCACGGGCTGTCGCACTCCCCGGTCATCGCCCCGCTCGCCACCATGATCCCATTCGTCGAGGGGTCGGTGGAGTACCAGAGCGACATCCGGGCCCTCGCCCAAGACGACATCATCGCCTCGTCGCGCTACTACCCGGCGTCCGGATCGACGACCGGTCTGGGGACGATCCGCGGCCGGCTGCTGCTCTCGGACCTTACGACCGGGGCGGACGGCGTGAGCGTGACCGCCATCGACCGGCGCACCGGGCAGCAGGTGGCGGAGATGATCTCGGTGTCACGGTTCACGGCGACCGCCGACCTGCCCGGCACCTTCCGTCTCGACCGTCTGCCGCCGGGCGACTACGCCATCGCGGTCGAGTACTTCGACGGCGCCTCCACCGCCGGCTTCGATTCCTGGTGGGACAACAACCGCTACAACACGACCGTGTACAACAGCAATGTGAGCGGCGGGACACGCCTGCCTCTGGTGGCGCGGCCGGAGTTCTGGAACAGCGGGGAGAGCGCCAGCGACGACCTGGCGGCAGCCGGAACGGTGACCCTGGCGGCCGGCCAGACGGTCGACATCGGGTCGATCATCATCAACACCACCGACCCGCCGGCGCCGGCCGGGTGGACACCCCTCAACATGGCTGACCCGCAGGTCTCCCCGGTGGCCTTCCCGACCGGGTTCACCTTCCCGTTCTATGGCCAGACTTACACCAGCGCCTACGTGAGCGACAACGGGAATGTGGCCTTCGGGTTCGCCCAGAGCACCTCGGCGCACAGCGACAACTTTCTGGGTCCTGACGTCGACACCGGAGGCGCCGTCCCGCCACGGATCGGTCTCATGATGACCACGTTGAAACCCGACGTTGATAATCGTGGCACTTCGGGAGGCCCACTCGATGTCTTCACGCGCGCCATCAACGACTCCGCCGGCGATCGCGTGGAGATCCTCTATCTTGGTGTTCCGTTTGGCTCCGCCCAGGCAGAAACACTGAAGAGCAACACATTGCTGCTCCGCCTGTTTCGCTCCGGTCGCATCGAGATTGATTCGCGATTCACTTCGGCTTGGTGGGGGGTTGTGGGTGTCAGTCCCGGGACCCCGGGCCCCCTTCCGGCGCCGGGAGTGGACTTGGATTTCTCACAGTCGCTGACCAAGACGTTCAGCGGCAACTCCAGTCAGGCGTTGTATGAGCACTTCTCGTTCATTCAGGCCGTGGCGGCGGGAGGTACTAACAGTTTTACGGATGCCTACGATCTGAACGGCTCACTGCTTGTGTTTCTCCCGAATGGGGCCGGCGGGTACGATGTCTCCTCACCAACCTTCGTGGTGTTGCCGCCGGCGGAGGTGCCCGGGCTACGCATCGTGAACGCCACTGACCTCGCATGGGAGGCAACGCCCGGCGCTGTCACCTATAACGTTTACCGTGGCGGGATCCCGGGATTGGTCGACAGCGACGGCAACGGCGCCGCACAGACCTACGGGTCCTGCCTGCAGGCCGGCCTGGGGGGCACCGCTACCACCGACATGTCACTCCCGCCCGTCGGCGAGGCCTACTACTACCTGGTGACCGGCGCCAACTCCGGGGGCGACGGCCCGCTCGGGTTCGCCAGCAGTGGGGTCGCCCGCCCCAATACTTCCCCGTGTCCCTGACCAACCCAACTTATCTCCACGCCCTAGCCACTCCCGCTTGACTCGGCTCGCCCGACACAATTAGAGTTTCTTTCAAAGTC
>JANNTZ010000095.1:0-2182 GCA_031394595.1 Acidobacteriota bacterium
CTTGTGTCCGTAAGCGTTCAGCCTGGGAGGAGCCGGATAGTGGCAGGTCGAGCATGCCACGTCGTATCTGCGCGAAAAGGCGGGGATGGCCGAAGCGGATGACGGGAACAGTCCGACCAGAGCGACCGCCACGACGAAAAGCAGGGCGAGATGAACGAGACGAGCACGGATCGACCTCTGCACCATGCGACCCCCCACTGGAGAAAAGGTTGAACTGCCCGGCGACGGACCGTGCTGTCGATTTCGACAGCTGTCGGGGAAATGACAGCAAGGTCCATACCAGTGACTCTATCATGGTGGTCCGGTGTTCGGAGAGGGACGGCCGGCGCAATTCCTGCGGGAGGGATTCGACACGCGACGTCCGCGACGAAAAAACTTCGCGCCACATGCTTCGGCTGGCCCGTGGACCGGTCAAAACTCAAACTGGAAGCCCACCTGAATCCTCCGCCCGAAGCGGCGCACGCCGTCCAGCCGCTTGCGAGTCAGAGGCGTCTGGTCGTTCGGGTTGAAGGCGTCGGCTTCGTTCGGCAGGTACCGGCAGGCAGGCAAGCGCGCACGCGATTCCCGCACCCAACAGGAACCTGAGGGGCCTGGACCGATGCACAGGCGATGCCTCCTCGTGGTTTCATACCACCCAAGCGGGGTGGGCACTACGCGTTCCGTGGGTTGTTTCCACCCCGGCGGAGTCCAATCCGGCCGCCGGTTGTTATAGAATGGGCCGCCTCGGGGCGTAGCGCAGCCTGGTAGCGCATCTGCTTTGGGAGCAGAGGGTCAGTGGTTCGAATCCACTCGCCCCGACCAACGCCGTGGCCGGCGCGCAGGCGCCCTCGCCCCGGCCGGGATCGCGAAAAACGCGCCTGTAGCTCAGCGGATCAGAGCACCAGCCTCCGGAGCTGGGTGTCGGAGGTTCGAATCCTCTCAGGCGCGCCATCCATGACGCGAGGCCCCGTCGCCCCCCGAGAGGCGCCGGGGCCTTCGCTTTTCCCCGCACGACGGGTCCGGGTGGGACGATGCAGACTCCAGAGACACAGCCGCAACCGGCGCGCCCCGCAGGGTTGTGGCTCCAGGTGGTCGCCCTGACCTTGGCGGCGCTCGTGCCGGTCGCGTGGCTCATCGGCAGGCGGACCATGCCCCCGCCGCGCCCGGTGCCACTCGTTCTGGACGCCGCCGGGCCGATCGCGGCGCTGCAGCAGGGTGCCGAGGGCCTCATGGCCGGACCGAACCCGGTGCACTTGCCGGCGCTGTCCGTCCCGGGGGACGCGTACCGGCTGGACTTTCTGCCCGGAGGCGGGGATGGCGCGGCGCTCCCTCCCTACCGGCTGAAGATCATGGGGCCAGGCGGGAGGGAAATCTGGCAGGGATCGTGGGCCGGCACGGCCGGCGGCAGGATCGAGGTGGTCCTGCCCGCCGAGGGGCTCGAGGGCGGACCGCACGCGCTGGTTTCGGTCGACGCCGCGGGCCGGGTGAGGAGCTTTCCGTTCCTGGTGCCCTAGGCGGGCCCGCGGGACGCTATGGTAATATGACCGGCTCCCAGGTGGCGGTTGACGGGCGCGGCCGGCCTCGGATCGACGCGCCTGTAGCTCAGGGGACAGAGCAACGGCCTTCTAAGCCGTGGGTCAGGGGTTCGAATCCCCTCAGGCGCGCCACCCCCGTCCTCATGGCGGTGTCCCGGGTCGAGCGGTCTGATACGACATGCGGTGAGTGTAGCTCAGGTGGTAGAGCCCCGGGTTGTGGCCCCGGTTGTCGTGGGTTCGAGTCCCATCACTCACCCCACAGCGTTGCGAACGGACGTGGGCCGTTAGCTCAGCCGGTAGAGCAGCTGACTCTTAATCAGCGGGTCGGAGGTTCGAGTCCTCCACGGCTCACCACTCCGCCTTTCCTTCCCGGAGGGCCCTTCGATGGCCAAGACCGTCCGCATTTTCGGCAAGGACACCTGACCCTACACGTCGGCGGCCCGTGAGGCCTACGCCAAAGACGGGTTCGATGTCCGCTACCACAACGTCCAGAATGACAACGCGCTCCTCGAGGAGATGCTGAAGTTCTCCAAGGGGGACCGTTCGGTCCCGGTCATCGTCGAAGGATCCAAAGTCGAGATCGGCTACGACGGAACCTGAGGCGTCTGACCCTCCGGCCGGAGGCCGGATTCGATCGGTTGCGTCGCCATGCGTCACCACGTTCGGTT
>JANNTZ010000149.1:0-9029 GCA_031394595.1 Acidobacteriota bacterium
CAGCTCGTCCAGATCCCCGCCGTTGCTCAACGCGGCGTACGACCGCAACGGGATCTCGCCGCCCTCGGCGCTCCGAACACGCGGCACACGAATCGGAACGCGTTGACCACCAAGCCGGATGCTGCCGGGATTGCTGCCATGCCGACGACCGCGCTGCTCCTCGTCCTTCCGCGCGTAGCGGGCCCCGGCCAGGGCCCGAAGTTCTTGCATGAGAAGATCTTGCACGTGCATCAGACCCAGAGGGATCAACGAGCGAATCAGCTCGACCTTGGCATCCACCTCCATCTCGGTGTATGCCTCGCGACCGATGACCTCCACCTCGCCGAAGCACTTCTTCCTCTTGCGTCCCGGGACCGAACGTAGGAGACTTCCCATCGATGGCTCCTTTCTCTCGTGGCTTGATGATGGTTCGCAACGCCATCAAACCACAGGGTTGGGAGCCGTTTCAATTTCCAACTAGGTATAGCCCACTCTCCAAGTCGACACATTACGGGTTGGCTGACACGTCGCTACATCCGACGCGTGGCGCGCATGTGCCTGGGCGCTCAGGGAATTCGTGGAACGGAACAGGGCGAGATGACTGAGGGCAGCGCCCATTGCCGGATCGAACCGATGCAGGACAACGACTGGGAGTCTGTGCGGGCGATCTACCAAATGGGATCGCGACGGGGCAGGCGACCTTCGAAACCCGCGCGCCGTGGTGGGAGGATTGGGATCGGGGTCATCTGAAATCCCCCCGTCTGGTGGCGCGCGATGGCGCGTCCGTTCGGCGTGGCCTGGTAACCGCGAGGAGCGGCGATGCTGAAGGCGTTTTGCTTTGGGCTGACGATCGCAGTGGCGATCGGTCCGATCGCGCTCCTGATCGTGAACTACAGCATGACCCACGGGCTGCGCTATGGGTTGCGCAGCGCCCTGGGGGCGGCCGGCGCCGACTTCTCCTATGCGCTCGTGGCGTTTCTGGCCGGGCACGGTGCGGTCCGGGTTGTCGAGGCTCGTCGGTTCTTCGAGATGGCGGCCGGGATCGGGCTGGTGGCGTTCGGGGCCTGGCTGGCGGTTGCCGCGCTGCGGCGCCGTGTGCCGGTCGGCCCCTCGACAGCTTCCGGCGGGAAGAGTGTCAGGCCGTTGTTGACGACCTACCTCCTGACGCTGATCAACCCGCTGACCTTGGTGGCGTTTCTCGGGTTGGCGCCGCAGTTGCCGCTCGGCGAATCGCCTTGGGGGGCTGCTGGTCTCGCGGGTTCGCTGTTCGCGGGGAGTCTCGTCGTGCAGATCCTCCTCGCCCTCGCCGGAGCGGGGATCGGCCGGTCGGTGGCCCGGCCGGAGGTCATCCGAACGCTCAACGTGGCGAGCGGGATCGGCATTGCACTGTTCGGAATCGTAGGGGTGGGTGATGTGGTCGGTGGGTGAGAGGTGGATGGAGGGCGGCAACGATTCGGACCGCGGCGCGACGATCGGTTCCCTCCTGTTGACGATCGTGGTCGGGTCGTTGGCCTGCGGCATGCCGGAGCAGCCCGGGTACGGCAGGGCCGGCGCGGCCGCGGTTGAAACGCAGCTGATGGAGGCCGATCGGGCGTTCGCGCGGGCCACGGCCGAACGCGGCCTGGACGGCTGGATCGGGGCGATGGCCCCCGATGTCGCCCGGATCGACCTGCAGGGTGCGATTGCCCGGGGCCCGGAGGCGGTGCGCGTCCATGACGCCCCGTTGTTCACCGACCCGGCCACCCGGTTGACTTGGGATCCGACCGATGCCGGCGTCTTCGTTGACGGCCGCCACGGCTTCACCCGGGGCAAGTACAAGGTCACCTGGGCGGGAGGGGATGCCGGCGGCGACCCCCGGACGGTCGGGTCGGGGGAGTACGTCACGATCTGGCGGCGCAATGATGGGGTCTGGAAGGTGATCCTCGACACCGGCGCACCGGACCCGCCGGTGGCGGGCGCGCCCGATCCGGTCGCGACCTTCTCCATCCTCGGCTACGACCCGGCGACCGGCGAGATCGGCGGGGCGGTGCAGTCGCGGGTCTTTTCGGTCGGCAACGGCGTGTTGTGGGCCGAAGCGGGTGTGGGGGCGGTGGCGACGCAGGCGATCGTCGACGTCAGCTACGGGCCGCAGGCGATCGCACTGCTGCGGAAGAAGATGGCGCCCGCGGAGGTCATCCGGAAGGTGCACCAGGCCGATCCCGATCCGCTGCCGGAATCGTGGACCAAGGAGGGGCGGCAGTTCGCGGTGATGAACGCTCAGGGGGAAGTCGCGGCGTTCACCGGATCGAAAGCGAGCGCTTGGGCGGGGCACCGGATCGGCCGGTACTGCAGTGCACAGGGGAACATCCTGGCCGGGCCGGAGGTGGTCGATCAACTGGTGCAGGCGTTCACCACGACGGAAGGACATCTGTCGCTGCGCCTGCTGGCGGCGCTCGAGGCCGGGCAGGCGGCCGGTGGCGACACCCGCGGGATGCAGTCGGCAGCGATGCTGATCGTCCGCAAGGACGGCGGGCCGTGGCTGCACCACGACGTGGTGCTCCGCCTGCAGGTGGACGACAACCCTGAGCCGATCCGCGAGCTGCGGCGGCTGGTCGAGAAGGCCGACGTGGGGCGTCGTGAATCCGAAGAATGGTGGCGCAAGATGGCCGCCGAGAAAAAGGCCGCCGCCAAAAAGACGAGCGGCACTTCCGGGGAGGAACAAAAATGATCGCGCGGAGCTGGCATGGTGCCGTGCCGCAGGTGAGGGGGGAGGCCTATCACCGTTACCTGATGCGCACCGGTGTCCCCGATCTCCGTAAGACGCCCGGCAACCGGGGCGTCCTGATCCTCCGGCACACGGAGGGGGACCAGGCGCACTTCCTGCTGATCTCCTTCTGGGAATCGATCGACCACATCCGCGCCTTCGCGGGGGACGACGTCACGCGGGCGCGCTATTACCCGGAGGACCGCGAGTTCCTCCTGGAGCTCGAGCCGGCGGTGACCCACCGGGAGGTCCTCGAGCACGGCAAATCGACTTTTCCTGACCCGCTCCCTCTATGATCTGGGTCATATGACCCTGAACCGACGACACTTAGCATGCACCTCGTCACCGAACGTGCGGCAGTTCTTGCACAGGGGGCGGGGGCATGGAGTCGTCGTCGAACCAGGCGGGGAACGGCTTCCTCAAGGTGGAGGTGCCGGCCGACCGGTATTACCGTGATCTGATCCCCTGCCAGAGCGCCTGCCCGGTCGGCACCGATGCGCGTGGCTACGTGCGCGCCATCGCGGAAGGGCGTTTCGAAGAAGCCTATCTCATCGCCCGCGGCCCCAACCCGTTCGCCTCGATCTGCGGCCGCATCTGCGGCGCCCCCTGCGAGATCGCCTGCCGCCGCGGCAAGATCCCGCGCACCGACGATGACGGCCATTTCGTCGGCTACGACCGGCCGATCGCCATCCGGGCGCTGAAGCGGTTCGCCTGCGAGCAGGCCGGGGTCGAGGCGCGCGACCCGTCGGTCGTCCTGGAGTCGGTCCAGTCCTGGGTGCCGCAGGTGTGCGCCGGGCCGGAGGAGATGGCGGCGCTCCTGCGGGCCTTCCTGCGCGGCGGGTTCCAGCCAGCCTCCGGCCAGAAGGTGGCGATCGTCGGCGCCGGCCCGGCGGGGTTGTCGGCGGCACACGACCTGGCGCTCATGGGGTTCCGGCCGACGGTCTTCGAGATGGAGCCGGTGGCGGCCGGCATGCTGGCGGTCGGCGTGCCGGAGTACCGCCTGCCGCGCAAGCTGATCGAGCGCGAAGTGGAGGTCATCAAGGCACTGGGCGTCGAGATCCGCGGCGGCGTGGTCGTGGGCCGCGACCTGTCGTTCGCGCAGATCCGCCGCGACCACGCGGCGGTGATCGTCGCCGTCGGCGCCAAGCGGCCGCGGGCGCTGGGATTGCCGGGCGAGAACGGGCCGCGGGTCTTCGGCGGCGTCGACTTCCTGCGCTGGGTGTCGCTCGGCGAGCCGGTCGACCTGGGGAGCGACGTGGTGGTGATCGGCGGCGGCAATGTCGCCTACGACGTGGCGCGATCGGTGCTGCGGCAGATCGCCTACGACACGGCCCGCACCGCGGCGCGCCAGCCGGGAACCAGACGGGTCCGGCTGGCGTCGCTGGAGACGCTCGAGGAGATGCCGGCCGACACGGTCGAGATCCGCGAGGGTGACGAGGAAGGGATCGCGCGGGTGAACGGCTGGGGACCGGTGGAGATCCGCCGCGACGGCGACGGCCGGGTGAGCGGCGTCGTCTTCCAGCGCTGTCTGCGGGTCTACGACCAGAACCGCCGTTTCGCTCCGGTGTTCGAGGAGAAGGACCGCCAGCTCCTGGAGTGCGACACGGTGCTGCTGGCGACAGGCCAGGCGACCGACCTCGGGTTCCTGAAGGACGGCGGCGAGGATGTCCGCGAGTTCCGCCCCGGCTGGCCGCAGGTCGATCCGGAGACGCTGGCGACGACCGGGTCGGGAGTGTTCGTGGCGGGTGACCTGGCGCATGGGACGCGGTTGCTGATCGACGCGGTGGCCTCGGGGAAGAAGGCGGCCCGTTCGGTGTACCGGCACCTGATGGGGAAGCCGATCGCCACCGAGGCGATCGAGTCGCACGTGCCGATCGCCGCCTACCGTCGCGAGCGTGGCTACGAGGAGATCCGGAGGGTCGAGGTCCCGACGCGCGAGGCCCGTGAGCGTCTGGCGGACCCGCGGTCGAGCGTCGAGATCGGCTACGGCGAAGCGGAGGCGCGCCGGGAGGCGTCGCGCTGCCTCGACTGCGGCGTCAGCCCGGTGTTCGACGGCACCCGCTGCGTCCTGTGCGGCGGCTGCGTCGATGTCTGCCCGACCCTGTGCCTGAAGATCGTCGGCTGCGACCAGGTCGATGGCTCGCCCGATCTGCAGACGGCGCTGCAGGCCGCTCTCGGCGCCGATGCCGATCGGTCGCTGCACTCCGTCATCCTCAAGGACGAGGATCGCTGCATCCGCTGCGGTCTGTGCGCCATGCGCTGCCCGTCCGACGCCATCACCATGGAACGTCTGTGCTTCTCGACCCGGTGGAGGCCCGCATGAACGAACGATCGCGTCTTGCCCCGGAGCCGATGCCCCGGCGGGATTTCCTGGGGCTGTCGGCCATGACCTCGGCCCTCGTGGCGCTGCTGTTCGCGGGGATCGGGATGATGCGGCTGCCGAAGGCGGCGGTGCTGCCGTCGCCGTCGCGCCGCTTCCGCGTTCAGATCCCGGAGTCGCTCGCCGACGGCGAGCCGTATGTCCCGCCGGGCCGGGCCGTGGCGCTCTACCGTCGCGGCGACGCGGTGTACGCCATGTCGACGATCTGCACCCACCTTGGCTGCATCGTCAAGCCGACCGCCGCCGGCTTCGACTGCCCATGCCACGGGTCGCGCTTCGGCGCCGACGGCTCGGTGATCAAGGGACCGGCGCCGAAGGCGCTGCCGTGGCTGCAGGTGCGGGCGCTCGGCAAGAACGCCTTCCTGGTGGACGAAGGCCGGACGGTGCCGTCCGGGACGGTGGTCCAGGTATGAGTCAGGGGCAGGGCATGAAGCAGTTCCTCGGCAACCTCAAGGCGGCGCCGCGCCGGTTCGCCGAGTCGGCGTGGCGTTCGGGCGCGCCGACCACCGACCGGTCGCGGTCGTCGTTCGTGTTCGGCAACGTCTTCCTGCACCTGCACCCGGTCCGGACCCACCGCTGGTCGCTGCGCTGGAGCACGACGTGGGGACTCGGCATCGCCAGCGTCTCGGCATTCCTGATCACCCTGGCCACCGGGATCATGCTGATGTTCTATTACAAGCCGTACCCGGACGTCGCCTACAACGCCATCAAGGACATCCATTTCGTCGTTCCGACCGGGCGCTTCATCCGTAACATCCACCGCTGGGCCGGCAACATCATGACAGTCTGCGTCCTGCTGCACATGGCGCGGGCCTTCTACACGGCTTCCTACCGCAAGCCGCGCGAGTTCAACTGGGTCGTCGGCATGGTCCTGCTGGTGGTGACCCTGGGTCTGGCGTTCACCGGCTACCTGCTGCCGTGGGACCAGCTGGCCTACTGGGCGATCACCATCGGCGCCAACATCGCGCAGTCGCCGCGCGAGGTCACCGACGCGCTCGGCATGACGGCGGTCTTCGATCCGGGCGGCCTGCAGAAGCTGCTGCTGCTCGGTTCGGAGGATGTCGGGGCCGAGGCTCTCATCCGTTTCTACCTGCTGCACGTGATGATCCTGCCGCTGGTCCTGGTCATGCTGATCGCCGTGCACTTCTGGCGCATCCGCAAGGACGGCGGGCTGACCCGGCCGGAGGATGCCGACCGCCGGGTCGGCGATCCGGGATCGATCCACCCGTCATTCACCGAGGCACCGCAGAAGACCTACCACCTGGCGGCGGTCGTCCGGGGACGCAGCGCCGCGGTCGGCCGCGGGCCGGAGGCGACGGTGCCGGCGATGCCGCACCTGTTCTACGCCGAGATGGCGGCCCTGATGCTGACCGTCTTCGTCTGCCTCCTGCTGTCGATCCTGATCGACGCGCCGCTCAAGGAGCTGGCGAACCCTGGTGTGCCGGAGAACCCGGCGAAGGCCCCCTGGTATTTCCTGGGGCTCCAGGAGCTGGTGTCGTTCTCGGCCTTCATGGGGGGCATTGGCATCCCGATGATCGTGATCATCGGGCTGGCGTTGATCCCTTACCTTGACCGCGAGACGCGTGGCACCGGCGAATGGTTCGGCGGGCCGGGGGGTGGGCGGCTGGTGGCCTGGTCGGCTTTGTTCGGGCTGGCCGCGGTCCTGGCGGTTGAGTCGTTCGCCATCCATTTCGGGTGGATCCGTGAGTGGTGGCTGGCGGCACCGCAGATCCTGATCACGCTGGTCAACCCGGGCACCGTCCTGACGCTGATCTACGCCCTCTACTCCATGGCCCTGGTGCGACGCTACGACTCGAGCCGGGCCGGCGCCCTGGGGCTGTTCACCTGCTTCCTGTGCGGGTTCGTGGTGCTGACCATCATCGGCACCTGGTTCCGCGGACCGAACTGGGGCTTCTACTGGTCGCCCGCCTACTGGCCGGGGCACTGACATGCGCGCCACCAAGCACCTCCTGCTGTGGACCAGTCTCGGAGCTCTGTTGCTCCTCGGCTGGGCGGCGTATGCCGAGAACTTCCGGCAGGAGTGGCGCCTGCTGCAGGCCACCTACCGCGACCGGCTGCCGGCCGACCGGCGCGCCGAGTTCTCGAAGCAACTCCGGCAGATCGTCGTGCCGGCGCTGAACGCGGCCGATCGCTGCGTCACGTGCCATCTCGGGATGTCTCCGGGCGATACCGCCCTGCCGGGGGACCGGGTCTTCGGCCCGCACCCGAACGTCAGCCACGACCCGGCGCAGTTCGGTTGCACCGTCTGTCACGGCGGCCAGGGACGGGCCACGGTGAAGGCCGACGCACACGGCGATGTCCATCACTGGCCCGAGCCGATGATCCCGCGCCGGCATGCCTACGCCGGTTGTGGCGCCTGCCACACGCACCTGTCCGTCCCCGATACCGCCAGTCTCGATCGCGGCCGGACGCTGTTCGAGCGCCACGATTGTCTTGCCTGTCACCGGATGGAAGGACGGGGGGGGACGCTGCGCCCGGGCGGTGCGGGGGGCATGGAGGGGCCTGACCTGACGGCGGTTGGAGGGCGTGGTTACGACCCCGGGTGGGACGCCGGTCACCTGGCGCACCTGGAGCAGGAGCGGGCCGGCGCCGTCGGGGTGGCGGCCGGCGGCGGCGCTTCCCGTGGCGGCGTGGCGCGTCCCTGGCAGGCGTCGTTCGCGCCGATTCCCACCGCCGATCTCCAGGCGATCGACATCTACCTCGGGTCGCGGGTTGGGGCGCCGGGGCTGGTCGAGGCCAAGGCGCTATTCCATTCGATCGGCTGCCGCGGCTGTCACAGCATCGCCGGAGTCGGCGGCGACGACGGGCCCGACCTGACGCGGGAGGGGCAGCGCGACCCGGGGCAGCTCGGGCGGACGCACTCGGCCGATGGTGTGGCCGCAACCGGCGGCGCGGCCCTGACCGGCTGGCTCACCGATCATTTCCGCGCCCCGGCCCGGGTGGTGGCCGGTTCCGCGATGCCGGAGATCGGGCTCACCGAGAATCAAATCGACATGCTGACCTTTTACATGATGTCGCTGCGGCGCAGCGACTACCCGGAAGCGCTCTGGCCGAAGGATCGGATCCGGGCCGAACGCTTCGGTGAGCGCGAGTTCGCCACCGACGGCCCGACCCTGTACGGCACCTATTGCGCCGCCTGCCACGGCCGGCAGGGTGAGGGGATGCGGTTCCCGGGGACGACGGCGTTCCCGGCGATCGCCAACCCCGACTTCCTGGCGATCGCGTCGGACGATTTCCTGCGCCAGACGATTCGGAGAGGGCGCCCGGGCCGCCGCATGCCGGCGTGGGGCGAGAAGGAAGGCGGCCTGCGCCCGGACGAGATCGACGCGGTCGTCGCCCAGGTCCGCCGGATCGGCGGCGGCGTGCAGGCCCGGCCCGATCCCCGGCCGGCGCGCTGGGCGAACGGGGAGGCGGCGGCCGGGGCGCGTCTGTACGCCGATGCCTGCGCCTCGTGCCACGGCGCCAACGGCGAGGGGGGCGAAGGGCCGGCGCTCCAAAACCGGGTCCTGCTCGAAGCGGCCGGGGACAGCTACCTGTTCGAAACCATCCGGCGGGGACGCCGCGGCACCTCGATGGCGGCGTTCTCGGACGCCTCGCCGGTGCGCCGGACCCTCGAGGACGAAGAGATCGAAGCGATCGTCACGCATATCCGCACCTGGGAGGTCAAGCGATGAAGGCCAATGGTTCGTCCCGACGCGATTTCCTGAAGGTGGCCTCGGCCTCGGGGTTCGGGGCCTTCGTCGCCTCCGCGGTCCCGGCCTGGGGACTGAATGCGCCCGACAACCCGCTGGCGCGCTATCCCGACCGCGACTGGGAGAAGACCTACCGCGATCTGTGGGCCTACGACTCGACCTTCTCGTTCCTGTGCGCCCCGAACGACACGCACAACTGCATCCTGAACGCCTA
>JANNTZ010000241.1:0-10029 GCA_031394595.1 Acidobacteriota bacterium
AGCGACGCCGCGCTGCGCCCCGCCACCCGAGACTGGGCATGCCTCAGCCCTGAGCCTGAGCCGGGGCCACCTTTCGTTGACGGGGCCGCGGGCGCCGCGTAGGATGCCCGGCCATGAGCGGATCGCCCGGGCGGCTGGAAATCTTCGCGGTCCTGACCTCGCTGGTCGCCCTGATCATCATGACGCGCAGCCTGCTGCGCACCGCCCGGTCGATCCGGGCGCGCTTCACCTACGGGGCGCCGTATCGGACCGGCACGATCGCCGACAACCTGGTCGGGCTGCTGATGACGCTGCCCTTGAGCTTGCTCGCGGCGGGGCTGGTGTTCCTCGCCGTGGCCCAGGCCGGATTCCAGCCGGACACCAACACGGTCCGCGTGGCGCACGTGGAGGCACGGCGTTCCGGCTGGGCGACGCTGAAGGTCCGCGTGGCACCGGATCCCGGTTACCCCGCTGATCATCTTCTGCAGGGGGAGATCACCGGGGCGCGCTGGGCCATCGTCGGGACGTTCGTTCGGTGGGACCAAGGTGTCCGCTGGCTGGGGCTGCACGATGGACACCGGATGCGCCACTTGATCGGCACCAACGACACGACCGGAACGACGCCACCCGACCGGACGGATCGGACACCGATCGATGTTCTGCCGCCGGTCAGCGCCGCCCTCGTCAGGGTGGCGCGGTGGGTGCCGTTCCTGACGGTGCACGAGGAAGCCTCGCCCTGGTTCCCGATGGCCGAAAAACAGATTCTGATCGTCTACGCGACCGGCAACGGCTACCTGGCCGAGACCGTCGCCGAGGGGACCGTCCGGCCGCCGTCGGCCCTCCGGCCGCCCGGCGGCGATCCAGAATCGTATTGACACGACGATCCGCGTGTTGTTAAGGTAAGCGCCCCACCGCCGGACTCCTAAGTTTCGGCTCGAACCGCGGGCGGACGCCCGGCTGTTCGGTGGCGGTGGAAAAAGGCAGGCTATCGCGCCATGATCGAGGTCAACGGTCTTACCAAGCTCTACGGCGTTCGCGCCGCCGTCGCGGACGTCACCTTTGCCGTCCGCAAAGGGGAAGTCCTCGGGTTCCTGGGCCCCAACGGCGCCGGCAAGACCACCACGATGCGGATCCTCACCGGCTTCGTGCCGGCGTCATCCGGCCGGGCGCGCGTCGCCGGGTTCGACGTCCAGGACGATCCGATCGAGGTCAAGAGGCGGATCGGCTATCTCCCGGAGCATCCGCCGCTCTACGACGAGATGACCGTGCGGCCGTACCTCGAGTTCGTCGCCACCATCCGGGGGGTGCCGCGGCGCGAGGTGAAGGCGAAGGTCGATCGGGGACTGGAACGCTGCGGTCTGACCGCCGTGCAGGGCCGGCTCATCGCCCTGCTTTCCAAGGGGTACCAGCAGCGGGTCGGTCTGGCCCAGGCGATCCTGCACGAGCCGGACGTCCTGATCCTCGACGAACCGACGGTCGGGCTCGACCCGTCGCAAATCCGCGAGATCCGGCAACTGATCAGGTCTTTCGGTGGTGACCACACCGTGATCCTGTCCACTCACATCCTGGCGGAAGTGGCGGTGACCTGCCAGCGCGTCCTGATCATCAACGAAGGACGGATCGCCGCCGAGGGCACACCCGAGGGGCTGGCGTCGCGCGGGGAGCGGACCCGGCGGATCGAAATCCGCCTGGCGCGACCGGACGGTGCGGCCGACGGCCTGGCCTCGCTCCCCGGCGTGCTGCGAGTCGATCGGGGCGAAGGTGCCGAGAAAACGCTGGTCATCGAGACCGATGCCTCCCGCGATCTGCGCGAGGAGATCGCCGTGCGCGCCGTCGGGCAGAACTGGGGGCTGCTGGAGATGCGCACCCTGACTCCCAGCCTGGAAGACATCTTCATCCGGATCATCCGGGGGGAGACGGTGTGAGGAACACGCTGGCGATCGCCTGGCGCGAGCTGCGGACCTACTTCGCCTCGCCCCTGGCCTATGTGGTGATCGGGGTCTTCGTCCTGCTCAGCGGCTATATCTTCTGGGCTTCGCTCGTCCGGTTCTCCGATCTCTGCCTGCGATACGGCAACAACCCGTACGTCTTCAACCAGCTCAATGTCAACGACATGGTGATCCGGCCGCTGTTCGGGAGCATCGGGGTCATCTTCCTCCTGATGCTGCCGGCGGTGTCGATGCGTCTGTTGGCGGAGGAGCGCCGCACCGGGACGGCGGAGCTCCTGTTCACCTGCCCGGTGACGACCCTGCAGATTGTCCTGGGCAAGTACCTGGGTGCCGGCCTCCTGCTGATCGTGATGCTGGCGATCACCTTCGTCTACCCGCTGCTGATCCTGACCAAGGTCTCCCCGGACATGGGGCCCGCCCTGGTCGGGTACGCCGGAGTCCTGCTGCTGGGCCTCACCATCCTGGCCATCGGCCTGTTCGTTTCCTCCCTGACCGAGAACCAGATCGTCGCGGCGGTCGGGGCGTTCGGGGTCAACCTGCTGCTGTGGGCGATCGCCTGGGCCGCGGAGGCGGCCGAGTCCTACACCCTCGCCGGGTTGATCAACTCCGCCACGGCGGGCCTCTGGGAGAAAGTCGGCGGCGGCACCGGTGGGCCGACCCTGGGGGACCTGCTGACCCGGCTGTCGATCACCGAACACCTCCAGGACTTCCGGAAAGGTCTGATCGACACCGAGCACGTCGTCTTCTTCGTGACCGCCATCG
This sequence comes from Acidobacteriota bacterium, assembly GCA_031394595.1. Taxonomy (GTDB): domain Bacteria; phylum Acidobacteriota; class Polarisedimenticolia; order Gp22-AA2; family Gp22-AA2; genus JANNTZ01. Next base: position 2,691 of record JANNTZ010000241.1, read on the forward strand.
TCTTCGCACTGTTCCTGACCCAGCGCGTCCTCGATTCGCGCCGGTGGCGGTGAGGAGGACCGGATGCGGATCCTGAAGGAATACGGTGTTCCGGCCGGCGCGCTGATCCTGGTGCTGTCGATCGTCCTCGGGACGCAGGTTGCGGAGTCCTGGATCCCCTGGACGATGCGCGGCTTCGGCGCGTTGCTCCTCGCCGCGGGCGTGGTCCTGGACCGGGAACGAATCGTCGCCGCGCTCCGCGGCCGCAAGGCGCGCGCCGCCGGTGCCAGCCTGGGGTACATCCTGACGGTGTTCGCGGTCCTGGTGCTGGTGAACTTTCTGGCCGGTCGCCATCATGCCCGGATCGACACCACCGAGAACCAGGCGTTCTCCCTCAGCGAGCAAACCATCAAGGTGCTCCAGGGGCTGCCCCGCGAGGTCACCATCACCACCTTCTTTCGCGACGGCGAGCCGGCGGGTCAGAAGCTCCAGGACCTGCTCAAGGAGTACAACATCCACAGCTCCAGACTCGTGACCCGGCAGATCGACCCGGACCGCAGTCCCGGAGACGTGAAGCGGTACAACATCACGGAATACAGCAGCATCGTCGTGGAAAGCGGCAAGAGCGAGAGCCGGACGACGATCGGCGACGAGGAGGCGCTCACCAATGCCATCCTCAAGGTGACACGCGATCGGGCCACGGTCGTCTATTTCACCACCGGGCACGGCGAGCACGACCTGACGGACAACGAACGGGACGGTGTCACCCTCCTCAAGGCGGAGATGGAGAAGCAGAACTACGAGGTCAAACCGCTGGTCCTGACGCAGGGTGTTCCGGAGGACGCCAGCGTCGTGGTGATCGCCGGGCCGCGCAAGACGCTGCTGCCGCCCGAGGTCGCGATGATCGACCGGTACCTGGCCGCGGGCGGACGATCTCTGGTCCTGCTCGACCCCGAAGGAGACGCGGGTCTGAAGGACGTGCTGGCCGCCTACGGCGTGGCCGTGCGTGGCGACGTGATCATCGACAAAGTCTCGCAGCTGTTCGGCAACGATGCGCGGGTGCCGATGGTTCCGGCCGAGGGGTACGACGAGTTTCACCCGGTCACCAAGACTTTCCGGTACCAGACCTTCTACCCGCTGGCCTCGTCGATCGCCATCCAGGAATCCCTGCCGGAACGGGTCGTGGCGACGAAACTGGCCCAGACCTCGGCCTATTCCTGGGGCGAGACGAACCGTGAGGAGATCGACTCGGGTCGGATCACTCTCAACCAGGGGATCGATGCCGCCGGCCCCGTCACCGTCGCCGCCGCCCTGACCCGCAAGAGCGCCACGCCGCCGGCCGGGACGGACGGAGACGAGGGCGGGGAGAAGGGAGCCGGCGAGGAGGGGACCGGGGAGAAGGCCGGCGCCAAGAGCGAGCCGGAGGCCCGTCTGCTGATTTTCGGCGACTCCGATTTCATCAGCAACGCCTACTTCAACGCCGCGGGAAACGGCGACCTCGCCCTCAGCGGGATCGCCTGGCTGGCGGAGCAGGACGACCTCGTCTCCATCCGCCCGAAGACCGCCCTGCCGCGCATCCTCACGTTGACGCCGCGGGAGACCTTCTACTACTTCTGGATGATCGTGGCGCTCGCCCCGGTCACCATCGTCGTCACCGGCGTCGCCCTCTGGATGCGCCGCAAGAAGCTGTGATCCGCATCCAGCCGTGAAGAAGCCACCGATCGGGCCGCTGGTCGCCCTCGCGCTCCTCGCCGGGCTGTCCGCCTGGATCGTTTTCAAGGAGGCCCCCCCCGGCCAGGCCCCGAAGGACGATGCCAAGGCCTCCGATCGCGCCATCGAATTCTCCCGGGAGGCCCTGAAGTCGATCACCCTCACCAGCGACCAGGGTGAATTCCGCGTCGAGAAAGAAGGGGACACCTGGCGGATCGCTGCCCCGATTCGGACCGGGGCCGACAAGGAGGCGATCGAAGGGCTGCTGAGCGCCATCGAGTCGGCGCACGTCGAACGCCGGATCGGGGCCGGGGAGGAACTCAAGACCTACGGGCTCGACCCGCCTGGGGCGACCCTGTCGCTGGACGTGGGGGAGGGCGCGCCACGCACGCTGCGTCTCGGCGCCGGGAATCCAATCGGCGGCACCTGGTACGCACAGTTGCCGGCCGGAGGGGAGGTCGCGGTGATCACCTCCTCCGGCGGGGAGTTCTCCCGCAAGGACCTCCTGGCTCTGCGGGACAAATCGCTGATCGATCTGGATGCCTGGAAGGTGCGGCGTCTGGCGATCACGCGACCCGGCGGCTCGGTCTCGCTGGAGAAAATCGAGGATGCCTGGACGGTCAAGACACCGGTCGAGGCGCCGGCCGACGGCCCGACGATCACCGACCTCCTGACGGCGCTGCAGAATCTCCGGGCGCGGTCGTTCCCGGCCGAAACCCCGACCAAGGCCGAGTTGAGGCGCTTCGGTCTCGAGCCCCCGGTGGCGCGTCTCAGCCTCCTGCAGGAGGGATGGGACGTCGAGAAGACGATCCTGTTCGGCAAGGCCACCGGCGAAAACCGGTACGCGCGACCGATCGGCCGTGACGCGGTCCTCGAAGTTCCCGGGGACATCTGGGAGAAGATCGGTACGCGTCTGGACGATTTGCGTCGCAAAGATCTGCTCGGGGTCGGCCAGTACCGAGTCCAGACGGTGACCGCCATCCGCCCGGGGCAGGAATCGCTGACCCTGACGCGCGAGCCGGACGGATCGTGGGACGCCACAGGCCTGGCCACCGGAAAGGTGAAGGCCGACACGATGGACACGCTCCTCCGTCATGTCAGCGCGCTCAAGGCGACGCGCTTCAACGATCGACCAACCGAGGCGGATCGCACGCGGCTGCTGCGCCATCCGGCGCTCGATCTGACGCTCGCCGAGGAGGCGCCGGCCGAAGGCGGTTCAACGAAGACGCAGCACCTGGTGATCGGATCCCCGGATCGAACCGGGAAGGTACGGGTGCGCGACATGGCCTGGCGTCCGATCGCCGAGGCGCCCGTGGGCGCGCTCCAGAATATCAACCAGCAGCTCGATGCCGTCCTCAAGGAAGCGCGGGAAACGCCCCCGGCTCCCGACGCGTCTTCGCCCGCGGAGGCCGCGTCTGCGGAACCCTCCTCATCCCCGGACGGGGCATCGCCGCCGCGTCACTGAACGGCTCCTCCGGAAAATCCGTGGAACCCGGGCGCACGCCCCGGAGTAATCCTCCATGTCAATGGGAGGGCACGACGATGAAGCCGGGTCTGAAGGTTGCAGCGCGAGAATCGGGATCGAAGGCGGTGGTGCTGATCTCCGGCCGCCTGGTCGGCGGTGAGGGAGCTTCGGTGCTGGTGCGCCGGGTCGACCGGCTCCTGGAGCGCGGAGTCCGGCAGATTGTGATCGATCTTTCGGGGACCCGGATGATGGACTGCTCCGGTCTCGGTCTCGTCCTTGCCTGCCGGCGGGCGGCGTCACGCCATGGCGCAATTCTGAAAATCCTGCGCGCCCCGTCGGCCATTCGCAGGATGCTCGAAGCCAGCCAGCTCCTGGATGTCCTGGAAGCGCCGGGGCGCGTCGGGCGGACGGGCGAAGATCTGCTGGTGGCGCTGCCGGCCTAGGAGCCTGGGTCAAGTTCGTTCAGAGCCGCCCGCGCCGTTTCATCGCCGGGGTCAATCGCCAGGATCGCCTTCAGCACGGCGCCCGCCTCCTCGTTTCTTCCCGTCGCCGCCAGCAGACGCGCCAGGTTGTAGCGGGCGTCGGTGTTGAGCGGGTCGAGGTCGATCGCCACGCGGTAGCAGGACTCCGCCTGCCGATCGTCGCCGCGCCGCCGTCGTGCCACTCCGAGGTTGGCGTGCGCCGCTGCCAGCGACGGATCGAGATCGATGGCGGCGACGAAGTCGGCTTCGGCCGTCTCGGGATCACCGCGTTGCAGGCGGACGGCGCCGAGATTGTTCCGGGCCAAGGCACCGCTGCGACCCCGCGACCCCACGGCAGTCGCCTTGACGAACGCCTCCTGGGCCTCCTCAAGACGCCCGGTCGCCTGGAGTCTCCGGCCGATGGCGATCCAAGCCTGGGTCAGGCGCGGGTCGAGCTCGACTGCCGCCCGGAAGGCGACGGCCGCCGCGTCATCGAGCCCCGTACCGGCATACGCCTCCCCGAGCAGCCAGAGTGCCTGGGCGCTCCCGGTGTTGTCGGCGGCTGCGTGCTGCAGATGCGTCAGCGCCTCGAAAGGACGGCCGGCGCGCAGCGACTCGATTCCCGCAGCCAGGAATGGATCGGTAAGGGCTGCCAGATCGGCCGGCTGCATGCTCTGGAGGGCCGCGATCCGGTCGGCCCGGTGCGCCGCCTCCCGGCGCAGCTCGGCCGCGAGGACCGGCCGGGTGTCGAGGATCCCCGCCGTCAGGACCGTGGCCGGTGCCTCGCGGTGGCGATCGAGAAACGCCGTCTGGGCCTGCAGCGTGTCGCGGAACAACGCCAGCGGAGCCCGCCACTCCAGGTAGAGATTGTCGTCCGTGTGCAGGGGAGCCCCCGCGGCGATCTGGACCAGGCCCGCCGGCCCGGCGACAAACCGCGACAACAGGCCGGCCGGCCCGTCGATCCCGACGCGACGCAGGTCCGCCCACGCCGGTGACGCCGGGTCCCACCGGTCGGGGTCGATCCGGATCGGCGCGGTCCCCCCCACCAGGAAGTAGTCGCCGCCTCCCGCTGACTCCTCCCAGAGCGTCGCCTGCGGAAAAACGGCGAGAAAGGAGGCGACGATGCCGGCAAGATCGCGCGGTTCCATGCGATAGGCCTGCATCCACTGGCAGAAGACCCCGCCCGGATTCAGTCGCGAACGGACCAGGCGGTAGAACTCCTCGGTGAACAGGTTGGCGACCCCCGCCACCCAGGGGTTGGAAGGTTGCGAGGTAATCACGTCGTAGAGATCGGTCCGGACCAGAAGGTGACTCCGGGCGTCGTCCACGACGATCCCGAGTCGCGGATCGTCCAGCACCCGGCCGTGGGCGTCGTCGAACAGACGCGCTGCAGCGACGACGGCCGGAGCAATCTCCACGACCCGGAGGGTCCGCACCGGGTGCCGGGCCACGGCCCCCGTGGTGATACCGCTCGCCAGACCGATGACCAGCACGTCCCCGGCCCCGGGACGGAGCAGGAGCGGCAGGTGGGCGGACAGGAACTGGGTCCCCAGGTCGCCGCCGGTCGAGGCTTCGGTGCGGCCATTGATTTGGAGCGACAGCGGGCCCGCGGGGCTCCGGCGCACGGTCACGACACTGGTGCCATCCTCGCGTTGGAAAACGATGTCCCCGCGCCGGCGCATCGCCCGGGCGGGCCGATGACCACCGGCGGCGCGGTAGACCGGTCCGTAGATCAGCCCGCCGCTGGTCAGGATCGCCGGTTCCCAAGGCGGAAACGGCACGAGGAGGGTGGCCAGGGCGACGGCGAGCAGAAGAGCGGCGCCCACCATCGGGCGCGGCCCCCGGGGGGCGAGCGCCACCAGCATGGCGCTCAAGGCGATCCCGGCTGCCGCGGCGATGACCAGGGTGCGCTGGGTGCCGAAGCGCGGCACCAGCGCGAATCCGGCGATCAGGAATCCGGCGACCGACCCGATGCTTGCCGCAGCGTAGGCACGGGCAACGCCGCGGTGCGCCGCCCCCCCCGCCGCCACCGCCAGCGCCGGCACGGTGGCGCCCTGGAGCGCGGCGGCCGGGAGGAGAATGAGGAACAGCAGCGCAAACTGGGACGCCACCAATGCCGGTCCGACCTGGCCGAAAAGACCGGCCATCGAGGCGGCGACCTCCGGCAGGCGACCGAGGGCCGGCAGGACTGCGATCGAGAGAACGGCGGTGCCGCCGATCGTCCAGGCGGCGGTGGCTCGGCCGGCGCCGGATCGGAGCCGGCGCGCGACGAGGAACGGGCCAATCCCGAGCCCGCAGATGAAGGCCGCGAGCGTGGTGCCGAGCGAGTAGACGCTGGCGCCGAACGACAGGGTCGCCAGCCGTGTCCAGCCGGTCTGCAGGAGCGCCCCGATCGCCCCGGACAGCGCGGCCGCCAATATAACCAACGCCGGTCGCAGGACCGGAAGCCGGCCTTGGTGGGGATGGTGTTTCGGCAGAGTCAATTCCGCCGCCCCGACCGCCGCGTCCGGGGGCGTCGACAGAGGGTGGCGGCGCTCAATCGCCAGAGCCGCCACTCCGGCCCCGGCATTCAGGATCGCCGCGGCAAGAAAGGTCAGCCGGGTCCCGAGGAGCGGCAGCAGCGCGAACGAAGCCAGGGCCGCACCGGCGGCACCCCCTAGGGTATTGGTGCCGTAAAGGATCGCGATCGCCGACCCCGGCGGTGCCCCGGAGCCGACCGCGGCGCGCACCAGGATCGGCAACGTCGCCCCCATGGCGAGCGTGACCGGAAGCAAAGCGGCGGCAGCCACGGCGGCGCGGGCGAGGACCAGGCCGGTGGCGCTCTCGATCTGCGGGCCCCAGGCGGCCAGGATGCCGGTCGCCAGGCGGGCCACGATTGGCGAGGCGGCGGCATAAAGGGCGATGCCGAATTCGATCACCCAGTAAGCCCGGAGCGGCCGGCGAAGTCGCCCGGCGAACCACTCGCCGATGGTGGCGCCGCCCGCCAGCCCGCCGAGGAAGACCGCCAGGACCGCGGAGGTCGACTGCAGGGACGTGCCGATCCCCTGGCCGAGGGCCCGTGTCCAGGCGACTTCCTGCGCCAGGCCGGCGAGACCCGAGACAAAGAACACCGCGCTGTACAACAGGAGAAGACGCGGCGGTCGTGTCACCGTGGCCGGTGTCCGGTCGGTCAGCGGGATGACGGCGGCGCCGTGACCAACAGGACGCGCGCCAGCCGCTCCCCGGGTCCGTTGCGGGTGTCCCCGCCGGCCTCCAGCGGGAACTCGCGGACCACACCGTCCACGGTGCCCGCAAAGCGCGGGGAAATGGAACTGACCGTGCCAGCGAGATTCTCGAACAGGTGTTCGTGGACCCGGCCGTTGCGTTCCGTCAGTCGCAGGAGAATGTGCGGGTCCTTCGGTGCGTGCAGGATCTCGATCTGCCGCAGATTCTTGAACTTGTAGACCGTCAGGTCCTGGAGGAGCACACAGGTGCACTCGTGACGGCGATCTTCGATGTCGAGCCGACGACCGGAAGGTTCCTCCGATCGCGGCGCATGCCGGTCATAGAAAATCCGCTCGAAGTAGACGAATCGGAAATCGGGCGAGCGGACCGTTCGCTCTGCCCCATCCGGACCGACCAGGACCAGGAGCGGGGCTTTGTGGGGCGCCGCGGAACCGGCGCCGACCGTGCCGATGGCCAGCGCCAGCGATCCAGCCGCCACGAAGGCGGGGAGAATCGACCG
>JANNTZ010000242.1:0-2614 GCA_031394595.1 Acidobacteriota bacterium
CAGCACGCGTGTCTATGCGCAATACTGGAGCCGCGATCCTGGGTCCGGACAGCCGCACACGGAGTACAACATCGGGCTGACGAATGCGCTTTCGTTCATGATCTGCCCGTAGCCATGTGAGCATCGCCCGACGAGCCAGCAGATCCAGCGCCGGATGAACCGCCTTGCAGTCTTGTGCATGCTGACGGTCTCGACCGAAGCCTGTAGTGCTCCGCGCCCTCAGGCCCGGACGAGAGCATCCAAGTAATCCAGCGCGCTACGATGGCGGCATGAGAACGCTCCGTCGATGAGCCTCCACAAGTGCGCAGACTGCGGCGTCAAGGTCCGTGACTGGTGGATCTGCCGGAAGTGCGCGCGGCGACGCAAGGCCCGCAACTTCTTCGATGGCCTGGGCGGCTGTCTGCTCGCGCTCCTTGGCATCGCCATCGCGTCGATCCTTGGTCCGTGCATTCCATGGGGCGGCGGCGAGTGACCGCATCACGGGCTAGGCTGGCGGCATGGAAGTACCCTCTCGCAACGGCATTCTCTTCCTGCTCGCGGTCGCGATTGTCTCGGGAGCCGCAGCTGCGGCCTACGTGTTTGCACCGAGGCCAGAACCGTCCAAGATCGGGAGATGGCAGCTCGTCATCGAGACGGCGTGGGACTGGGACCCAGCCCGCGACATGCTGCGCCCAGATCAAAGGGTGCCTGGAAGCGACCGACCGGCGACGTACCAGATGAAGCCAACCCATTGGCTCGTGGACACTTCCAATGGCGATGTGTGGCAACTTGGATCGCCAAGGTGGGACAGCCCGCCCACTCCGATCTTGTCCACCCATTTCGGTCCCGACTTCAACTACGAGAAGGCGGTCAGCGACAAGATTGAGCGCGACGCCAAGAACAAGAGGCTTGATGCTAAGAAGTGGAAGTACGACCGACTGAAGGAAGACGCAGAAGCAGCCGCTGGGCGCAAGCTGACGATGGACGAGGACTCCAGGATTTTCGACGAGGCCTACAAGTAGACACCGTGTTCTCGCGCCCGCGCGCCGGAGTTACTGAGCCTGGAGTATTGCTGCCTGAAAGGGCTCCATGACGGAGCTGCGCGGTACCTGACGACAAAAACGACCGATACGACCGAAGGTCGATCTACGCGGAGACTTTGGTCGTCAATGTCGTTTCGGTCGTAGCGCTCCAGAGTTCCCGCGACCGCCCGTTGGTCGGCACCATGCGTGACACGGCGAGGCCACCGGCGGCGAGTTCGGAGAGCGCGCGATCGATCTCTGCGCCTGACTTGTTGTTCGAGAACAGTTCACGGATCTGCGTCCGATCCGTGCCGCCCAAGTTCTGCCGCAAGGCTTGCAGGATGGCCTCTGCGGCCGCGTTTCCAAGTGCGGTGCCGAAGATGTACTTCGCGGAGTCATCCGCATACCGCCAGACTTCGAGCGCAGCGTGCAAGTGCGGCGCGTGGATCAGGCGCGCCCCGTCAATCACGGCGTAGACGATTGCCAAGCGGAGGACTTGTGACGGCGCTCGGGCCGTCACGGCACCCAGCAACCCACCACGTTCGGCAGCGAGCACTGAGTAGCTCTGCTTCCAGTTGGCGAGCGCCTCCTCGTCGAACTCGATGCGTTCGAGGCCTCGCGCCAGCTCTAGCCGCTCGCGGATGCGGGCGGCGAGAGCGTTGAACTCGTCCCCCGGAACGTTCCCCCCCAGCGCCAACAGCTTCGACCTTCGCACGCAGATCCACAAAAACCGATTCGCGAAGCCGTTTCCAAGTTCGGTGCGATCGAGGTACCGCAGCGCTTCGTCCTTTGTGACGTGCGCGACGATCGAAATGTGCGCCCCGGTCGCGGTCGCTGGCGAGTTCTTCGTGAGGATCTTCAGCTTGCCGCTGTCCCAGGCATTGCGCACAACCGCGCTCAAAGTGTTGCCGTCGCGCTGGAGGACTCGAAGGACGGAAGCAAACTCTCCCTCGAAGACGAGCAGGCGTTTATCCGCGACGCCTTGGTCAACCACACGCAAGACGGGTTCGGGATCTTTCTTGCTCTTGCGGACAAGCTTCGAAACCGGGTCGCGAACTGCCCATATCAGGCCCTCCCCGCTCGACATTCCGGACGCGAAGCACCCCCGCTCCCATTCAGGATCGGCGAGCGCAAGGAGTCCCCGGACGTGTCCCCAGGACGTTCCCTTGCGGCCCTGGGAGGTTTCTCCGGTGAGAACTAGATTCAAGCGCGCGGGGTGCTCATCGGCTTCGATTCGGAAATGAGGACCGCGACCGATGATGTTTCCGACTCCCAGCAGCAGCTGCGCCAGCAGCGCTACGGGGTCGGATTCAGTATGGGGCGCGACGAGCCGAACGAACTCGCCCGCGAGGCCGTGAAGTGCTGCTGAGCCCAGAGGAACAGGCCATCGCGCTTCCTGCGATTGCCTGGGGTACGACGAAAACGCGAGAAGGCCCTTCTGCGAATTACTCGCGACTGATCCGGAATCGAAGTCGGACACGGAATCGACAAGCGCCCCGATCTCATCGCAGACTTCCCCATCGCTCCGGTTCTCCGCTCGCCGCCGCTCCACGAACTGCACGATGTCCTCGCCCGGCCCCAGATCGGGGAGCGCGACGATCCGCACGCGCGCG
>JANNTZ010000294.1:0-2808 GCA_031394595.1 Acidobacteriota bacterium
CCAGGTTCGCATGCAGGAAATCCTCGGTGGCGACTGGCGCGTGCGGACGACCCAGACGGTGACCTCCCTGACCCGTTGTGAAAATAGAAGCTTCGATGGCCGGGTAGTGGCTTCCGACAGCACTTGGGTCACCTATGTCGCCCCTTGGAAGGGCCTGGCGTACGACACTTTCCCGCCGATCTTCGCCATGTCCGGAGGCGAGAGCGGGGGGCGCAATCAATTCACGGCCACGATCGAGGCCGGGACCTGCCTCACCCGCGCCCGTATCTGGAACGATCGGGACCGGCTCTGGTTCCTCTGCTCCGGGGCGTTCGATCCCGTGACCCGGAAGGCGACCGGCACCTGTACGAGGGTCGAGATCGACTCCGACGCCGATGCCTTCACCTCCGAGGGGACCTGCGTCCTCACCAACCCGTTGTTCTTCGACCTCGTGGCAGCGGTCGACTGATCCCGCGGCGGGATTTGGTCAGGCCGGGCTGGTGGCGCTACAATGCCCCCCTTCGTGGTGGCGGAGGCGCCCCTCGAACAACCGATGGTGGTGGAGGGCTGAAACCCGTGTCGAAACGATTCCTGCCCCTCATGGCGTGCCTGGTCGTCGTCCTGGCCGGCTGCAATGACTCGAGCACGACGGTCGTCGATCTCGACTGCGGCCTGGTCTACACCGATCTCCGCACCGACTGGGTGGTCAACTACGCCTCGACCGTCAACACCTCGCTGGCCTTGTGCGACGATTTGCCCCTCCCCTCGGCCTACGACGGCGATCTGCTCGATGTCACCCTGGCCACCTACACCTACACGAATGTGCAGGTCACCGCCAACGGGGTCGGCTTCCAAGTGACAGGGGATATCGATGTTTCCGCACCCGCCAGCGAGCTGGTCGCCGACGTCGCAGCCGACACGTGTCTCGCCTTCGTCCAGATCTGGGAGAACGACGACAACGCCTATGTGCAGTGCATCGGGACACTGACCCGGAGTACGGGAATCATCTACGCGACCTGCGATTCGGCGGCGGTGTCGTCGGCCGGCGATGGGATCATCGACGCCACCTGCGATCTCAACGCCAGCTTCAACGCCACGATTGCGATCGCCCCGTAGGTGGGCGACTTTTCGCCGGTGACTCTGTCCATGAGCCCGAACGACATCGCTCGCCGCATCGAGGATCGGCTGGCCGGCGCCACCGCCCGGGTGGAGGGGGCCGAGGCGCACTTCAGCGCCGTGGTCACGGCGCCGGGGTTCGAAGGAAAGAGCCGTGTCGAGCAGCACCGGATGATCTACGACCTGTTCCGGGAGGAGATGGCCCGGCAGGAGATTCACGCGCTGGCGCTCACCACCCGCACTCCGGATGAGTGGGAGAAGGAGCGCCGGCATCACGAGGGGTGAACCATGGAAGCCAATGACATTCTCGAGATGATCAAGAAGGAAATCGCCGGCAACCGCATCGTCCTGTTCACCAAGGGGACCACCGACATGCCGATGTGCGGCTTCTCGGCGCGCACCATCGCGATGTTCAAGGAGATCGGCCAGCCGTTCAAGACGGTGGACATCCTGCCCGACCCGCGCATCCGGCAGGTGCTGTCCGCCCACAGCAACTGGCCGACCGTCCCCCAGATCTTCATCGGCGGCCAGTTCGTCGGTGGCTGCGACATCGTCACCGAAATGCACCAGAAGGGCGAGCTCAAGCCGCTGGTCGACAAGGCGTTCCAGGCATAGAGCTCCCGAGTCCTGACACTCCTCTGAGGTGGCGTCCCGCCCGTCCCGACCCTAAATTCTGGGTCCGGGGTCCCCTGTCTTGGGGGGCTTTCCGCTTTCGTTTGAGGGGGTTCGGCCATTCCGACGCCCGCGGACTACACCAAGCGTGCGAAACAGGCCGCCCGTGATGGGGACCATGCGCAGGCCGGAGACTTCTTCAAGCTGGCCGGTGACTGGCAGCGCGCCAACGAGATGTACCTCAAGGGGGGGCATTTCGATCAGGCAGCCCGGTTGGCGGAGGAGATGGGGGACCTCGCCTCGGCCTCCCTCTATTACCTGAAGGCGGGCGACCTGCAGGCGGCGGCGGCGATCGAGATCCGGCTCGAACACCCCGAGAAAGCCGCCTGGTTCTATACCCGCGGCGGGCAGCACCTCAAGGCTGCGGAGATCCTCGAGTCGCTCGACCAGTTCGACGCCGCCGCCGAGCAGTACGACAGGGGCGGCTACCGCGACAAGGCGGCGATCCTCTACGTGCGCGCCGGCCAGCACCTGGTTGCCGCCGACCTGTTCGAGAAACTGATCGAAAAGCTGGCTCGCGAGGGGCGCGACCACCACCTGTCGGAGTCGGATCGGGTCGCGTTCACCAAGTACCACCGCTACTGCGGCGAACTGTACCTGAAGGTCGGGGACGCGAAACTGGCGGCGCCGCATTTCGAGGCGGCCCTCATGGACGAGCAGGCCGCCGAAGCCTGGCGCCTGGGGGGAGACCCGGAGAAGGCGGCGAACCTGCTCCTGAAGCTGCAGCGTCCGGAAGCGGCCTGTCGCGTCCTGCAGGAGGCGGGGCGCGACATTGCGGCGCTGTCGCCGGCGGTGCACGCGGAGATCCTTGGCCGACAGGGAAAGCATGCCGAGGCGGCGGCGATCCTCGAGAAGGCGGGGAACCTGTTCCGTGCCGCCGAGGTGTACCGCGATGCCGGGGAGTTCCTGAAGGCGGCGACCCTGTTCGAGAAGGAAGGGGAAACCGACCAGGCGGTGAGCCTGTACATGCGGGCTGCGAAGCCGGAGGAGGCGGCGCGGCTCTACGAGGTCGCGCGTGACTACCGCAACGCCGCCGATCTG
>JANNTZ010000308.1:0-1736 GCA_031394595.1 Acidobacteriota bacterium
CGCCAAGGACCGTCGCGTCTACTCCAAGACGGTCGAGCACGAAAATCCCGCCATCAAGCTGGCCATCACCGAGCGGGAGCACACGCTCACGTCGCCCTGGGTGTTCTACAATTACCCGGACCTGTTTGACATTCAGGGCTCCAAGTACAAGTTCGAGCTGACCGGCTATCTCGCGAAGAAGTTCACCGGCCTGCAGATCACCAAGGATCCGGGCGTGCTCATCGTCTGGATCGGGTCCACGCTGCTGGTCGTCGGTGTGACGCTCTCGGCGGCCATCTATCACCGCCGGGTGTGGGCCAAGGTGGTGCCGGGGCCGCAGGGGCAGGGGGTGGTCGTCTATGTCGGCGGCACGGCCTACAAGGGGCAGATCGATTTTGATCGTGAGTTCAGCCGGTTCACCGAGCGCCTCAACGCGCAGGGGAACCAGGCTGTATAATAGCTGGGAGGACGCACTATGTTTCGATCGCTGTTTCTCTTCGACGTGACCTTCTGGCTCTATCTGGCGGCCGTCGTGCTGTACTTCTGCTTTCTCGCGGCGTCCCGGACGGCGTTGCAGCCGGCGGCGGCCGGGCTTCCGGCCGAGACGACGGTGAAGGAGGGAAGCCGGGCGGAGATGCTGGGGCTTCTCGCGACGTGGGTGACGTTCTTTGGCCTGATCGTCAACGGCATGGCGCTCGGCGCCCGCGCCTACGAGCGGATGCAGATCTCCGGCACGTTCGCGCCCTGGTCCAACCAGTTTGAGGCGATGGCCTACGTCTCGTTTGCGACGGTCGCCGGGTACCTGCTGCTCGAGCTGAAGTACGGCATCAAGGCCATCGGCGCCTTTGTCGTGTCCATCGGGTTCATCGCAATGGGCGCGGCGTCTCTGTTGCCTTACCGCTATCAGACCGCCGAGCCGCTCGTGCCTGCGTTGAACAGTTACTGGATCTACATCCATGTCTCGATCACGCTCACCAGCTATGCGGCCTTTGCGATGGCCGGCGGGCTGGGGGTGATGTATCTGCTGAAAGAGCGGGCGGAACGGCGCGGCATGGCGGCCACGTCGGTCTACGCCACGTTCCCGAGCCTCGAGAAGATCGACGAGTTGGGCTACAAGGCGGTCATGGTCGGGTTTCCGCTCCTGGCCTTCGGCACCATCCTGGGCGCGATGTGGGCGAACTATGCATGGGGCGGATACTGGTCCTGGGACCCGAAGGAGACCTGGGCGCTGATTGTGTGGCTCATCTACGGGGCCTATATCCATGCCAGAATGAATCGCGGCTGGGAGGGCCATCGCGCGGCGATCTACCAGATTTTCGGCTTGCTGATGGTGGTGTTCTGTTTTTGGGGCGTGAACTTCCTGCTGTCCGGGTTGCACGCATACGCTTAGCATCATGCAGGAGTCGGCAGGCATCCTATGACTGAAGAGTCCATCACGCACTCCGCCCCCCAGGGGAAGCCGTCGGGGGCTCGCCGTCTGGTGGTCACCCTGGTCGCTGTGGGTATTCTTGCACTGGCGTTCGGCGTGGTCTGGTTGCAGAGCGCCAAGTACGAGCCGCTGACGGTCGGCATGGCGGCGCCGGACTTCACGCTTCCGGATCTGGCCGGCAAGAATCAGAAACTTTCAGACTATCGCGGCAAGGTTGTCTTCCTGAATTTCTGGGCGACCTGGTGCAAGCCCTGCAAGCAATCGTTCCCCGCCTACCAGCAGCTCGTCGATCAAGCCGGCGGTGGTCTCACGGTCGTGGCCGCAAGTC
>JANNTZ010000309.1:0-11186 GCA_031394595.1 Acidobacteriota bacterium
AGCGCGCGGCGGGGCCCCGGGCTCGACCTCTCAGAGGACCCGGCAACCGCAGGGTGCGGCGCCGGGCCGATGGCATCCGTGACGGTCCGGAAGGTCACTGTGGCTCCTGGTTCAACATGCGGGACGGGGCGGGGGGGTATAATCGGACGCCCATGGCGACGACGAACGACCGGCCGCAGCAGGCTGCGCCTATCACCTTCGAAACATCGCCCGAACGCTACCTCCACTGGCGTTTGCAGATCGAGGGGCGGGTCGCCCGGCTGGTCTGGGACGTTCGCGACGACCGGCCGATCCGGCCCGGCTACGTCCTGAAGCTCAATTCCTACGACCTCGGAGTGGACATCGAGCTGGCCGATGCGGTGCAACGGCTGCGCTTCGAGCATCCGGAGGTCGAGGCGGTGGCGATCGTATCGGGAAAGGACCGGGTCTTCTCGGCCGGGGCCAACATCCACATGCTGGCGTCGTCATCGCACTCCTTCAAGGTCAACTTCTGCAAGTTCACCAACGAGACGCGTCTGGCGATGGAAGACGCATCGGCGCGTTCGGGGCAGAGATACTTGGCGGCTTGCAGCGGAGTGACCGCCGGTGGCGGCTACGAGCTGGCGCTGGCGTGTGACGAGATCGTCCTGGTGGATGACGGATCGAGCGCCGTCAGCCTGCCGGAGGTGCCGCTGCTGGCGGTGCTGCCCGGGACCGGCGGCCTGACGCGGCTGGTGGACAAGCGGCGCGTGCGGCGCGATCACGCCGATATCTTCTGCACCACCGCGGAAGGGGTGAAGGGGCAACGGGCGGTCGACTGGCGGCTGGTCGATGCGATCGCCCCGAAGAGCCGGTTCGAGGAGGCGGTCCGTGAGCGGCTCGCGCGCCGCGTCGCGTCGGCGCCTGAGAAAGCGGGCCCGGGGGTGCCGCTCGACCCCCTTGACCCGAAGGTGGGCGCCGACACGATCGACTACGCGCTCGTGCAGGTTGCCATCGACCGGAAGGGGAGGACCGCAACCGTGCGCCTGCACGGTCCCGACGGGCCGCCGCCGGCGGATGCCGCCGCCCTGCGCCGGGCCGGGAGTGGCGTGTGGATGCTGCGTCTGTTCCGGGAACTCGACGACGCCCTCTGTCGCCTGCGATTCAACGAGGAGGAGATCGGACTGCTGATCCTCCGCAGCGAGGGAGACCCCGACCAGGTCCTGGCGCACGACACGACGATGGCCCGGCTGGCCGGATCGGACTGGTTCGCGCGCGAGATCGTCCTGTTGGCGGCGCGCACCCTCCGGCGTCTCGACGGCACGGCGCGCAGCCTGTTCGCCCGGGTGGACCCGGGGTCGTGTTTCGCCGGGTCGATCCTCGAAACCGCCCTGTCGGCCGACCGCACCTACGCCCTGGACGATCCGGCGCGGCCGGTGACCCTGGCGCTGTCGCCGCTCAATTTCGGGGCACTGCCGATGGGCCATGGCCCGGCGCGCTTGCAGACACGGCTGGGGCACGATCCGGCCCGGTACACGGCGCTCGAGGGGCGCGCGCTCGCCGGCGACGCGCCGCGGTTCGACGCGCGCGCCGCCACCGGCATCGGGCTGGTCACCGTCGCCGCCGACGAGATCGATTACGAGGACGAGGTGCGCGTGGCGATCGAGGAACGGACCTCGATGTCGCCGGACGCGTTGACCGGGATGGAGGCGTCGCTGCGTTTCCCGGGACCCGAAACGACCGAGACGAAGATTTTTGGGCGCCTGTCGGCGTGGCAGAACTGGATCTTCCAGCGGCCGAACGCCACGGGGGAACAGGGGGCGCTGCGCTGCTACGGGCGGCCGGAGCGCCCGACCTTCGACTGGAGGAGGACGTAGGGTGCAGCTGCACGACAGCATTCCCAACAACGTCAACCTGGCCTCCGACCGCCGGCTGTTGCGGGCGCTGGAGCAATGGCAGCCATCGTTCCTCGAGTGGTGGCGCGACATGGGGCCGGAGGGGTTCCAGGCGAAGGAGGTCTACCTGCGCACCGCCGTGTCGGTCGACTCGGCCGGCTGGGCGCATTTCGACTACCTTCGGATGCCGGACTACCGCTGGGGGATTTTCCTCGCCGAGCCCGAGCCCGGCCGGACCATCGGCTTCGGCGACCAGAGGGGACAGCCGGCCTGGCAGGAGGTCCCGGGCGAGTACCGCAATCTCCTGCGCCGCCTGATCGTCACCCAGGCCGACACCGAGCCGGCTTCGGTCGAGCAGCAACGCCGCCTCGGGGCGACCGCGCCGAGCCTCTACGATCTGCGCAACCTGTTCCAGGTGAACGTCGAGGAAGGGCGGCATCTGTGGGCGATGGTGTACCTGCTGCACGGTTATTTCGGCCGCGACGGGCGCGAGGAGGCGGAGGCGCTGCTGGCCCGCCGATCGGGCGACCCGGACCGGCCGCGGATTCTGCAGGCCTTCAACGCTCCCATCGACGACTGGCTGGCGTTTTTCATGTTCACCATGTTCACCGACCGCGACGGCAAGTACCAGTTGCTGGCGCTGGCCGAGAGCGGCTTCGACCCGCTGGCGCGGACCACCCGCTTCATGCTGACCGAGGAAGCGCATCACATGTTCGTCGGCGAGACCGGCATCCGCCGGGTGGTGCAGCGGTCGTGCGACCTGGCCCGGCAGGCGCCGGACGGGGATGTGAGGCAGCTGGGGGGGATCGACCTGCCGACCCTGCAGCGCTACGTCAACCTCTGGTATTCGGCTTCGCTCGACCTGTTCGGCGGGGAGATCTCCTCCAACGCCGCCGAGTATTTCGCCTGTGGTCTGAAGGGACGCGCCAATGAGAAGAAGCACCAGGACCATGTCGCCCTCGAGGGGGCCTACACCATGGTGGTGCCGGAGGAGGGGCGACTGCGCGAGCAGCAGGTGCCGCTGCGCACCGCCATGAACGAGGTGCTGCGGGATGCCTACGTGGACGACAACCAGCGCGGCGTCGACATGTGGAACAAGACGATCGCCGAGGCTGGTCTCGACACCCGGATCAGCCTGCCGTCGCGCCGTTTCAACCGGAACATCGGGATCTACTCGGGGATGGCGTTCACGCCGTCCGGGGAGCCGATGCCGCGCCCGGAGTTCGATCGCCGCCGTGACGAGTGGCTGCCGACCGCCGCCGATCTGGCCTACGTGAAGAGCCTGATGCAGGCGGTGCATGAACCGGGGAAGATGGCCTCCTGGATCGCCCCGCCGCCGCGCGGCATCGACGGCAAGCCGATCGAATTCGACTACGTCAGGCTGGCATGAGCAACTCTTGCCGTCGGCTGCTCCGGCTCGCATGAACGACGACCTCTATCTCCGGCAGATCGAAATCGGCCCGATGGCGAACTACGTCTATCTCGTCGGGCCGCGGGACGGAAGCGAGGCGGCGGTGGTGGACGCCGCCTGGGACGTCGACGCGATCCTGGCGGCCGCGAAGCAGGACGGGCGGCGGATCGTCGCGGCGCTGGTGACCCATTGGCACCCGGACCACACCAACGGCCTCGATGACCTGGTGGGGAAGACCGACGCCGCGGTCTACGTCAACCGGGACGAGATTCCCTGGATGTCGTTCCGGGGCGGGAACCTGAAAGCGGTCGCGCCGGGCCATGAACTCCGGATCGGCGATCTGACGATCCAGTTCCTGCACACGCCGGGCCACACCCCCGGCAGCCAGTGCTTCCTGACCCGCGATCGGCTGGTGTCGGGAGACACTCTGTTCATCAACGCCTGCGGGCGGACCGACCTCCCCGGCGGCGACCCCGAGCAGCTTTACAAGAGCCTGAGCGGGACCCTGGCACGCCTCGACGATCGGACCGTCCTCTTCCCGGGTCACAACTACGCCGAAGTTCCCTCCGCGACGCTGGGAGAGCAGAAGGTAGACAACCCCTTCCTCGCCTGCTCTTCGCTCAACCAGTTCCTGAGAATGGTCGGCCAGCGCGTTCGCTGAGCGACGCCGTCCGTCAGGACTGCGGGGTGCCGATGATCGGGGGCGGGACGACCACCCCTGTAGCAGAAGCGGGTGCCGGCGCCGCGGGGCCGACGTGGGATGGGCCGGCCGGCGCCGCCGGTCGGCCGCGCCAGGGCTCCTCGGATCCGTACCGGGTCACCAGGGAGAGGCCGACGCCGAGGACACTCATCGCCATCCCGAAGGCGAAGCCGAAGAACGGCACCAGGCAGAGCAGGGCGTAGGCGACGTAGCCACCGAGGACGGCCGGCAGGTGGGGGAGTTCGCGCCCGAACAGATTGCGGCCGGCGGTATGACCCACCAGGTACATCGTCGCGGCCAGGCCGATCCACTTGGTCGCCAGCATGACAAACACCAGGGCCAGGGCCAGGGGGATCCCGAGGATCGTGCAGACCAGAATGATCGACCCGATGACGAAGGCGGCATAGGCCCCGATGCCGGCGACGATCGCCCAGCCCCACTGCTTCGGGAAGGCGGCCGCCATGATCTCGAGGCGGCGCGGCAGCAGCGCGGCAATCAGGACCACGATGACGAACAGCGCCGCCAGCTTGACCAGCTTGAGGATGAACAGGAACCGCCAGAGACCCGACAGATCGAAGTCATGGGTGAACGGGACGAACTCGGAGAAGTTGAGGTTGACGACCTCCCCCTCCACCCGGGATTCATCGGCGCGCTGCAGCCCGCCGCCGACGCTGACCAGTTCGCCCTCGATGGCGGCGCCCGCCTCGATCCGGGTGTCGGTCAGGACCGCCACGACGTCCTGATCCACCACACCGCTGATCCGCAGTTTGCCGAGGACGACGACGACCGACCCGGTGACCTCCCCCTCGATGACCGCGTCTCCCATCACGACGACGACATCACCCTCGTGGATCTCGCCTTTCGAGACGTGGGCGTCGTCGGAGACGGAGACGTTCGGTGCCTCCGTGGCGCCGAGGCACAGGACCGCGGCCAGCAGCGCCGCCAGGAGCCTGCCCGGGTATTGCGCCAGGGCGTATCGGGCTTTCATCGGATTCCTCCATGGAGGCCCGCCGGAGGCATCAGTTTGCGGGCCGAGGCAAAGGCGTGCAGGCTGACGAGAATGGAGACGGCGCCGAGGGTGGCGGCGACGGTCCCGACCCCGCGGACATAGGGGGCGGTATCGCGGGCTGCAGCCAGGAGGCGGGCCAGCGTGATCAGACCGGCGGCCAGCAGCCGGCCGACGATCGCGAGGGCCGCCTGGCCCACCAGCAGCAGGCTGCGCCCGGCCGAGGCGAGACCGCTGAACACCTCGCGCGCCCCGACGTCGCCCCCGAGGATCATGGCGACCGCGGTCGAGCCAAGCAGCACGAGGGCCCCGACGCCGGCGGCCAGCGCCAGCGTCCAGGCGACGCGCGGCGCGCCCCCGGGCAGCGGGATCGCCTCGAACCCGGGTCGTGCCGCCCTGATCCGGGCCATCACCGTCCGGGTGACGTCGACATCGGTCTGCAGGCGGCGGATCGGGCCCAGGACCGCATCGGCCCAGTCGTGTCCGGGATCGTCACCAGGGGCGCGGTGGTGCGGCTGGAACGGGCTCACATGACCTCCTCGCCGGTGGCCGGCTGCAGGGCCGGGTAATGTCTCTGGATGATCTGCTTCAGCATGGCGCGGGCGCGGAACAGCCGGGACTTCACGGTCCCTTCCGCCACCCCCAGGACGCGGGCCACCTCGTCCAGCCCCAGTCCCTCGGCGTGGACCATCACCAGAGGGACCCGGTAGTGATCGGGGAGCCGGCCGATCGCCTGCTGCACCAGCCCGGCCCGTTCCTCGTCACCGGCCCGTTCGAACGGCGAGGGGCGGGTATCGGCGAGGTGCATCGGGATTTCCTCCTGGCGGCCCATCTGGCGGCGGCTGCGGCGACGGTCCAGAGCCGCATTGACGGTGATCCGGTAGATCCAGGTCGACATGGCGTGTTCGGGCCGGTAGCGCCCGAGGCTGCGGTAGACCTTGTAGAAGACTTCGCTGGTCACGTCCTCGACCTCATCACGGGAAGTCCCCATCCGCAGCGCGGCGGCTGCCACCAGCCGCTGGTAGCGGCGGACCAGGACCTCGAACCGGTCGACGTTGCCGGCCAGGACCTCGCGGACCAAGTCGCCATCCGAAGGCTCGCCCGGCATCCTTTCTCCGTCGACCCGTGCGATTGTACCGGCCGCCCCCCGCGGGGGTTCCGGGAAAAACAGCGGCGCGGACAGGGACCCTCGCCGACCCGCAGGGGACCGGGGTCTGCGGGGCCGCCGCCGTTCAGCGGTTGAGGTTGAACAGGACGAGACGGGGTTCCGACATCTCGTGCATGGCGTAGCGCGGCCCTTCGCGACCGTTGCCGGAGTCGCGCGTCCCGCCGTACGGCATGTTGTCGACGCGCATCGTCGGGACCTCGTTGACCATGACCCCGCCGACGTGCAGGTTCTCGACCGCGTGGCGGATCCGCCGGATGTCGTGCGTGAAGACCCCGGCCTGGAGGCCGAAATTGGAGTCATCGGCAGTCCGCACCGCCTCCTCGAAGTCCTTGTAGGGGGCGATGGTCACCACCGGCCCGAACACCTCCTGGCAGGAGACCTTGAGCGATCGGTCGGCGCCGGCGACGACGGTCGGATGGATCAGGTTTCCTTCCCGTGTGCCACCCGCCAGGACCCGCGCCCCGGCCTTCTTCGCCTCGGCGATCCAGGTCAGGATCCGGTCGGCGTTGCCGGCGTCGATGACCGGGCCGACGACGGTCGCCGGATCCCGCGGGTCGCCGGCCTTGATGGTCGCGACTCCATCGACCAGTTTCTGCTCGAAGGCGGCGTAGACCGGCTCGTGCACCAGGATGCGCTGCACCGAGATGCACGACTGACCGGCCTGGGCGAACCCGCCCGTCAGGCAGCGCTGCACCGCGTGGTCGAGGTCGGCGTCGGAATGCACGATGCAGGCGGCATTGCCGCCGAGCTCGAGCGTGACGCGCTTTTTCCAGGCCGCCTGCTTCAGCCGCCAGCCGACACCGACGCTGCCGGTGAAGGTCAGGACCGGGAAGCGGTCGTCGGTGGCCAGCCGCTCGCCGACCGCCGGTTCGCAGTTCACCACGTTGAAGGCCCCCTTCGGGGCGCCCGCTTCGTGGACGATCTCGGCCAGCGTCAGCGCTTCCAGCGGCGTCTGGCGGGCCGGCTTCAGGACCATGCTGGATCCGACCGCCAGGCAGGGGGCCAGCTTGTGGGCCACCAGATTGAGCGGGAAGTTGAACGGCGAGATCGCCGCCACCGGACCGAGCGGCACCATGACCGTCATCGCGAAGTAGCCGGCGGTGTGCGCCTCGATGTCCGCCGGGATCAGCTCGCCGCCCCAGCGCTTCGCCTCCTCGGCGGCGAGCGTGAAGGTGGTCACGCAGCGGTCCACCTCGGCGCGGGCGAACTGAATCGGCTTGCCCATTTCGTCGGTCATGGTGGAGGCGATGGCGTCCTTGCGCTGCGCCACGCCCTCGGCGATCCGCTTCAGGATCGTGGCGCGCTGGAAACGCGACAGCGCCTTCATCTCGCCGAAGGCGCGCACGGCCGCCTGGGTGGCGTCCTCCAGATCGCGCTCGCTTCCCAGGTGGACCCGGGCCACTTCATGACCGTCCCAGGGGCTCTTCACGGAGGCCTGGCGCCCGGTATCGCGCCAGGCTCCGTCGATGAATATCTTGCGTTCCACGCTCATGGAATGCTCCTGATGGCTATGCGTGTCACTATAGCAGAAGCGGTCTCCCGCTCACGGACGGGGCCCCCAGGGCCATCGGGGATGACCGGGAGGCGCCGGGAACGGTGGTAACATCCGCTCTCCCATGAACCCTACGCAGTCCGGGGTCGACGCCGCCGGTCCGCCTCCGCGCGACGGCGAACCGGCCGCCGGCCGGGACGACCGGCAGCGTCGCGAGGCACGCCGTTTCTGCGCCCGGCTGGCCCGCGATCACTACGAGAACTTTCCGGTCGCCTCGATCCTCCTCCCGGCGCGGATCCGGCCCGCCATCCAGGCCATCTATGCCTTCGCCCGGATCGCCGACGATTTCGCCGACGAGCCGGTGCACGAGGGGCGCCGGCTGCAGCGCCTCCAGGAGTGGGAGGGGTTGCTCGAGGATTGCTTCCGGGGGCACGCCGTTCACCCGGTGTTCGTGGCCCTGCGCGAGGCCATCGAGCGTCATGAACTGCCACCGGAGCCGTTCCGCGACCTGATCGCGGCGTTCCGGATGGATATCACGGTGCACCGCCACCCGGATTTCGGATCGGTGCTGCGCTACTGCCGTCTGTCCGCAAACCCGGTCGGCCGCCTCGTCCTGCAGGTCTCCGGGCATCGCGACCCGGTCCTGATCGGCCGGTCGAACGCCTTCTGCACGGCGCTGCAATTGACCAACCACTGGCAGGACGTGGCGATCGATCTGGGACGCGACCGGGTCTACCTGCCGGAGGACGAGCAACGCCAATGGAGAGTTGACGAGGAGATGTTGCGATCCGGCTTGGTGACCGACGGTTTCCGCGGGCTGATGCGGGACCTCGTCGGGCGGACCCGGGTCCTGTTCGACGCGGCGCGGCCGCTGTGCGATGCGGTCGGCGGGCGGTTGCGCTGGGAACTCCGGGCCACCTGGCTCGGGGGGCGTCGGATCCTCGACCGCATCGAGGGAGTGGACTACGACGTCCTGAAGCGCCGGCCGCGGATCGGGATGGCGGATGTCCCGGGTCTGGCGATCGCCGCCCTGAGGTGGGCCCGGTGAGCACCGGTGTCGACGGGGCGGGCGGGCGCCGCGCTTCGTCGGGGTCTTCCTTCCACTTCTCGTTCGGGATCCTGCCGCCGGAGGCGCGCCGCGCCATCGAGGCGGTCTACGGCTACTGCCGCGCCGTGGACGACGTCGTCGACGAGCGTCCGATCGACCTCCCCCGTGCCTCCCGTATCCTGCAGGATTACCGCGAAGATCTGGCGCGCTGCTGGATCGGCGAACCGGAGCGCCCGGTCCTCGGGGAGCTGCAGTGGGCGGTGCGCCGGTTTGCCCTGCCGCGCGGCCCGCTGGAGGAGATCCTCGACGGCATGGCCATGGATCTCGAACGGTCACGCTACGCCACATTCGGCGAACTGCGCCAGTACTGCCTGCGCGTCGCCGGTGCGGTCGGGGTCGTCTGCCTGCCGATCTTCGGATGCCGGCATCCGCAGAGCCGCGAGTACGCCACGACGCTGGGGACGGCGCTGCAGCTCACCAACATCCTGCGCGACCTCAAGTCGGACGCCGCCCGCGGCCGGATCTACGTCCCGCTCGACGAGATCGCGGCGTTCGGCTACAGCGAGGCGGCCCTGCTGCGGAGCGAACAGACGCCGGCGTTCGTGGCGCTGATGCGCCACCAGGTCGCGAGGGCGCGGCACTGGTTCGACGAGGCGGCTCGGATCCTGCCGGACGAGGATCGTGGCCGGCTGCTCCCCGCGGAAGTGATGGCCGCGATTTACCGGCGGCTGCTGCAGCGCATCGAGGCCGCCGGGTTCCGGGTCTTCGATCGCCGGGTGGCGGTGCCGCGGCTGACCCAGATCGGGTTGGCGCTGCAGGCGCGGGTCACCGGTCAGGTCGGGAGGTAGGGGAGTGTCCGGCGGCGGGCGGACCCCGGACGCCATCGTCGTCGGCGGCGGGTTCGCGGGTCTTGCCGCGGCCACGGCTCTGGCGGAGTCGGGGGCCCGCGTCCTTCTTCTGGAGGCACGACCGTACGTCGGCGGCCGGGCAAGGTCGTGGGTCGATCCCGACACGGGCTCAATCGTGGACAACGGCCAGCACCTGTTCATGGGGTGCTACCGGGAAACCCTCCGGTTCCTCGATCGGATCGGCACCCGGTCGAACCTGATCCTCCAGCCACGGCTGTCGGTCCCGTTCGTGGATCGTGGTGGAGCGGTCGGGACCTTCGCCCTTCCCGCATGGCCTCGGCCGTTCGATCTTGCCGCCGGGCTGATGCGGTTCCCCGGCCTGACCTTCGGCGATCGCCTGCGGCTGCTGCGCGTGGCGCGGGCCGCGCGGGTGTGCGATCGACCGGCGGATCTCGACCGTCTCGACACCATCACCGTCACCGACTGGCTCGCATCCCTGGGGCAGTCGCATTCCTGCCGGACGCGTCTGTGGGATCCCCTGGTCGTCGCGGCGCTCAACGAACAGCCGGGGAAGTGCGCCGCTTCGATGTTTCTGCCGGTGCTGCGCGAGGGGCTCCTCGGGGGGGTGGAGGGCTCGCGTCTCGGGGTGCCGCGGGTGGGGCTGAGCGAACTGTACGCCGATCCGGCGGTCAACTATCTGCGCGCCCGGGGTTCGGAGGCCCACGTCCGGATGCCGGTGCGCCGCATCCTGATCGAAGGAGATCGTTGCGTCGGGGTCATCCCGACCGATGGGGCGGTCGTCCGGGCGCCAACCGTCATCGTCACCGCTCCGCCGGCGGAGACGCTGGCGATCCTCCCGGAAGAGACCGCGGGGCATCCTTTCTTTTCCGGCGCGTCGCAACTCCGGACCTCGCCGATTGTTTCCGCCTACCTCTGGTTCGGCACCCCGGTGACCGATCTGCCTTTTGCCGGGCTGGTCGAGGGGGAGTGGCAGTGGATTTTCAACCGCGAGGCGGTGACGGTCCACCCGGGCACAGGACATGCCGTGACCCTGGTCCGCAGCGCCGCGCATGACTGGATGGATCGGGACCGCGACCACCTCGTGCGGTCGGCGCTGGAAACCGTGCAGGCCTATTTCCCCCGCGCCGCCCGGGCGACCCTGCGCCACGCCCTGGTGATCAAGGAGAAACGCGCCACCATCTCGCCGCTGCCGGGGATGACGCGGCTGCGTCCCGGGAGCCGGACCCCCGTCCCCGGGCTGCTGCTGGCCGGTGATTGGACCGCCACCGGCCTGCCGGCGACGATCGAGGGAGCGGTTCGATCGGGGCACACCTGCGCGGCGATCGCGGCCGGGGCATCGGGTTCTCGATCGGTGGCGGCGGAGACGGCGTCGCGATCGATGGCCCGGAACGCCGGGGCACCGGCGTGTTAATCGCGACCGGGCTCATGGTGCTCATGACCGGGCTGCTTTGCGCGCTGGCCTCGATCCATTTCAAGGGGCTGCGTTATTTCGACCGGCCGGCGCTCGCACGCCACCCGCTGTTCGACCGCGTCCTCGATCTGGGGCAATGGATCCTGATCCTCGCCGGCCTCGGAATTCTGGCGATCGGGTCGCGGGTTGTGTTCGCGCTCGTGGGTGGTCTCCTCGTGCTGGCCTGGG
>JANNTZ010000311.1:0-7706 GCA_031394595.1 Acidobacteriota bacterium
CGGGCGAGATGCGTGGCGCCATTCCGCGCACCGATCTTGAATTCCAGCGCGACTTCCGGTGCGTGGAGGGTGAACGTCTCCAGTCCGAAAAGCTCGGCGCTGCAGGTCACCTGGCCGACCTCGACCGTGTCGCTGACGTAGTGAGCTTTGACTCTGGCCGAGAAGGATCGGCCCTCACGGAAGGAACCCTCGAGGTCGAAAAAGTCGCTGGTGGAATCCGAACCCTGAACCAATTCGTTGGTGTAATTGCGGAGCTGAGCGGCATAGGACCAGCGGACGTGGCTGGCCCCGAATGGCATGTCCATCGAGATTAGCGGCCGAACGAGGCTGGTCCCCGCCTCAACGGGGACGTTGTCCGTATCGCCGGCCGGCCGGTAGAGCACGTTGTCGTCCAGCTCGTACTCGATGGACAGTGAAGGGTAGAGGACAAATCGAGAGAAGGGAATGCCCTCGCCGCGCCCCGTGGTGATCTGTCCGCTCACCGTCACCGGCAGCGCCACCAGCAGCAGGCCGGTCAGCCACGTGCCGGCCCGCGATCGACGCGATCCGGACGCGCCATCCGTTCCGGACGTGCCTTCAGCCTTGGGCATCAAGAATGGGAAGCCGTTTGGAAATCTCGACCACGCGCGCCTTTGGGGTCTGGCGACCCGGGTGCGACTGGGAGAGCGGGTGGTAGTCCGGCACCACCTCCTGGAGGGCGGCCACGGCGTCGGCGACCCGGCCTTCGAGGGTGGCCTGCTGCAGAACCCTCAGCCGACGCCAGCCCTTGTCGTCCAGGGGGTTGATGCCGGTGAGGATCAGGATCTTGTCGTTCGAGGTCGGGAGCGCCTCCTCCCCCTCACCTTGGAGCTCCTCGTGCAGCTTTTCTCCCGGGCGCAACCCGGTAAAGGTTATTTGGATGTCCTCACCGACCTTGAGCCCCGAAAGCTCGATGAGATTCCGCGCCAGATCCACGATGCGTACGGCCTCTCCCATCCGGAGCAGGAAAATCTCCCCGCGCTCCCCCATGGCCGCGGCCATCAGCACCAGTTGGACCGCCTCGGGGATGGTCATGAAGAAGCGGGTCGCCTCCGGGTGGGTGACGGTCACCGGGCCACCCGCAGCGATTTGGCGTCTGAAGGTCGGGATGACCGATCCGTCGCTTCCCAGCACGTTCCCGAATCGCACTGCCATGAAGCGGGTGCGTTCGCCCGGCATGCTCTTGACCAGCCGTTCCCCGAGGCGCTTCGTGGCCCCCATGACACTGGTCGGGCGCACCGCCTTGTCGGTGGACACGTAGAGGAACCGCTCCACTCCATGCGTCTCGGCAATCTCGGCAATCTGGAGCGAGGCGAGGACGTTGTTCTTGATCGCCTCCAGAGGGTTTTCCTCCATGAGCGGGACATGCTTGTAGGCCGCGGCGTGGAAGAGGACATGCGGCCGGACCGAGCCGATCAAGTCGGCCATCCGCAGGGGGTCGAGGATGTCGCCCACGACCACGCGCAACGTCAGATCGGGGAACCTGGAGCGCAGGTCCGCCTCGAGGTAGAAAAGGTTGTTCTCATTGCGGTCCAGGACCACCAGCTCTTCAGGCCTGTAGGAGGCGACCTGCAACGCAAGCTCCCGGCCGATCGAACCGGCGGCGCCGGTCACCAGGACGCGTCGATCGCTGAAGCTCTGGCGCAGGACCTGCTGGTCGAGGTTGACGACCCCCCGGCCAAGAAGATCTTCGACGTCCACCGGTCGGATCTGGCTGAGTCGCGCTGCACCTCGTGCCACCTCACCCCGCGTCGGGATGGTCTTGAAGCGCACGCCGAGACGCCTGCAGACCGCGAAGATCCGCTGCCGCGTTGCTCCGGAGGCATCCGGAATGGCGATGATCACCTCGCGCACCCCCAAGGCCACAGCAATCCCCTCCAGCCGCGCCATCGGGCCCAGTACGGGTACTCCATGGATCTTGAGACCCGACTTGTCTGGATCGTCGTCGATGAAACCAACGACGTCAAAGTCGACGTGCGCGGTTTTCCGCAGTTCGCGGAGCAGCGATTCGCCGGTGTCCCCCGCGCCAAGGATCAAAGTCCGTGCCCCGCTGCCCGATCGCCGTGTGGCGAAGAACTCTGAATGAAATCGTGGCACGAGCCGGAGCGCGCCTGCCAGCAGCAGGAGCAACACCGTGCTCATGACCAGGACGGCGCGCGACAAACCCGGAAGGCTGAAGAGGTAGAACGCCACAATCAGCCCCACCGTCCGGAAGCCGACGGCCCGCAGCAGCCGGATCAGATCGTTGAGTCCCGCGTATCGCCAGAATCCCTGATACAGACCGCCCAGGTAGAAGACCAGGGGGGTCAGGATCAGGTCGGCCACAAGCAGCTCGAGGTTGCGGTAATCGCGGATCCCGAAGGCTGACGTGTCAAAGTCGAATCGTAGGGCGACGGCCAGCACGTTCGCCAGGAAGATCGCGGCGAGATCGCCGGCCAGGAAGGCGAGGCGTTTCCGGTTTCGAATCAGCTCAACCATCGGCCGGGGCTCCTACCCTCAAAACCCGCGACCGCGCGGCACTTCGACGGTTGCGACCATGTCAGGATGACATTCATATACGCCGGGGGGGGCGGCCTGTCAACAACAACCCACGGGAATTAAAACCCGCCGCAGAGACTCCCAGAATCGCTGATCCTAGCCCCGGGCTAGGGCGACGAGGCCATGGATACCGTGGGCCGTGATCACGAGAAAGTAACACGGGAGGTACAGGGCCAGGATCCGCACGAGAGCCTGAAGGAGAGATGCGGCGAGGAGCAGGAACAAGGCGATCACTGGCGCGCTCCCCTCAGAACCGCGACCACGGTTTTGACGATCAGGACGATGTCGCTCCAGGCAGTTGCGCGGCGCAGGTAGTCGAGATTGAGTTGCAGTTTCCTCGGCATGACCTCGCGGACGTAGAACGCGTCGCGTTCCGTCAACGGGACAGATCCGAGCAGGGTCTCCTCTTCACGGAACTCAAGGGTGGCCGGGTCGGTAAGCCCCGGGCGGGCCCCGAGAACCCGCCGCTGGTCCTCGCCGTACATCTCCACGTAGCGCGGGACCTCGGGTCGCGGGCCGACGATTGCCATCTCCCCCCGGATCACGTTGATCATCTGTGGGAACTCGTCAATCTTTGTCCGCCGCAGCCAGCGCCCCACCCCCGTCACCCGGGGGTCGCCCGCTCCAGTGACCTCAGGGCCCGTCGATCCCGAAGTCATGGTGCGAAACTTCATCAAGCGAAATGGCCGCCCGTCTTGGCCGATCCGATCCTGCACGAACAGGGTGGGCTGCCCCATGGTCATCCGTACCAGTACGGCGGCGATCGCCGCCACTGGCAGGACGACCGGGAGCGCGAGGAGAGAGAGGGCGACGTCGAGGATCCTCTTTCCGGGGCTCCGGACCCACGGCGACACCTCCGCACGCATGGTCAACGGCGGAAGCGGCGGACCACGTCCAGAACCGAGGCGATTACGCGGTCCTGGGCAGACCGGGACAGCCCGGGGTGGAGCGGTACCGACAGGGCCCGGGCCGATTCGCGCTCCGTGCGCGGAAAGGCTCCGGCCCGGTAACCGAACGCTTTGCGGTAGTAAGAGAACAGGTGCAGCGGCTGAAAGTGCACGCTGGTCCCGATCCCCCGTTCGGCCAGCGCGTCAATTAACTGGTCCCGCCCGACTCTCAGCACTCCGGGACGCAGCCGGAGAACGTACAGATGCCAGGCATGACTGACTCCACGGGGCTCCTCCGGGAGGTCGAACGCGTCACATTCCGCCAGCAACCGCGTGTATCGCGCGGCCAGGGCGCGACGGCGCCGCTGCATGGCGGGGAACTTGGCGAGCTGCGCCAGCCCCAGCGCCGCAGCGACGTCCGTCATGTTGTACTTGTATCCGAGCTCGACCACGTCGTAGCGCCACGACCCACCACGTGCGTACCTCCGCCAGGCGTCGCGACTGAGGCCGTGAAGGCTCAGGCGTCGGACATGCTCGGCGAGCGCCCGGCTGCGGGTGACCACCATCCCGCCCTCCCCGGTCGAGAGATTCTTCGTGGCGTAGAAGCTGAAACAGGTCAGATCGGCGAGCCGGCCGACCGGACGTTCGCCGATCGCCGCTCCCAGCGCATGCGCCGCGTCATCCACGACGGGAACACGGGCTCCCCGGGCCAGGGTGTGGATCGCAGCCATGTCGCAGGGAAGACCGGCGATGTGGACCGGGAGGATGGCGCGGGTCCGGCGGGTCACCGCACGAGCCGCCGCTTCGGGGTCGATGTTCAGCGTCTCCGGCACGATGTCGGCGAAGACCGGCCTGGCGCCCAGATAGAGTATTGCTTCGCCCGTCGCCGCGAACGTGTACGGGCTGGTGATGACCTCGTCCCCGCGCCGCACCCCGGCGGCCACCAGGGCGAGGTGCAGGGCCGCCGTGCAGGAGTTGACCGCCACGGCATGCGGGACCCCGACGAGGTTACAGATTCCTTCCTCGAATCGAGCGGTCTTCGGTCCCGTGGTCAGCCAGCCCGATCGGATGGCCTCGCTGACCTGGCGGATCTCACGACCATCCGTCCAAGGGACACAGAAGGGAACGAAGCGACCGCGGCGTCGCAGCCCGCGGGCGATCATGGCATCGCCGCCTGCCCGGGGCCTCATGCGGGCATCCCCCGATCACTCGCGAGCGCTTGATCTGCCACGGCCCGTCGCAGCGCCGCGGCCAACATCGGCCCGATCCCGATCGCCAGCCCGAAGAAAAACCACAGGTACTTCATCGCCTCGGATCCCAGCGACAGGCTGGAAATCATGACGGCGATGAGACTCCCTTCGATCGCCACGGCCGGCAGGGCCAGTGCCGGTGGGACTTGCGACAAGGGCCGCGCGAACGCACCACGGACTGACCACAGCGCCATAAGAAGGGCCAAGAATAGAGTCAGCCCGACCAGCGCCAGCTCCGCGGCCACGCCGACGTATGAGTTGTGGGGCCCTAGCCTCCGGAGTATGAAGCCGTGGACACCGATTAACGGGTTCATAATGAGCGCGATAAGGCCGAGCCCCCCGAGGGTCAATTCCATGACAATTGCGGGCGGGAAGTGCATCCAGACCATGGCACCCGCAAGCGCCACGAGGTAGAGCAGCCCCAGGGTGGCCAGCACCGGCTTCGTCCAGTCTCGAGTGAGCGTGCTCACGGCGTTTCATCCGTCGTCCGCAGGCAGCGGCTAGCGCCGGAATCCCAGTCCGGGTGGAAGGCGTGCGCCCGTTCGCAAGTGTCCGCCACCGCCGCGGTATCCCCCCGGCGCTCGTAGAACGCCAGAAGTTCCGCCCACGCGCCGACCTCCCCGGTGTTGAGGTTCGCCGCCGCGACAAACTGCCGTTCAGCCTCGCGGATGCGACCCGCTTCTTCCAGGATCCCGCCGAGCCGGTGGAAAAAACGAATTTCCGCCGGATTCAACTCGCGGGCGCGCGTGAGGGCCGTGATCGCCGCCTCACGGGCGCCACCCGCCAACAACGTGAGACCCAGCGAGTATTGTACCCACGGATCGAGCGGGGCCAGGCGCGCCGCGGCGGCGAAGTGCTCTGTGGCGGTCGGCGTATCGTTCAGGTGCCATGCCGCCTGGCCGGCCAGGTAGTGGGCCAGAAACGAACGCGGCGCCTCACGCAGCGCCGCCTGGATGAGCGGCCGCGCCTCGGCGTGCCGGTTGTGATGGATCAATAGGCGCGCGGCGTCGAGGGCGGCAACAGCGGGGCTGACGAGGGAGGGTCGACCCCGGGCGTCCTCGAAGCCCAGCAGCGCTGCTTCCAGCAGTTCCGCCGGCAGGTCCCTTCGCATCAGGTAGAGGTGATCGTCGAAATCCGGCAACGCCGCCACACCGCGACGCACGTGCGGCGCCGCCGCCCCCGGACTCCCCAGTTCGAGGTATTTCTCCACCAGCAGGTCATGATAGAGATAATTATTGGGCTCCAGGCGCGCCGCGAGGTCGAGTTCGGCAAGACCTAGTCGCTCCTCCAGGACCAGGTTCTCGAGCGGCTCCTCCGAAAGGCCGCTCAAGTCGATCGCGGCGACGCGGCGGCGCTCGTGGGCCAGATGAAACGACAGATCGGACGCCAGCGACCACGTGTAGGCCATCTGCGGTGCCCGCACGACCAGATCCTGGACCACCTCCGTGGCCCGCTCCAGCAGCACCGCCGGTGGCAGCGGCAGGATGTGCGTCGTGCCGATCTCCGACTGCCCGAGGCTGAAGACCAGGAATTCCGCAATGTCCGTCGTCACGGTGCGGCGATCCGCCGGTCCGAGGTGCAGCGCGGTCTCGTACAGGCGGAGCGCGCGCGCGTAGCGGCCGGCATGAAACGCCCGCTCCCCCTGCCAACGCATCAGGCTGACAGCGCACCGCCGGCCGAAGTACGCGAAATCGGCGAGCAGCAGGATCGCAAAGATGCCGAGGAGGACGCTCCGGCGCATCATCGCGATCGCTCTTCCCGCTCCGCCGACGACCAGGGACGCTGACCCGCTCCCATGGGGACCAGACGCGTAAGGGCGACGAGCAGCCCGGCCAGTAACGAGCACAGGAATCCGTTGGCGCCGATCTGCAGATTGAAATCCACGCACGAATGCAAGGCGATACTGAGCAGGGCGACGGCAACGCCGGCGCGCAGCACGTCGAGCGGGTGACGGTGGTCGCGCATCGCCGGCCAGGCGTAACGGGCAATGAAGGTCCACGCGAGCAGCACGAACAGCGCCGCCCCGGCGAGCCCAGTCTCCCAGAGGAGCTGCAGATAATCGTTGTGCGCCTGGTCCCAGCGGGCGGACGATCCAGCCGGAGTGTGCGGCGCGAAGGAGACCTCGAAGGCGCCCAGGCCAGCCCCAGTTCGCAGGAAGGGGCCGGAAGCCTCCAGGATGGTGCGCCAGACGACGAGGCGCGAGCGCAGCGAAGCCTCCCCCGGATCCTGGAGCTGACCCCAACGTTCGGCGACCACCGCCGCCCCGATCCAGAAAACGAGCCCGATCACCAGGAGCGGGACGCCCACTGCCGCAACCCGCAGGGCTATTCTTGAGGAAATCCTCCGGCGCAGGAGCACGAACAGGACACCTAGGGAGATCACGCTGGACAGAATGCCGCCGCGCGACAGCGAGAACACCAGGGCCACCCCGAGGATCGCCGAGGCGAATAGAGCCAGCCCGATCTGGCCGATCCTCCGATCGCGTCCCGGCACCCCGCCCCGCCCGTCGTCGTCCAGGTCTGCGGCATCGCGGGATCGGGAACCCCGGCGGGCGCCGAAGCCGTGAAACGCCAAAGCCACCGCCGCCGGGATCACCATCCCGACATAGGCGGCGAAGTGGTTATGGTTGACGAACGGCCCGAACACTGAGGAAGGAGGGACCTGGCGGAGCCAGAAGATGCGGCCATTCCAGGTCAGATACTGGACGAGTCCCTGGACCGAAGTAAGAAATCCGACGACGACTACGGCAACCAGGAGGAAGAGTATCCGGCCAGGCCGATCGGCCCACCAGGCAGTCAGGAAAAAGAGGCCCGTCAGGACGGCCAGCAGCCGAGTTCGTGCCCAGGTCGCCCCAGGGTCGAGACTGATCGGTCGACGCTCTGGGCGACTCGCCTCCTTCAACATCTCCTCCGGCGCGACTGCTCCGGCGGCCTCGAAGCCGGCTGCAGCCAATCGCCCCGGGGCCGCGTAAGCGGCGGCCGGACCCGGCGCCACGGTCTGAAGTAGCGGGAGC
>JANNTZ010000366.1:0-8262 GCA_031394595.1 Acidobacteriota bacterium
CCGGCTGGAGGACGCGGCCCGCGTCCACCTGAAGTCCGACGACCCGGTGTCGGCGGCGCGGATCTACTACGATCAGAAGAACTACGACGCCTGTATCAAGGCGCTGCAGAAAATCGGCCTCGAACATCCCGAGCACCGGCGCGCCGCGTTCCTGCTCGGGAAGATTTTCGCCGAGCAGGGTCTCCACACGCTGGCGGTGGACAAGTTCACGGCCGCGATCGGCGGCGAGGATCTGAACGACGAGACGGTCATCATCTATTACTCGCTGGCGGTGGCGCAGGAGTCGAACCTGCGTCCGCGCGATGCGATGGCGGCGTACCAGAAGATCGTCGCCTACGACTACGCCTATAAGGATGCCCGGGCGCGGTTGAAGGCGATCGAGGAGACGCCGATGGCGCGCCTCGGCACCCGGGGCGGGGCGCGGGCGGGCGGGACGGGCAGCGGCGGAGGGGCAGGGAGGGCGGGGGAGTACGCCGACCCGGGCCGCTACCGGATCGACACGCCGCTCGGCGCCGGAAAGCTGGGAGAGGTGTTCCGGGGCGTGGACACGGCGCTGGGGCGCCAGGTCGCCATCCGCCGCCTGAGCGAGGGGCCGAACGAGAAGGGGAAGGTGGATCGCTTCCTGAAGGAGGCGGCGCAGGCGGCGCAGCTCAGCCACACGAACATCGTGTCGGTTCACGACACGGCGAACGACGAACACGGGCCGTTCGTCGTGAGCGCGCTGGCGCCGGGCCGGACGCTGCGTGCCCTCCTCCAGGAAAAGGTCCGGTTCGAGGTCGGCCGCATCGTCACCATCGGGCGGCAGATCCTCGACGCCCTCGAGCATGCCCACGCCCGCGGCGTCCTGCATCGCAACCTGCGGCCGGAAAACATCTTCGTGACCGACGATGACAAGGTCGCGGTCGCCGATTTCGGGATGGGGGTGCGGCTGACCGACCTGACGACCCAGGAGCTCTCCACCGGCCGGATCATCCAGTACACCCCGCCCGAGGTCCTGACCAAGGACCGGGTGGACGAACAGTCCGACATCTACGCCTTCGGCGTCCTGATCTACGAGATGGCGATCGGCCGTCCGCCGTTCAGCGGGACCGACATCGGCCACCAGCAGGTGAACGCGCCGGTGCCGCTCCCCCGCCCGGGGGAACGGCCGCTCGCGGAATTCCTCAAGAAAATCCTCCTGCGCTGTCTCGAGAAGGACAAGCAGAAACGCTACCCCGATGTGAAAGCGGTCCTGCAGGACCTGCACGTCAAGGAGATCGTCCCCGGCATGGTGGTCGCCGAGCGCTACGAGGTGCTGGCGGAGCTGGGGCGCGGCGGAATGGGCATCGTCTTCCGGGCCCGCGATCTCGAACTGGACGAGACGGTGGCGCTCAAGTTCCTGACGAGCGACATCGCGCCGGAGATGGTGGGGCGCTTCATCCAGGAGATCAAATCGGCGCGCCAGGTGGTCCACTCGAACGTGGTCCGGGTGTTCACCTTCGAGAAATGGCGTGAGCACCGGTTCATCGTCATGGAGTACATCGACGGGGCGCCGCTCAAAAAATGGCTGACCCGGTCGCCGGCGCCGCCACGTGCCGATCGCCTGCGCCTGGCGTCACAGATCGCCTCGGCGCTCGATGCGGCGCATCATGCCGGCATCATCCACCGCGACATCAAGCCGTACAACATCCTGGTTTCGGGGACGAGCGACGCCAAGATCCTCGACTTCGGCATCGCCCGCGCCGAAGCGAGCGGTCACACGATGACCGAGACGGGCACCGTGGTCGGTTCGCCGATGTACATGTCGCCGGAGCAGATCCAGGCGCTCGACATCGACCGCCGCAGCGACATCTACTCGGTCGGGGCGGTCCTGTACTACCTGTTCACGGGCCTGGAACCGTTCGCCGGCAAGGACCTGCAGGAGATCCTGATGAAGCACCTGCACCAGCGACCGGCGCCACCCCATGAGATCGACCCCACCTTGCCGCGGCCGCTGTCGGAAGCGATCCTGCGCGCCCTGGCGCCGCAGAAAGAGCACCGCTTCCAGTCGGCCGGCGACCTCGCCGCCATCTTCACCCACGCGCTGCAGTCGGCGGCCGCCTGACGGAGCCGCAGGACCGATTCCGCTGTATCGGACCCGCGTCCTGACGCGGATCCCTCCCCGCACCGCCGCCGATGGCACGACGCCGGAAGCGTCCGACCAGGTCTTGTTCGTACGCGAGAAGCAGCAGACGCTGCATTTGAACCAGCGGCGATCCGGTCGCCCTTAGTCGCCGGTCGCCCTTGATCGCCGCCCGCGGGTCGGGTAGGCTTCGCGCACCATGCCAGAACAGAGTGCGCGGCCCGACCCGCGGGCCATCCTCGAAGAGGCGCGGGCGCTTCGGTCGTATATCGTCGACCTGACGCTGCGGATCTGCCGCGAGCGGACGGTCAACTACATGGCCGAGGATTTCCCCGGCGGCGGCCCCGACGGGATGACCTCGCCCGGCCAGGAGGGGAAGGTCGCCGCCGTCCTGGCGCGGGAACTGAAGAACGACGGCATTCCGTTCGCCACCCACGCCAAGGTCCCGGGGCGCGACAATCTCCTGGCGACCGTCGGTCAGAAGCGGCCCGGCTACCGTTCGATGCTGGTCCTCCTGCACACCGATACGGTCCCGAGCGGGGCGCCGTCCGTCTGGATTTTCGAGCCGTTCGAGCCGTTCGAGAAGGACGGTAAGATGTACGGCCGGGGCGTGCTCGACGACAAGGGGCCGCTGGTCTCCGCCTTCGCCGCCCTCAAGATCCTCAAGCGACACGAGGCCGCCATCCCGGGCGCCTTCACCTTCGGGGCGGTCGGCGACGAGGAGGTCGGTGTCGGTGTCGGGCTGCCGTATCTCATCGAACAGGGGCTGATCCGCTGCACCGACGCGGTCGTGCCCGACATCGCCGGCAACATGAAGGAGATCAACATCGCCGAGAAGGGGCGGGTGCTTCTCAAGGTGCGCGCCCGCGGCAAACAGGCGCACGCCATGGATCCGTCGAAGGGGATCAACGCCATCCAGGTCATGGGGCGGGTCCTGGTGGCGATCGAGAAGGTCGCGTTGCGTCACGCGGTGCACCGCATTCTCGGCGGGCCGACGATGAACACCGGGCTGATCCGGGGCGGGGTCGCGCCCAATGCCGTTCCGGCCGACTGCGAGGCGACCCTCGACATCCGCTACGTGCCGGGGCAGACGGCCGAGGGGATCCGGGCCGAAATCCTGGCGGTGGCCGAGGCGGCGATCGCCGGGCCCGGCGGGATCCCGGGCGCCTCGGTGGCGGTCGAGGTGATCCAGAACGCCCTGCCGTGCGAGGTCTCCGCCGACGCTCCCATCGTCAAGCGGATCCTGCGGCATGCCCCCGACGCGAAGATCATCGGCAGTGGCGGCGGCACATTCGCGAAGGACCTGGTCCTGATGGGCGTGGACGCCGTCGGCTGGTCCCCCGGTGACGAGGAGACCTATCACCAGCCCAACGAGGAGATCGAGATCGATCAGCTGGTGACCTACGCCGGGCGCCTGGCCAACCTGGCGCTGGAGATCGCGGGCGAGCGGACGGAAGGACAATGACGCGCCGGTCCGGCCCGCGGTCCCGGGCGTTCCTGTTGGCCGCCGGTGGGGTGCTTGCCGTCGGCGCGATGCTTGCCGCCGGCCTCCCGCTGGCGGCGGGCCAGGAAGCGCCCAAGACCGGCGAGCCGCACGACCCTCACGATGCGACCTCGACACACCGGTTCACCGGAATCGAAAAGTGGGTGAAGATCTTCGACGATCCCGGGCGGGACTTCTGGCAGAAGCCTGCCAAGGTGGTCGAAGCGATGGGATTAAAGCCCGGCATGGTGGTCGCCGACCTGGGCGCCGGCACCGGCTATTTCATCCGGCACTTGTCGCAGGCGGTCACACCCGGCGGGATGGTCCTGGCGATCGACACCGAAGCGGAGATGGTCGCCCATCTCGGCGAGCGGGCGAAGAAAGAGAACCTCGACAACACCGTGCCGGTCCTGGGACTCGGCGATCGGCCGTTCCTGCCGGCCGGACGTGTCGACCGGGTGATGATCGTGGACACCTTCCATCACATCGACGACCGGCTCGAGTACCTCGGGCGGCTGAAAAAGTCGCTGGCCCCCGGCGGCCGGCTGGTGGTGATCGACTTCCACAAGAAACCGCTGCCGGTCGGACCGCCCCCCGAACACAAGCTGGACCGGCAGTTCGTGATCGACGAGGTCCGCGAGGCGGGCTGGCGGCTGGTGAAGGAAGAAACCTTCCTGCCGTACCAGTATTTCCTGATATTCGAGCCGGGGAGCAACTGATGCGACGAGACGGTGCGGCCCGCGGGATGACCCGATGCTGACGACGGGCGACTTCAAGCGGGGACTGGCAATTCTCGTCGAGGGGCAGCCCTACGTGATCGTGGAATACTCGGTGCAGTCGCCGTCGGCGCGCGGTGCCGCGACCCTGGTGCGGGCTCGCGTCCGCAACGTCATCACCGCGCAGGTCCTCGAAATGACCTTCAAGTCGGGCGAGAAATTCGAGGAGCCCGACCTCGAGCGCCGGAAGATCAATTTCATGTACGGCGACGGCGACGAGTATCACTTCATGGACGAAGTGTCCTACGAGCAGTTCCACCTGGGGAGCGAGGGGCTGGGCGATGCGGCGCGCTGGCTCAGCGAAGGTGTCTCGCTGCGCTCGATCGTCTTCGAGGGTCGGGTGCTCGGCGTCGAACTGCCGCAGTTCGTCGAGCTGGAGGTCACGGAAACGGGGCCCGGAGGGAGGAGCGACATGGCGAGCGGCAAGGTGACCAAGGACGCGACGCTGGCCAACGGTACGACGATCCGCGTGCCGGTCTACCTCGGAGCCGGCGAGCGGGTGGTCGTCGACACGACGACCGGCGAGTTCGTGAAGCGGGTGGGCAAGGGATGAATATCACACGCAGGAACGTCGCGCGCCTGCTCTTCGGCGCGCCGGTCGCGGTGGGGGTGGCCACCGTCGCCGGGTTGCAGGGACTTCTCGGACTGCGGTTGGCCGCCGCGGCCGAGACGATCGCGGGCCAGACACCGGCGGCACCGCCCGCCGGGGAAACGGCCGACTCCGCGCTCGGGAAATTCCTGGCGCGCCAGGAAGACGATCTCTCCCCCGAGGAGCGCCGGATGGTGCGCGAGGATGTGGCGTCCCTCGAACAGGCCCTCCGCGTGATCCGCGATTACCCGTTGGGCAACGACATTCCGCCGGCCGGCACTTTCATTCCGCTGAAGTCGAAGCACTGAGGCGACCTGATGCTCCCTGTCGACGTCATCTACAAGCCGATCGCGGAACTGTCGGGTCTGGTCCGGCGCGGGCGGATTCGGTCGGCTGACCTGACCGAGTCGTACCTCGACCGGATCGCCAGGCTCGATCCGCAACTGCATGCCTTCGCCACCGTGACCGGCGACCTGGCAATCGACCAGGCGCGCCGTGCCGACAAGGAGATCAAGCAAGGTCGGTGGCGCGGGCCGCTGCACGGCATTCCCTACGGCGCCAAGGACCTGCTGGCGACGAAGGGAATCCGGACCACTTGGGGCGCGAAGCCGTACGCAGACCAGGTCTTCGACCACGACGCCGCGGTCATCCGGAAACTGCGGGATGCCGGAGCGGTGCTGCTGGGGAAACTGGCGATGATCGAGATGGCGGGCGGACTCGGCTACTCGGTCGGCAACTCGTCGCTCACCGGGGCGGCGCGCAACCCCTGGAGTCTCGATCGCTGGACCTGCGGCTCGTCGTCCGGTGCCGGCGCGGCGGTCGGGGCGGCGCTGGTGCCGTTCGCCATCGGATCGGAAACCTGGGGCTCGATCATCTGCCCGGCTTCGTTCTGCGGGATCTCCGGCCTGCGGCCGACTTTCGGCCGGGTGTCGCGCCAGGGCGCCATGGCGCTCTCCTGGACGCTCGACAAGCTCGGCCCGATGGGCCGCACGGCCCAGGACTGCGAAACCGTCTACCGGGTGCTGGCGGGGCACGATCAAGAAGACCCGTATTCGTCGAGCGAGCCGATCGGGCCGGTTTCCGACCCGGCGACGGCGCGGCGGCTCCGTGTCGGAGTCCTGCGGCACGATTTCACGAAATCGGGCACGCCGTCGGTCGGGGCCGTCTTCAACCGGGCGGTCGAGGAACTCCGGGCGGGCGGGATTCGGGTCGAGGAGGTCAAACTGCCCGACCTGCCGTTCGAGGAGGCCACCGTCGTCATCCTCCGGGCGGAAGTCGCCACCGCGTACGAGGATCTGGATCGGACCGGCAGGGTCCGGGACCTGGTCAGCGCCGGCGCCCGGCTTTCGTTCGTCACCGCGAAGGCGGTGCGTGGCGCCGACTTCGTCAAGGCACAGCGGCTGCGGACCGTCTGCCAGCGGGCGATGGCCGAGTTTTTCGCCCGTTACGACGTCCTGATTTACCCGGGCGAGACGTACACCGCCTTCGGCGCGGAACAGGATTTCTCCAAGATCGCCTGGTCCGACCCGGCCGGGGGCGCCGGCAATCTGTGCGGCCTGCCGGCGATCTCGGTGCCGTGCGGGTTCGCCGACGATGGCCTGCCGGCGAGTCTCACGGCGATGAGCGGTGCGTTCGAGGAACACAAGGCGCTGGGCCTCGCCCGCCATTACCAGTCGATCGCCACCTGGCACCTGAAGCGGCCGCCCGTCGGCGCCGCCTGACCCCGGGGCAAAACACGTGGATCCGAAGGGCAGGGTCGCGCTGATCACCGGCGGCGCCCGCATCGGCGCCGCCATCGCCGAGTCGCTGGCGCGGCGCGGTTGCCACGTCGCCCTGACCTACCGGTCGTCCCGCAAGCCGGTCCAGGGGACGGTGCTGAAGATCCGATCCCTCGGTGTGCGGGCGCTGGCGGTCAAGGCCGACCTGTCGCGTTCGCCGGGGGCCGCCTCGGCGGTCGAAGCGACGCACGAGGCGCTCGGCGGGCCGGACATCCTGGTCTGCATGGCCTCGGTGTACGAACAGACGCCGTTCGATCGGCTCGACCACGCCGCCTGGCGGCGGAACATCGAAGTGGACCTGACCAGTGCCTACCACCTGGCGCTGGAGGTGGCGCCGCTGATGAAGGCGCGCGGCGGCGGGCGGATCGTCAATTTCACGGACTGGCTGCCGGCAAGCGGCCGGCCGCGTTACCGACACATGCTCCCTTACTACGTCGCCAAGTCCGGGGTCATCGGCCTCACCGAGAGCCTGGCGCTCGAGCTCGCCCCCACGATCCTGGTCAATGCCATCGCCCCGGGACCGATCCTCAAGCCACCCGGCTTCACCGCCGCCCAAGACCGCGCCGTGCGGCGCGCCACTCCGATCGGCCGCTGGGGAGGCCCGGAGGAGATCGCCCGCGCGGTGATGTTCCTGGTCGAGACCGAGTTTGTCACAGGGGAAACGTTGCGCGTGGACGGCGGCCGCCACCTGCGATAAGATTCGCCCCCCAAGACCGAAACGGAGGAGAGACACCCATGCGCCACCCATCCGCGAATGCATTCCTGAAGACCCTGGCCGTCGTCGTCCTGGTTCTGGCGGGTACCGCCGGCGCCGCCCAGGCGGCCCCCGAGACCTACGCCATCGACGCGGTGCACAGCAGCATCGGGTTCTCGGTGCGGCATTTCACCAGCAAGGTGCCGGGCCGCTTCAACAAGTTCGAAGGGACGATCGTCGTCGACCCGAAGGATCTCTCGACCACGCAGATCGACGTGACCATCGACATCGCCAGCATCGACACCGCCATGGCCGATCGGGACGGGCACCTGAAGAGCCCCGACTTCTTCGACGCCGAGAAGCACCCGAAGGCGACCTTCAAGTCGTCCAAGGCAACCGCGGCCGGCGCCAACAAGGCGAAGATCGAAGGAATCCTGACCATCCGCGGCGTCAGCAAGCCGGTCGTCCTGGAAGCGGAAGTCCTCGGGTTCGGCCCCGGGATGGGTGGCCACTGGGTCGGCGGCTTCGAGGCGAAGACCCGGATCAACCGCCAGGACTTCGGTGTCGCCTGGAACAAGGCGATTGAAGGGGGCGGCCTCGTGCTGAGCAATGACGTTGACTTGGTGATCAACATCGAGGCCGGCCGCAAGGATCCGAAACCGCCCGCAGGAGCCGCGAAGAGCGGCCGTTAGGAGCCTGTCCGGGTATTGCGTCGGGTCGCGTTCGGGACGCCGTGGCGTCGGACGCGAGGCGCCGCGACGACGCGATGCGGTTCCATCGCGGATAAGCGGCAACGACGCCGACGGCGCCACGCCGCCCGAACCCTGCGGGCGCATGGGGG
>JANNTZ010000367.1:0-3979 GCA_031394595.1 Acidobacteriota bacterium
CACGTCCATCCGATCGACCTGACGCCAGCGGCAGGCAGGCTCCTGGCCGTGAACACCCCGGATGCCACCCTCGAGGTCTTCACCGTGAACCCCGACGGGAGCCTGACGCGGCAGGCGACCATCCCGGTGGGGCTGGAGCCGGTCACCGTCGTGGCGCGCACCGAGCGCGAGGCCTGGGTGGTGAATCACCTCTCCGATAGCGTCAGCATCGTCGACGTCGACCTCGGAACCGTGGTTCGGACGCTCGCGGTGGGGGACGAGCCGACCGACGTCGTCTTCGCGGCCGGGCGGGCCTTCGTGGCGGTGTCGCAGGAGGACGCGGTCAAGGTCTTCGAGCTTTCGAATCTCGACGCCCCACCGGCGAGGATCGACCTGTTCGGCAGTGACACACGGGCGCTCGCGGTATCGAACGACGGCACGAAGGTGTACGCGGTCGTCCTCAATTCGGGGAACCGCACCGCCGTCATAAACGTCAACAACATCTTCCCGACCGGCTTCCCCCTGGACCAGACGCGTCTCCAAGCGCTCGGCCTGAACGACACCGCCTGCAACGGCCCACACCCGCCCTACCCGCCGCATCCGCCGGGCACCGCCCGGAGCACCTCCTTGCCCGACCCGCCGAACGGCGAGCAGCCGCCGGTCTCTCTCATCGTCCGGTGGGACGCGGCGACCGGCCGCTGGCGGGACGACGCCGGACAGGACTGGACGAACTGCCTGCCGTTCCGGCTGCCGGACCACGACCTGTTCGCGATCGACGCCTCCACCCTGGCGACGACCACCGTCCGCCACCTGGGGACGACGCTCTTCGAGGTCTCGGTCAACCCGGCAAACGGGAAGGTCTATGTGCCCAACACGGAGGCGAGGAACTTCGTGCGGTTCGAGCACCCGCTGGGGGTACAGGCTCACATGGTGGACAACCGGCTGACGATCGTCGATCCGACGGCCGGCAACGCCGTGAGCATCGTCGACCTCAATACTCACATCGACCGGGCGAGCGACCCGGCGGCGAACCTGACCGAGAGGCTCGCCAGCCTGTCGCAGCCGGGAATGCTGGTCTGGAACGGCAGCGGGACGCACGGGTACCTGACCGCCATCGGATCGCGCAAGATCTTCCGCGTCAGCCAGGCCTGCCTGGACGGTCCCGGCCCCAACTACGGGGCGTGCGTCTTCGGGGCGAACCGCGCGGCGCCCGATGCAGCCATGGTGGGAGAGGGTCCGACCGGCGTGGCCCTGCACGAGGGGCTGGGGCGGTTGTACGTCCTGCTGCGCTTCTCGAACTCCATCGCCCTGGTGAACGCCGCGACGCTGACGAAAGTGGGCGAGGTGCCCCTCCACGATCCCAGTTCGGCGACCATCCGGGTCGGGAGGAGGTTCCTGTACGACGGGATCGAAACCTCGGGCCACGGCGACGCGGCCTGCTCCTCGTGCCACGTCTCCGGCAACATGGACGAGCTGGCGTGGGACCTCGGTAACCCACAGGGCACCTTCGTCGCCTATGGGACCCCCGGCGACAACGTGCGCTTCATAAGCGCGACCTTCGACGGACCGGTGACGGTGCCGGCGCAGCCGCCCGCCTCTGACCACACCGGCTTCGACCCCGAGAAGGGGCCGATGGCGACGCAGACCCTGAGGGGCATGCTCGAGCCGCTTCACTGGCGGGGCGACCGGCCGACCATGAACGCCTTCAACAAGGCGTTCGTCAGCCTGATGGGGACCAGGGACATCGGCCCCATCAACGGCGAGCCG
Source organism: Acidobacteriota bacterium (assembly GCA_031394595.1). Taxonomy (GTDB): domain Bacteria; phylum Acidobacteriota; class Polarisedimenticolia; order Gp22-AA2; family Gp22-AA2; genus JANNTZ01. Next base: position 1,747 of record JANNTZ010000367.1, read on the forward strand.
GCCGGCCTCACGGCCGCGCAGATGGAGCTGTTCCGACAGTTCGCCTTGGGGATCGCCTTCCCGCCGAACCCGTACCGGAACGTCGATGACACCCTCCCGGACGCCAGTGTCACGATCCCCGGCAACCCGTTCACGGGAAACCCGGCCGCGGGCCAGGGTGTCTTCCTCACCTTGGGGACGGAACTCGGCGCCGTCAGCACGCCCTGTACCGCCTGCCACGCCCTGCCGTTCGGTGCCGCCAACGGCAAGCTGGGCGGGATCAACCCCGGCGACCCCGAAACCGCCAGGGCGGGCCTGTCCAGAGGGGGCCGGAGCGGCATCCCGCACAGCGACATCAAGGTGCCGCACCTGCGCAACCTCTACGAGAAGTTCGGACCGCGCTTCGGGTCATTCACCAACCCCGCCGACCCGCCCGCCGACCAGAAGACCGGCTTCGGCTTCATCCACGACGGATCGATCCCCGATCTGGGGACGTTCCTGTTGTTCGGCGGCTTCGACTTCACGGACGGCTTCGGCGATCCACCCGAGGCCGCCATCCAGCGCATCAAGGACCTGACGCTGTTCCTGCTGCACTTCCCGACCGGCAGCAAGCCGGCCGTTGGGCAGAACCTGACGGTGCCGGCGGGCGCCCCGCCGACTGGGACGCTCACCCAGGAGGCGCTGCTTTCGACCCTGATCACGTTCGGCAACCTGGCCGACCCGAGCCGCCACTGCGACCTGGTGGCCATGGCGCGCAGCGGGGGACGGGAGCGGACCTGGTACATGAACGGCGGCGCGCCGGGCGGCCTCTGGACGACCGACGTCGCCGGGGAGCCGCAGCTGACCACGACATCGTTGCGGCAGGGGGCGTCCGCGCCGATCACCTTCCTCTGCGCCACGATCGGATCGGGTGTGCGGCTCGGAGCCGACCGGGACGAGGACGGCGCCCTCAACGGCAGCGACTGCAACCCGGCCGACCCGACGAATGCCGGCCCGCCGGCGCCGACCGAAGTGACCAACGTCCAGGCGAGCCCGACCGCGCCGCTGCTCGCCTGGAACGACCAGTCCGGGGTCAGCGGCCCGGCCACGGGCTACGATGTCGCCGGCGGCGGCCTCCTGGCGCTGCGGTCGTCCCTCGATCTCGCCGCCAGTACCTCGTGCCTTGCCGGAGATCTGGCCCCGGCCTCCTACGACGATTCACGCCCAAACCCGCCCGCGGGTGACGGCTACTACTACGTGGTCCGGGCCGAGAACGGCTGCGGCAACGGCGGCTGGGGGCCGAACCGCTCGGACCTCGGCGCGCTGGCTTGCTCGTCACCATAGGCAGGCTCGGGACCTCCGATGGCTCGGAGTTGCTGCGCTCGGATTCCCCGGTGTTACAATCGCTGCACCTCCGGGACGGCGTCCCGCAAGCGAGCATTTGGGGATGAATCCCGGATGCCGGTGGGCATCCGGGTAGTCCAGACACACCTTGTACCTGCCTGCGGCGGCAGGCAACTTTTCAGAAGAGAGGAGAGACAAGATGAACAGGAAGCAAGTGGTGGGCAGTATCTTCGTGCTGGTTGTTCTGATTGCCGCTGTCGGCTACGCTCCGATCGTTTCCTCGAACGCAGGCGTCGCCCCCCCTTCGACGCCGGCGCTGGAGGCGGCGCCGCTGGCCTCGGAGGACGGCGTCTGCCTTACGAACCCGCTGCCCGGGGAGGATCGGCTACTCGTCTCGGTCGACCTGGAGGAAGCTGCGTGCAGCCGCTGCCCGAACGGCTCGCCGCAGTGCTGGAGCGATAAGCAGTGCGACACCATCTGCGGCGGCAAGGGACTGGGCGCCTGCGTGCGGATCAATTCTTGTTACAAGTGCTGTTCCTGCGCGCTTTGATCTGACATCCGCGCTTCTCTCATCGCAGAGAGCCGCGGGGATCGGGCCGGCGCCGCCGCGCCGCCCGTGACCTGCGGCGCAGAGCGCGCCATCGGCCCCGGCCAGCCGCCCCGGTCGGGGCTTTCTGACTGTGCCATGAGAGCGCAGTGACTCGAGCCGGTCGGATTCTGGCGGTCGCCGCGCTGATGCTTCTGATGTCCGGGGCAACCGCGGCTGCCGAGTTATCGGGCATTGTCGTTACCACCAGAGCCAGTCCCTCCCAGGTTCCGGGCGCCCGGGTCATCCTGTTCGATCCGGACCCGACGATCTTCCTCGAGGCCCGCACCGACTGGCTGGGACGCTACCGGCTGGAGGCTCCCCCCGGCAGTTACCGTGTCGGCG
>JANNTZ010000005.1:0-32605 GCA_031394595.1 Acidobacteriota bacterium
GGGTTCTCCGCGTCGATCGTCGATGCGGCGCTCTACGTGGTCCACGCTCACGCGGCGCTCCGGCGGGCCGGCGCGTCCGTCGTCCTGTACCTGCCGAAGATCCAGACGGCCGGGGAGGCCGCCCTGTGGAACGACATCCTCGCGTCGCTGGAACAGCACCTCGGCCTGGCCGCGGGAGCCATCAAGGTCTACGTGCTCGTCGAGCAGCTCGAGGCCAGCTTCCAGCTCATGGAAATCCGCGCCGCGCTGGGCCTGCACTTCGTCGGTTTCAACACGGGCCGCTGGGACTACATCAACAGCGTTGCCGACGCGATGGCGTGGGACCCGGAGTTCCTCCATCCGAACATCGGCGACGTCACGATGACCTACGGCTACATGCGGACCTACGAGGACCGCGTCCGGCGCGCGGTGAACACGCCCGACCGGAACGGGCGCTGCGCCCTCTGGCAGGGCGGCATGGAGCCCAACATCCCCGTCGGGTCCCCGGCCGGGGTCGAGAGCGGCATGCGCCGGGCGGTCGCCGGCGCCGAGCGGGAGCAGAGCGCGGGAGCGAGCGGGAAGTGGGTGGCGCACTGGAAGATGGTGCACATCGTGCGCCCCGTCTGGGAGAAGATCGGCGAGGACAACCAGCTGGGACGCAAGTTCCCGGCTCTCACCTGCACGGATGCCGATGCCGAAGGCCTGCTGTCGCTCGAGCCCGCCCCGCGGACGGTCCGCGGCGCCCGTGACCTGCTCAGCGTGGCGCTGCAGTACGGAAACGCGTTCGGACAGGGGTTCCAGGCGGCGGCGCTCAAGCCGGCGGATTTCTTCGGCAACGACGACGTGCTCTACCTGATGGAGGACATGGCGACGGGCGAGATCCGCCTCAGCATCCTGTGGGAATGGCTGCACAAGGGGGCGCGGCTGGCCGGGGACGGCGCCCCGGAGGGCACCCCGACTGGCGGCCCGGACGGCTCCGGAACGGGCGAGCCGTTCACCGCCGACCTCTTCGAACGGCTGCTCGCCGACGAATACGAGAAGCTGCGCCGGGCGGGCAACCGGGACGTTCACGACGTCTCGAAGGGCACGACCCTGCCGATCGCCCGCGCGATCGTCGACGCCTGCGTCAGGTCCGACGTCAAGCCGCCGTGGTTCATCGATCTGCTCAACATCAACCTGAACAATCATGATCTGGACGAGGCTGGGAAGCGCGTCCGCCTGTACCTGGAGACGCTCTCCAGGGACGGCAGGCGGATCACCGGGAACCTGGACTTCGGCGCCCCGGCCAACGGGCAGAGAGGCAGGAGCGCCCCATGAGCGCATTCGAAAAGCAGATTGAGGCGGCCAGGAAATGGTTCGACAGCCCGCGCTTCAAGGGCATCGTGCGGCTGTACTCGCCCGGCGACGTGGCCGAGCAGCAGGGGACCATCCACGGCGACTACGCCGTCGCGCGGGCGGCGGCCGAGGGATTCTACGCCCGGCTGCGGGAGCTGTTCTCGCAGCGCAGGCAGATCACGACCTTCGGCCCGTATACGCCCGGCCAGGCGGTCACCATGAAGCGGCTCGGGATCGAGGCGATCTACCTGGGAGGGTGGGCGACCTCGGCCAAGGGCTCGGCGGCGGAGGATCCGGGGGCCGATCTGGCGAGCTATCCACTGAGCCAGGTGCCGGACGAGGCGGCCCCGCTGGTGCGGGCCCTGCTCGCCGCGGACAAGAACCAGCATTTCGCCCGCGCGCGGATGACCGAAGAGCAGCGCGCCGCCACGCCCGAGATCGACTTCCGTCCCTTCATCATCGCCGATGCCGACACCGGACACGGCGGCGACGCCCACGTCCGCAACCTGGTCCGCCGGTTCGTCGAGGCCGGGATCCCCGGCTATCACATCGAGGACCAGAAGCCCGGCGTCAAGAAGTGCGGGCACCAGGGCGGGAAGGTCCTGGTGCCCCAGGACGACCAGATCAAGCGCCTCAACGCCGCCCGCTTCCAGCTCGACATCATGGGGGTGCCGGGCCTCATCGTGGCCCGCACCGACGCCGAGTCCGCCACCTTCATCGACGGCCGCGGGGACGAGCGGGATCAGCCCTTCATCATCGGCGCCACCAACCTCGACCTGCCGACCTTCAAGGCCTGCTACATCGCCGTCCTCAGGAAGCTCCACGAGGCGGGGATCGACGCGATCCGGGGACACCTCCTGTTCGCGCTGTCCAACGAGGAGTTCGAGGCCGCCGTCGCCTGGCTGAAGCGCGCCGGCGTGATGACCCTGATCGACGAGGGCGCCGGCGCCTTCAAGGCCGGGAAGGAGCCCAACGTCGACAAAGTGCTCGACACGGTCGTCACGCGCTGTCTGCAAGTCTGGGAGGCGGAGGCCGGGCTCAAGACCTGTGGGCAGGCCGTGGCCGACGTCATGAATTTCCGCGTGGCCGAGGGAGAACGTTTCGACATCAGCGTGGACGAATGGCTGGCGTATGCCGGGAAGGCGTCGTTCTACGCCGTCCGCGAGAAGGCGCGGTCCCTGGGCCTCCAGGTCGTCTGGGACTGCGAGCCGACGAAGACCCCCGAAGGCTACTACCACGTCAAGAGCGGGATCGACTACGCCATCGCCAAGTCGCTGGCGGCCGCGCCCTTCGCCGACCTGCTGTGGATGGAGACCAAGACGGCGAACCTCGACGACGCGGCGAAGTTCGCCCGGGCGATCCACGCCGAGTTTCCCGAGAAGATGCTCGCCTACAACCTGTCGCCGTCGTTCAACTGGGACACGACCGGCATGAACGACGACGAGATGCGCCGCTTCCCCGAACAGCTCGGCAGGCTGGGGTACGTGTTCAACTTCATCACCTACGGGGGACACCAGATCGACGGCCTCGCGGCCGAGGAGTTCGCCACCGGACTGAAGCAGGACGGCATGCTGGCCCTGGCGCGCCTGCAGCGCAAGTTCCGGCTGCTCGAATCACCCTACCGGACGCCGCAGACCCTGGTGGGCGGTCCGCGCCTCGACGGCGCCCTGATGGCCTCGACGGGACGCACGGCGACGACCATGGCCATGGGCAAGGGCTCGACGCAGGTCCAGCACCTGGTCCAGACGGAGGTCCCCCGGAAGCTGCTCGCCTCGTGGCTCGAGATGTGGGCCAGGCACTACGCCCTCCCGATGAAGCTGCGCGTGCACCTGCGCCCCCACACGCCCGGCTCGGAGGTCCTCGAGCTCGGCCTGTTCAACGAGGGGGACGACAGGATGGCCAACGTCATCTTCGCCAACATCCTCGACCGGAAGGCCCGCAGCATCCTGTCGATCCGCGACCAGAACACCTTCGACGAGAGGCTGCGCAAGAAACGCCTGATGACCCTGGTGCACCTCTTCCTGATCCACCGGTACAAGGCCACATCGGTGCACTACGTCAGCCCGACCGAGGACAATCTCTACCAGGCCCAGAAGATGAAGAACCACGGGATCTTCAGCGACGTGCGCAGCGAGGTCGGCCACATCATCGTCGCGGAAGTCAGCAAGGAACGCATCGCCGAGCTGCTCGACGCCGACCGCACCGCCCTGGCCCGCCTGATCGACAAGACCGGGCCTCCGCCGAGGTAATCGACGATCTACCCCTACTGGGTCTTCGCGGGGACGGTTCCGGCGCCGCCGACCTGGAGGGTCTTCTGAACGAATACGATCACCTTCTCGGCGAAGTCGCGCATGCCCTTCTCCTCGTCGCCGCCCGCGATGCCGCCCACCTTCCGGTCCAGGATGACCTCGCGGGCGAGAACGTTGCCGGTCTTCTTGTCCTTCAGGACGCATTCGAACTCGATCTTCTGCTGCCCGGCCCCCATGACGAAGGAGCGGGCGGTCCTGTTCCCGGCCTTGAAGTCGATCACTCTCCCGCCGAGCTCGAGAGTCGAGTCCATGTCCGCGGCACTTCCGGGCTTGCCGGCCTTCGGAAAGACCTGGGCCTTGGTGAACTCCACGATCATGATCCGCTGGATGGTGTCGAGCGCCTCATCCGGGACCCTGCCCGCCCGCTCGGCTTCCTTGCTGCTGTAATCCTCGCGGTTGACGTCGAAGCGCGCGATCTCGATCGCAGTGTAGGCCGGCACCGTCGGGGCGTCCGAGGCGGCGCACGGTAGCCAGACGACCAGCGAAACCATGATCATCGCGATGGCGGCAAAGGGTTTCATCCGCACCTCCTGCGCTGGTGAACGGGTGAACGTGTTCCGGTTCCTCGTTTGCTGGGCAGTCTACCACAGGTGAGCCGGGGGCATCGGTGGCGCCTCCGCCCGGGTGGACACCGACGCCGCAGAGGTCCCTGCCTTGCTCGAGAGACCGTAGGAATTGGGCTCGCGCCCGCCGTCTCAGCGCCCCGTCGGCGCCCCGATCGCGAACTCCAATGCGGCCTCCACGTGCAGCGCCGTTGTATCGAAGCGGGGCACGCGGACATCCGCCTCCGCCCCCCGCCCGCTCAGGCGCGTGATGATGCCCGGATTGGTGTCTCGCGGTCTCCCCACGTCCTGCCGATGCGGTGGCCAATTGCAAGGTTATGGGTCGGCTAAACAAAAAGGATTGTAGTCGGCCGATCGCAACAAGCCGCGTCCAGGTTTGCCTCGACACCGAAGCTGCCCGCTACCGCATCCCCGCGACCTTCGTGAAGTAGTGGACGAAGGGCTTGATGCCGCCTCTGGCCTGCCCCCAGTCGTAGTTCTCGTTGGGGGCGTGGTAGCCGTGCTCGGGACGGCGCCGATCGAGCCGCCTTCGCGGATGAAGGCGGGCGTGGTGCCGAAGCCGAACTGCACGGCCTCGCGGGCGGCGTCGGCGTAGGGGCCGATAGCCGTCACAGTGCGGCCGGTCCGCGTCACGAAGTCCAGCTCGTGGTCGGCGCGCGGGACGCGGTCCCCGGGGCAATCGCGGGGCCGGGTTCAGCCCTTGGCAGCCGTCGTTGAACGACTATCGACGGCGGTTCGGTTGCGGCCCGATTCCTTGGCGCGGTAGAGCGCTTCGTCGGCGGTGCGGACCAGGTCCTCGGCGGAGAGGATCCGGTCGTTGATCGGGTAGGTCGCGACGCCGGCGGAGACGGTGATCCGGATGGCGGCGCGTCCCTCGGGGGCGTGGAACAGGGTTTCCTGGGTGGCGTAGCGGATCCGATCGGCGAGACGCTGGCCGTGCACGGCGGCGGTCTGGGGCAGGAGGATGGTGAACTCCTCGCCGCCGTACCGGGCGATCAAGTCGGTCTCGCGGGCGGACCGCGTCATGATCCGGCCGAACTCCCGCAGCACTTCGTCTCCCGCGACATGGCCATGCCGGTCGTTGACCCCCTTGAAGTGGTCGAGGTCGATCATCACCAGGGTCAGGAAGTTTTCGTAGCGGCGGGCGCGTTTGAACTCGTCTTCCAGACGCTCCATGAAGTGACGGTAGTTGCACAGCCCGGTCTTTTCGTCGGACTGCACGAGATGCGCCATGCGCTCGTTCGCCCGGCGCAGCTCTTTGTTGGCCTGCTCCAGGGCCCGGAATACCTCGCGCTTCTTGAGCATCGTCCGGACGCGCGTGTCCACTTCCTCGAACGAGAACGGCTTGGTGATCAGGTCGTCGGCGGGCGATTCCTCGAAGATGGCGCGCCGCCGCGGGTCGTCCTGCCCGGTGAGGACGATCATCGGGACGGTGGAGAAGCGGTCCTCGCGCTTCAGTTCGCGGACGACGGACAGGCCGTCCACCACCGGCATGATCTTGTCCACTAGGATCAGGTCGGGCGGGTCCTGCCGGGCGATTTCCAGCGCCTCGCGGCCGTCACGGGCGCAGCGGACGTAATAGTCCTGCGACGTCAGCCACTCGCGCAGCAGGCCGAGGTTGTCCTCGCGATCGTCGGCAACCAGAATTCTGTAGTGATGCGGCATCGCCGCCCCCTCCGGGTCTCCGCCCGGCCGGTTCTAGTCCATCTGTTTGCGCAGGAAGGCCGGCACGTCGAGATCCTCGGTGCCGGACGGGAAGCCAATGCCGGGGCCGTCCTGCTTCGCCCCGCTGGATGGCGAGACCAGGGGGCGCCGCAGGAACGCCGGCTGGTCCAGTTCGCGCGACGTGCGCATCGGGAACGGGGTCGGATCGGCGCCCGGGGCGGAACGCTGGCCGGCGGTCCGCGCCGGGACGCGGTCGTCGGCCGCCCGGGCCGCCTCGCGATTGAAGCCGGTCGCGATCACCGTGATCTTGACCTCCTCGGTCATCGCCTTGTCGATCACCGTGCCAAAGATGATGTTGGCCTCGGGGTCGGCCGATCGCTGCACCAGGCTGGATGCCTCCGCCACTTCGTGCAGCGTCATGTCGGTCCCGCCGGTGATGTTGATCAGGATCCCCCGCGCCCCGTCGATGGTGGCGTCCTCGAGGAGGGGCGAAGAGATTGCCCGCTGCGCCGCATCCACGGCGCGGTTGGGGCCCTGCGCGATCCCGGTCCCCATGAGCGCCATCCCCATGCCGCTCATGATCGTCCGGACGTCGGCGAAGTCGAGGTTGATCTCCCCGGGGATGGTGATCAGGTCGGAGATCCCCTGCACCGCCTGGCGCAGCACGTCGTCGGCGAACAGGAACGCGGCGCCGAGCGGCATCGCCCTGTCCACCGAGTTCAGGAGTTTCTCGTTCGGGATGCAGATGACGGTGTCGACGCTCGCGTGCAGTTCCTTGAGACCTTGTTCGGCCTGCTCGCGGCGCCTCTTTCCCTCGAAGCCGAACGGCTTGGTCACGACGGCGACGACCAGCGCGCCGAGTTCCGACGCGAGGCTGGCGATGATCGGCACGGCGCCGGTGCCGGTGCCGCCGCCGAGGCCGGCGGTGATGAACACCATGTCGGCCCCCTGCAGCGCCTCGAGGATTTTCTCGGAGTCCTCGAGCGCCGCCTGCCGGCCGACATCGGGGTTGCTGCCGGCGCCCAGCCCCTTCGTCAGTTTCGCGCCGATCTGCAGCTTCAGCGGTGCCCGCGAGCTCTTCAGGGCCTGCCCGTCGGTGTTGGCTCGATGAAATCGACGCCCTGCAGGTTTGTCGAGATCATGCGGTTGACCGCATTCGACCCGCCGCCGCCGACGCCGATCACCTTGATGTGCGCGCCGATGGCCTTGTTCTCGTCGAACGAGATGCGCGGAGCGCCTTTCAGTTCCCTGTCGTCCATCAGGATCATCACGGACCTCCTAGAAGAGTTCGCTGAACCACGTCCGGACCATGTCACCCATGCGTGCGATCGTGTGTGGCGCGATCCTGGGGCGCGACGGGTTGTTCCGGTGCCGGGCCCCGTAGAGCGCCAGACCCACGCTGGTGGTGAACTGCGGTGAATCGATCGATTCCGACAGGCCGCCGAGACCCGCCGGCGCGCCGCGACGCACCGCGAGGTCGAGGGCGTCCTCGGCAATCTCCTGGATCCCTTCGAGCATCGACCCGCCCCCGGTGAGCACGACGCCGGCGTGCAGCGATCGGTCGAAGGCGCTGCGCACGAACTCCCCGGCCACCAGCGCGAAGATCTCCTCGACACGAGGCTGGATGATCTCGCAGAGGATCTGTCGCGACAGGACACGCGGCTTCCTGCCGCCGACGCTGGGGACCTCGACGGTGTCCTCCTCGCCGACCAGCGAGGCCAGCGCGCAGCCGTGTTTCTTCTTGATGCGCTCCGCCTCCGGGATCGGCGTGCGGAGCCCGATCGCGATATCGCTGGTGACGTGCTCGCCACCGGTCGGCAGCGAGGCGATGTGACGGATGGCGCCGCGCTCGAAGATCACCAGGTCGGTGGTGCCGGCGCCGATGTCCACGAGCGCCACGCCCATCTCCTTCTCGTCGGCGGTCAGGACGGCCTCGGCGGCAGCCAGTTGCTCGAGGACGACCTCTTCGACCTCGACACCGGCGCGGTTGACGCTGTTGATCAGGTTCTGCGCCGCGGTCACCGAGGCGGTGACGATGTGGACGTTGGCCTCCAGCTTGGCGCCGGTCATGCCGACCGGGTCGTGGATGCCGTCCTGGTCGTCCACCACGAACTCCTGCGCCAGCACGTGGATGATCTCGCGGTCCGGCGGGATGTTGACGGCGCGGGCCGCCGCCAGCACGCGCTGCACGTCGTCGCGCCCGACCTCGTGGTCGCGCGAGGCGATCGCCACCACGCCGCGGCTGTTGATTCCGCGCACGTGGGCGCCGGCCACGCCCACGAAGGCGCGGTCCACGGCGCAGCCTGCCATCAGCTCCGCCTCCTCGACTGCCTGCTTGATGGAGGCGACGCAGGCATCGAGGTTGACGACGACACCGCGCCGCATGCCCCGGGACGGCGCCAGACCGACACCGACGACGTCGAGCGTGCCGCTGTCCGAAGGTTCGACGATCAGGGCGCTGACCTTCGTCGTTCCGATGTCGAGCGCCGTGATGTGGTGACTCGATCTGCCCATGGTCACTGCTCCCGGGTGACGTGCGGGCGGAAGGCGATCCGATCATTGAAGCGGAGGTCCACGTAACCGCCGCCGCCGAAACCGGTCGCCAGGTACTCCCGCATCGCCAGGAAACGTTCGAGGTTCGTGCCGTAATCGCGCGGGTGCAGCCGCACGACCGGTCCGCCGCCGTCCAGCCGCACGTCGAAGCGATCGTCACGGCCGATGTCGATCTCCGAGATGTCCGCGAGCAGGGTCGGCTGCTCCGCCTGCAGCCAGCCGACCAGCGCCACACCGCGCGCGATCCGATCCCGCGCCGAAGCGCGGCCGCGGGCCTCCGCGTTGACCAGGATCGGATACGAGTAGAGCCGATCGCCGCCGGCGTAGGGGTTGATCCCCACGCCCTCGCCGTCCACCAGCCAGACGCGGTCGCCGAGAAGCGCCAGCCCGGCGGGAGTGCGCTCCTCGACGGCGCAGAAGACGCCATTGGGGAAGACCCGCTTCACGACGGCGCGTCTCACCCAGCGGGTCCCCTCCAGGTCGCGCTCCATCCGGGCCAGGTCAAGCCGGAACAGATTGCGCCCCGCGTAGCGGTGCATGGCGCGGCGCAGATCGCCCTGTGGGGCATGTTCGGTCTTCCCGATCTCGATGCGCCGCAGTTCGAAACGCGGCGAGTGGAGCAGGACCGTGCGGACGGCGTAAACGCCCGCGCCGGCCAGACCGGCAAGGAAGCACAGCGCGCCGCCGACGACCCAGATCCCCGGGCGCCGCCGGCGGCGGAGGTGGGTCATCTGGTTGCCAAGCCGCCGGCGGATCTGGCGGAGCGCTTCCGCGTCGTCGGTGGTGACCCGTCTCACGTCCACAGGATGACCTCCTGGTCGAGCGTGACCCCGGTCTGCTTCAGCACCGCCACCCGCACCTGGTCGATGAGTTCGCGGATGTCGCGGCAAGTGGCGCCGCCCCGGTTGAGAATGAAGTTCGCGTGCACCTCCGACACCTGCGCTGCCCCGATCCGGGTCCCCTTCAGACCGCAGGCCTCGATCAGGCGGCCGGCATGGTCGCCCTGGGGGTTCTTGAAAACACAGCCGGCGTTCTTCACTCCGGTCGGCTGGGTGCGTGTCCGGTGCTCGCGGTAATCGCGCAGCCGGGCCGCGATCGCCTCCCGGTCATCGGGCTGCAGCCGCAGCGTCGCGGCGACGACACAGCGATCCCCGAGACCGGGACTCCGGCGATAGCCGAAGGTCCCGGGACCGGGCCGGACCTCCTCGACCCGCCCGTCGCGCCCCACCGCGACGAACGAGGCCACGGCGTTCCCGAACATCCCCTCGTGCCAGCCGGCGTTCATCTTGATCGCTCCCCCGACGCTGGCCGGGATCCCCTCGGCGAACTCGATCCCCGCCAGCCCGGCGGCGGCGGCGCGTTTCACCAGTTTCGGCACGGAGTAGCCGGCGCCCACGCGCACGGTGTCCTGGTGGATCTCCGGTTCACCGCCGAGGCGCCCGGTCGAGATCACCACGAACGACGGCCCGGAATCGGCGACCAGCAGGTTCGACCCTGCGCCGAGGTAGTCGAAGGGCACCCCGGCGGTCGTGAACCGGGCAAGGGTCCGCGCCAGCGGCTCGGCGTCCTCCGGCTCCAGGAACAGGCGCGCCGGTCCGCCGACACCGAACGAGGTGTGCCGGGACAGCGGCACGTCGCGCCGGACGGGGACCCGCTCCTCCGCGAGGATCGCCTCCGCCGTCTCTGCCCAGTCGCCCATCCGCTCCACCTCTTCCTGCACACCGGCTGCCGCGATCACCATCAACCCTTCATCAGCTTCAGGTACTCATCGCCGGCCCGGTAGACGCTGCCGGCACCCAGCGTGATCACCATGTCCCCTTCGCGGGCCCGCTGCCGGATCCACGCGGGGACATCCTTGAGGTCCTTCACCAGGGTGACGTCCTTGTGACCGTGGTTCTCGATCGCCCGCGCCACCGAATCGGCCGTCACGCCCGGGATCGGTGTCTCGCCCGCGGCGTAGACATCGGTGACCGCCAGGACGTCGGCATCGTAAAAGGCGCGCGCGAACTCGCCCATCAACGCCTGGAGACGCGTGTAGCGGTGCGGCTGGAACACCACCACCGTGCGCCGCCCCCAGCCCTTCTTGGCGGCCGCCAGGGTCGCCAGGATCTCGACCGGGTGATGGCCGTAGTCGTCGATCACCATGATGCCGCCCGCCTCTCCCTTGAGCTGGAAGCGGCGGTCGGCGCCGCGGAACCGTCCGAGCTCGGCGGCGATGGTGGCGAAGGGGACCTCGAGATCCAGACCGACGGCGATCGCCGCGAGGGCATTGGCGACGCTGTGCCGCCCGGGCACGTTCAAGGAGACGCGGCCCATTGCCTTGCCCTGCAGGTGGACATCGAACGCCGCGTGGAACTCCTTGAGATCGACCTTGGCGGCCGACAGGTCGGCCTGTGCCGAGAAACCGTAGGTCACGACGCGCCGCGTCAGCCGCGGGAGGATCTGCTGGATGCGGGTCTCGTCGAGGCAGACGATGCCGACGCCATAGAACGGCACGGTGTTGAGGAAGTCCACGAAAGCGTTCTCCAGGGCGTCGATGGTGCCGTAGTGGTCGAGGTGCTCGGAGTCGATGTTGGTGACCACCGCGATGGTCGGCGTCAGCCGCAGGAACGAACCGTCGCTCTCGTCCGCCTCCGCCACCAGCAGGTCGCCGCGGCCGAGCTTGGCGCCGCTGCCCAGCACCCCGAGCCGGCCGCCGACGATGATCGTCGGGTCAAGTCCGGCGCCCGACAGCACCTGGGCCACCATCGAGGTCGTGGTCGTCTTGCCGTGCGACCCGGCGATGGCGATGCCGTACTTGAGGCGCATCAGCTCGGCCAGCATCTCGGCGCGCGGAATGACCGGGATCTGGCGCCGGCGGGCCTCGACGACCTCCGGGTTGTCCGGCTTCACGGCGGACGAGATCACCACCACGTCGGCGTCGCCCAGATTGAGAGCCGCGTGGCCCTTCGCCACGGTGGCGCCCAGGCCGCGCAATCGCAGCACCGGCGACGCCTCCTCCAGGTCCGACCCGGTGATCGTGTAGCCGAGGTTCAGCAGGACCTCCGCGATGCCGCTCATGCCGATGCCGCCGATGCCGACGAAATGGATCCGGCGCGTCTTGCGCAGCATCACCACGCGATCATCTCCTCGATCAGATCGGCGATGCGCCCCGCCGCCTCCGGGTGGGCGAGGGCGAGCGCCGATTTCTCCATGGCCGCCACCCGGTTCGGTTCGTTGCGCAGGTCGAGGATGGTCCGTGCCAACCGCTCGCCGGACAGGTCCTTCTCCTCGATCACCACGGCGGCGCCGGCCTCCTGGAGCTTGCGCGCGTTCCAGCGCTGATGGTCGTGCGCCGCGTTCGGCAGCGGCACCAGAATCGACGCCTTGCCGCAGGCGGCGATCTCCGAGACGCTGCTGGCGCCGGCGCGGGCCACCACCAGGTCGGCCCGTTCGTAGGCCTCCCGGATCTCGGTGATGTACGGCAGCACCTGGACGTCGAACCCGCGATCCGCGAAGGCGGCCGCCACCCGGTCGTGATCGGCGGGACCGGTCCCGTGCGTGATCCGCAGGCCGAGGCGGGCGTTGGCCATGTGATCGAGCGCGTCCACCACCGCGGTGTTCAACCGCCTGGCTCCCTGGCTGCCGCCGAAGATCAGCACCTGGAACGTCTCGCTGCGGGTCTTCCGCCGGGCGCTCCGGAACTCCGCCCGGATCGGGTTGCCGGTGACCTCGCCGCGGCCCCCGAAAGCGTGGCGGGTCTCCTCGAACGGCAGGGCGATGCGCCGCACCCACGGCGCCAACATCCGGTTGGTCAGCCCCGGCTGATAGTTCTGCTCCTGGATCATCGTCGGAATCCTCAACAGCACCGCCGCCATCATCATCGGCCCCGAGGCGTATCCCCCGACACCGATCACCGCCCGCGCCCGCCGCTTCCACAGCCAGCCGATCGACTGCACGACCCCGGTCACCGCCCGCAGCGCGCCCGAGAGCCGCCCGATCCACGACTTGCCGACCCACCCGCCGCTCCGGATCGCCAGGCGATCGAACCCGTGCCGATCGAGGATCTGCCTCTCGAGCGGCAGTCCGGCGCCGGCGAATACGATCGCCGCCCCCGGGCGGCGGCGCAGCAGTTCCTCGGCGATGGCAATCCCGGGGTACAGGTGCCCCCCGGTCCCGCCGCCGGCGATGACGAACGTCTCCGCGCCCACGCCGCCCGCCTCCCTATGTGGAGTGCTGCGAGATATTCAGCAACACTCCCAGGGCACAGAGACTCACCACCAGGCTCGAACCGCCGTAGCTCAGGAACGGCAGCGGGACCCCCTTGGTCGGCACCATTCCGAGCGTCACGGCGATGTTGATCATCGCCTGCAGCACGATCAGGCAGGTCAGGCCAGTGCCGAGGTAGTAGCCGCCCCGGTCCGGCGCGCCGTACGCCGCCGTCATGCCGCGCCAGAACAACACGCCGAAGGCGGCGATCACCGCCACGGCACCCAGCAGCCCGAGCTCCTCTGCCACCACCGAGAAAATGAAATCGGTGTGCGGTTCGGGCAGGAAGAACAGTTTCTGCCGGCTGGCCCCGAGGCTCGTCCCCTGCAGCCCGCCGCTGGCAATCGCCAGGAGCGACTGACGGACCTGGAACCCGGCGCCGAGCGGATCGGCGTCCGGGTTCAGGAACGCCTCGATCCGCTTCAACCGGTACGGGGCCTGCGCGATCAGCACGACCAGGGCGAAGGCCGAGGCGGCGGCACCGGCCCCGAGGTAGCGCCAGCGCAGCCCCGCCAGGAACAGCAGGACGATGGTGACCAGGGCGTAGAGGCCGGCGGTCCCCAGGTCGGGCTGCAGGTAGACCAGGAACGCCAGCTGGCCGACCATCACACCGCACGGCACCAGAGTCCCGGTCACGTCGTTGACCTTCTCGTCCTTCCGGGCCATGAGCGAGGCGAGGAACAGCACCACCGCCAGCTTGGCAAACTCCGACGGCTGGATCTGGATCGGCCCGAGGACGATCCAGCGGTGCACCTGGTGCGTCCGATCGCCGATCAGGGCGGCGATCAGCAGCACCGTGCTGATCCCCAGTGCCAGGTAGACGAACGGCCGCTGCAGCCAGCGGCGGTAGTCCACGTGCATGACGGCCACCATGATCCCGAGGCCGAGAAGCGCGGCGACCGCCTGCTTGATCAGGAAGTGGTGCGCCCGACCGTAACGCTCCATCGCGATGACCGCCGAGGCGCTGTAGATCATGACCAGGCCGAACAGGGTCAGCCCCACGCCGGTGGCGAACAGGGTGCGGTCGAACGCCAGCTTGCGGGCCATGACTCAGGCCCCCTCCGGCAGTGCCAGGACGCGGCGGCGGAAATCGTCGCCGCGTTCCTCGAAGTTCCGGTACTGGTCGAACGAAGCGCAGCCGGGCGCCAGGAGCACCGCGCCGCCCCGCGGCACGTGAGCCCGCGCCGCCTCGATCGCCTCGGCCATCGTGACCACGCGGGTCGCCGGCACCGCCGCGCCAATCTGCGCCTCGATCGCATCGCGGGCCTGGCCCATCAGGACGAGATGCAGGACCCGGTCCCGCAGGGTCGGCACGAGCGACGCGAAGTCGCCGCCCTTGTCCCTGCCGCCGAGGATCAGGACGACCCGGCCGGGGAAGGACAGGAGCGACATCAGCGTGGCGCCGACGTTGGTCGCCTTGGAGTCGTTGAACCAGGCAGACCCGTCGAGATCGCGCACCCGCTCCAGGCGATGGGGCAGGCCCTGGAAAGCGCGCAGCCCGGCCTCGGCGCGGGCCGGCGGAACACCGCACAGGCTGGCGAGGAGGAGGGAGGTCATGACGTTTTCCAGGTTGTGGGCCCCGAACAGCGGGCTGGCGGCGATTGGCACGACGGCGGTGTCGCGCCCATCACGGCGCTGCACGAGCGCGTCGCCGCGCACGATCATCCCGTCGGCCAGATCCTGCGTACGGCTGAACGGGTGGCGGCGGGCGCGGATCCGGCCACCGCGCTCCCGGATCTCGGGATCGTCGTGGTTCACCACGGCGTCGTCGGCCGGCCCCTGGTTCATGAAGATCCGCATCTTGGCGTCGTAATAGGCCCGCATGTCCGGATAGCGGTCCTGGTGATCCGGGGTCAGGTTGAGCAGCGCCGCCACCCGGGGATGGAATGTTTCGATCCCCTCGAGCTGGAACGACGACAGCTCGACGACGTAGTGGTGTTCCGGTGTGTCGCCGGCGACCATCTCCACCAGCGGCGTGCCGATGTTGCCGCAGGCGGTCGCCCGGAGGCCGGCGTGCCCCAGCAGGTGCGCCGTCAAGGCGGTCGTGGTGCTCTTGCCGTTGGTGCCGGTGATGCCGATCAGCCGGCCGCACAGGAACCAGGAAGCCAGCTCCACCTCGGCGAGGACGCGTACCCCGCGCCGTCGGGCCGCTGCGATCGGCGCCAGGGTCAGTGGCACGCCCGGGCTGACGACCACCAGGTCAGCGGTCTCGAAGGTGGCCGACACGTGGCCCCCCAGCTCGAGCCGGACCCCGGCTCCACCGATCGCCGCCACTTCCGGCCCGAGCGCTTCCGCGGTCTTCGCATCGGACAGGGTGACCCGCGCGCGCCGTTCCAACAGGAACCGCGCCAGTGCCAGTCCGCTCCGGGCGGCCCCGACCACGACGACGCGCGAACCCGCCAGATCGGGTGGGTGGGTCGACTGCGGCGCCGTCATCATGCGTTCTCCCGTTTTCGGTTCATCGTCGGGGCGGCCCGCCTACCGCAGCTTCAGGGTCGACAGCGCCACGAGCGCGAACAGGATCGCCAGAATCCAGAAGCGGATCACGACCCTCTGCTCGGGCCAGCCGGACAGCTCGAAGTGGTGGTGGATCGGCGCCATCCGGAAGATCCTCCGGCCGCGCAACCGGAACGACCCGACTTGCAGGATCACCGACCCGGCCTCGATCACGAACAGGCCGCCGACGAACACCAGCAGCACTTCCTGCTTGATCGCCACCGCCACCGTCCCCAGCGCCCCGCCGAGGGCCATCGAACCGACGTCCCCCATGAACACCTGGGCCGGGTTGCAGTTGAACCACAGGAACCCCAGCGACGCCCCGACCAGCGCGCCACAGATGACCGCCAGCTCGCCACTGCCGCGGACGTTGGGAACGTCGAGGTACCCGGCGACCTTCGCGTGCCCCGCGATATAGGCGAGGATGGCGTAAGTGGCGGAGGCGATCATCGAGGTGCCGATCGCCAGGCCGTCCAGACCGTCGGTCAGGTTCACGGCGTTGGCGGCGCCGACGATCACCAGCATGGCGAACGGGACGTAGAGCCAGCCAAGATCGGGCGTCCAGTTCTTGAAGAACGGCAGGCTGAACTCCGTCGTGTAACGCCCCAGGTGCACGAGCCACATAAGGAACAGTCCGAGTCCGAGCGCGACCAGCCACTGGGCCGCGAGCTTCTGCCGGGCCGTCAGCCCGAGAGACCTCTGTCGAGTGAGTTTGAGGTAGTCGTCGGCAAAGCCGATGACGCCGTAGAGGAGCATGGATGCGAGAACCATCCACACGAAAGGATTGGCGAGGTCTGCCCAGAGGAGGGAGGGGAGCACCACAGCGATCAGGATGAGGAGCCCCCCCATGGTGGGTGTGCCCTTCTTTATTTGGTGGGACAGAGGTCCCTCGGGTCTGATGTGTTGTCCGATCTGGAACTCCTGGAGCTTCCGGATCAGACGAGGTCCGAGGGCAAGACTGATCAACAGCGCCGTCAGCACCGCCATCGCGGTGCGGAAGGTGATGTAGCGGAACACGTTCATGACTTTCAGCGTCTCGTGCAGCGGGAAGAAGAGGTGGTAGAGCATCAGCGTCCCCCTCCCGCGTCATCCGTCCCGAGCGTCGCCAGGATCGCCTGCACCACGCGCTCCATCCGGGCACCGCGCGATCCCTTGACCAGGATGAGGTCGCCGGGTCGGATCTCGGCGGCAACCCAGGTGGCGGCCTGCTCCGAATCGTCGAAGTGCCGGGACTCGCAGCCGGCGGCGCGCGCCGCGTCGAAGGCGCGCCGGGAAAGCGGGCCGACGGCGACGAACAGGTCGATCCCGGCGGCGGCCGCCTGTCCGCCGAGCCGCGTGTGGGCGGTCGTCCCGTACGGGCCCAGCTCCAGCATGTCACCCGATATCAGGATCCGGCGGCCGTGGGCGGCCGCCCCGCGCAGCGTCTCGATCGCCCGCTCCATGGCCACCGGATTGCTGTTGTAGGAATCGTCGAGGACCACGATCCCGTCCCGCAGGCGGTGGACCACGCCGCGCATCGCCGCCGCCCGGACCGTTTCGAGGCCGCGGCGGACCGCCTCGCCATCAAGCCCGAACGCGAAACCGACGGCGGCCGCGGCCAGGGCGTTGTAGATGTTGTGACGGCCGGGGAGGGCCAGCCGCACCGGCAGACGCGCGGCGCCGTGGGCCAGGACGAAACGGGTGGTTTCGAGGTCCTCGGTCACGATGTCGGCCGCCGTGACATCGGCCGCCGCGGTGTCGATCCCGTAGGCGATCCGGCGTCCCGGGAAAACGCGGCCCAACCGTGCCGTCGGCGGGTCGTCGGTGTTGTACACGGCGGTGGTGTCCCGCCGCATCCCGGCGAACAGTTCCCCCTTGGCACGGGCGATCTCTTCGAGGCTGCCGAAATGCTCCAGGTGGACCCGCAGCACGTTCAGGATGACGCCGACATCCGGGTCGGCGATCTCCACCAACCGGGCGATCTCACCGTGGTACGACATCCCCATCTCCAGCACCGCTGTGGTGCGATCGTCCGGCAGGCGCAGCAGCATCAGCGGCAGCCCGTAGGTGTTGTTCAGGTTCCCCTCGGACTTGAACGTCGGGCCGGCCTGCGACAGGACGGCGGCGGTCATCTCCTTGGCGGTCGTTTTCCCGGCGCTGCCGGTGATGCCGATCACCCTCAGGGGGCGGCGCCGGCGGACGTGCGCCCCCAGGTCCTGCAGGGCGCGTGTGGTGTCCTCCACGCGCACCAGAGCCGGGGCCGAGGGATAGGTGGCACGCGTCCCCTTCGACACCACGGCCGCCGTCGAACCCCGCCGCATCGCCTCCTCGACAAACCCGTGCGCGTCGTGCCGCGGGCCGACGATGGCGATGAACAAATCGCCCGGCACCACCGACCGCGAATCGATGCCGTACCCCTGCACCACGTGTTGCGCTCCCTGCGCCGGTTGAGTGGCGCCGAACTCCAGCGTGCCGCGCGTCACGCGCGCGATCTCATCAAGTGTCAGGCGGGCCATCCCCGGTCCCGGCTACCGGGCCGCCCGCCCGCGTCCGTCCCGGTCACCCGCCAACGGTCCGCCGGCAGCCAGGTGACGGCCTTCCGGCGTGTCTCCCGCCGGCAGCCTGCCGCCGAAGTGGCCGCCCGCGAGACCGCGGGCCTGCAGACCGCCGCGCGGCCCCCCTTCCGGCAGTCCGGTTCCGGCGACCCCGCCGCCGTTCGCGCCGCGGTCGCGCAGCACTTCGCGCACCACCTCGCGGTCGTCGAACGGCACGGTCCGATCGCCGAGGATCTGGTAGGTCTCGTGCCCCTTCCCGGCGATCACCACGCAGTCGCCGGCGGCGGCGAGGGCAAGAGCCCGGCGGATCGCCTCCCGCCGATCGGGGATCACCAGGCAGCGGTCCGGATCGATCGCTTCCGACTGCGCCTCGCCCGCTCCGGTCGCGTCCATCCGGGAATGGGCGCGCCGCACACCCGGCAGGATGTCGGCGATGATCCGGTCCGGGTCTTCGGTGCGCGGGTTGTCCGAGGTCACGACCACCAGGTCGCTGTGGGCCGCCGCGGCGAACCCCATGAGCGGGCGCTTGGTCCGATCGCGGTCGCCGCCACAGCCGAAGACCGTCACGATGCGGCGCGGCCCCAGCTCGCGCACCGCGCGCAGCAGGTTGCGGAGCGCGTCATCGGTATGCGCGTAGTCCACCAGGACGTCGTACGGCTGGCCGGTCTCGATCCGCTCGAAGCGTCCGTTGATCCCGGTCACCGTCTCCAGACCGCGGGCGATCACATCGGCGCCGACGCCGGTGGCCAGACCGACCGCGGCGGCCGCCGCCAGGTTCGAGGCGTTCGGCCGCCCGAGGAGCGGCGATCGGATGCGCAGCAGCAGGCCGGCGGGCGCCCCACCGCCGTCCGGCGTCGTCGCGATCCGCAGTCCCACCTCGGTGCCGCGCGAGGTCGCCCGCACCTCGGCGATCCGCACGTCGGCCGACGGATCCTCGCCGAAGGTCACCACCCGGGCCCGGGTCGCGGCCCGCACCGCGCCGGCGCGCGGGTCGTCGGCGTTGACGATCGCCACGGACGATTCGGGCAGGCCGCGGAACAGCAGCAGCTTGGCCTGGAAGTAGTCCTCCATCGTGTGATGAAAATCGAGGTGGTCCTGCGTCAGGTTGGTGAACACCGCGGCGCGCCAGGTGATCCCGGCGACCCGCTGCAGGGCGAGCGCATGCGAGGAGACCTCCATGGCGCAGGATCGCGCCCCCGCCGTGGCGTAGCGGTCGATCAGCCGGTAGAGATCGAGCGACTCGGGGGTGGTCCGCGAGGCCTTCGTCTCGTCGCGCTCGAACCGATACAGGACCGTCCCGAGGAGGGCCGGGCGCAGACCGGCCTGGCGCAGGATCGCCTCCACCAGGAAGGCGACCGTCGTCTTGCCGTTGGTGCCGGTGATGCCGACCATGGTCATCCGTTCGTCCGGGTGGTCGTAGTAGTTGCGCGCCGCGATCGCCAGCGCCAGGCGGTCGTCCGCCACCTGCACCCAGGCGCCGCGCGGCCGGGCCGGTGCCGGCCGTGCCGACAGGACCGCGGTGGCGCCGCGGTCGAACGCCTGGTCCACGAAGTCGTTGCCATCCAGTCGTTCACCGCGGACCGCGACGAACAGGAACCCCGGTTCGATCTGACGGGAGTCGTAAGCCAGACCGCGGACGGGGAGGGCGTGGTCCCCCTCCCACCGGACCACCGGCACCGAATCCAGGACTTTCGTGAGCTGCATGGTCGCTCCGTTCAGTACGTGATCGTGCAGAGGACGCCCGGCTGGATTGGAGTCCCGGCTGCCGGCACCTGCCGCGTCGCGACCGGGCCGCCGCGATCGTGCCGGCACACCAGCCCGGCGGCCGTCAGCGCTTCGCTGGCGCGCCGCATGCCGAGTCCCAGCACCTCCGGCATGACGCGCGGCTCGCGCGGGCGGGCCGAGATCGGCAGGGCCGTTGCCATGGCGGCGAGTGTCCGGCCACGCTGCACCGCCGGCCGCGCTTGGCCCCCGGGAGCAGCCGCGTGGGCGCGCTGGGCCGGCCGCGCGGCGGGCGGCGCCGTGAGGGCCTCGTCCTCCAGGCGCCCGCGTGCCGCCACCGTCCGGTCGAAAACCAGCGGTCCGTTGCCGTCGGGAGGCACGCCGAGATACTTCAACACCGGCTCGGCGATGCGCGCGAACACCGGCGCCGACACGTCGCCGCCGTGGAACTTGGCGCCCTGCGGTTCGTCCACCATCACGACGATCGCCAGCGCCGGTCGGCTGGCGGGGACGAAGCCGGCAAACCAGGAGACGTATTTGCCACGGGCGTAGTGGCCGGTGGCGTCAACCTTCTGGGCAGTCCCGGTCTTGCCGCCGACGCTGTAACCGGGAATGGCGGCGGCGCGGCCGGTCCCCTCGATGGTGACCTCCTGGAGCATCCGCCGGAGTGTCCGCGCAGTCCTTTCG
Source organism: Acidobacteriota bacterium (assembly GCA_031394595.1). Lineage (GTDB taxonomy): Bacteria > Acidobacteriota > Polarisedimenticolia > Gp22-AA2 > Gp22-AA2 > JANNTZ01. Next base: position 20,092 of record JANNTZ010000005.1, read on the forward strand.
GTGATCACCTGGTGCCCCTGGGGCGCGTCGGGCATGGCGGCCGCACGGCCGTCGGGTTCGAGCGTCGTCCGCACCACGTGCGGCGGCATCCACCGGCCGTCGTTGGCGATCGCCGCCGTCATGGAGGCGAGTTGCACGGTGGTCACCCCGATCTCCTGCCCCAGCGAGATCGACGCCTGCGATAATCCGGACCAGTCTTCGAGGTCGCGCAGGATGCCGGGGCTTTCGCCGGGGAGATCGATGCCGCTCCGCCGTCCGAACCCGAAGGCACGAATCGTGTCGATGAACTCGGACGGTTTCAGCCGGCGGGCCACCTTGATGGTGCCGACGTTGCTCGACTTCGCCAGGACCTCGGTGAACGTGAGGTTGCCGAACGGCAGCCGGTCCTCGTCGAAGCGGTGCTTCGCCACCACGATCGATCCGTTCTCGCACCAGATCACTTCGTTGGGATGGACACGGCCGCGGTCGAGGGCCGCGGCCGCGGTGACCATCTTGAAGGTCGACCCCGGTTCGTAGAAATCGGTGAGGGCGCGGTTGCGCCGGGCGCTCTCGGACGCCGATCCGTAGCGGTTCGGGTCGAAGGCCGGGAGACTGGCGAGCGCCAGCACTTCCCCCGTCTGGGGGTCGATCACGACCGCGCTGGCGCCCGTCGCGGAGGTGGCCCGCCGCGCAACTTCCAGCTCGCGCTCGACGAGATGCTGGACCACCTCGTCGATCGTCAGCACCAGGCCGGCGCCGGGCTTCGCGTCGCGCCGCTGGCGATCCAGCACCAGCCCGCCGCGCCCATCGCGCAGGGCGAGGATCTGGCCCGGGGTCCCCTGGACCACCTTGTCATATGCGAACTCGAGACCGGCCAGCCCCTGGCTGTCCACGCCGCAGGCCCCCAGCACGTGCGCCGCCAGCGTCGCCTTCGGGTAGAACCTCCGGCTCTCGCGCATGAAGCCGATTCCCTTGATCTCCAGGGCCTCGACGCGCCGCTTCAGGTCGGGCATGATCTTGCGCTTGATCCAGACGAATTGACGGTCGGAGTCGAGCCGGGTCCGCAGTTCCGCCACCTTGAGATCGAGGATCGGGGCAAGGCGGCGCGCGGCCGCCCCCGGGTCGGCGATCCGGCCCGGTTCGGCGAAGACCGAGTCGACATCGAGGCTGACGGCGAGCTCCTTGCCGTGCCGGTCCACGATCGCGCCACGCGGCGGATCGAGCGTGATGGTCCGTTCCTGCTGGGCGCGCGCCTGCTCCAGCATGTCCGGGGCCCGGACCACCTGGAGGTACGCGCAGCGCGCCGTCAGCGCCAGCAGCCCGGTGGCGATCCCCAGGGACAGCAGGATGAGCCGGGCCCGCCGGGTGTTCGCAAAACGCCGGACGCCGGGCCCGCCGCCCGTGGACCCCTGGTGTGCGCCGCCGCGCGACGACCAGCGCGGCCGCCGGGTGCGCGCCGCGCGCAGACCCTGGACGCGGGCGGCGAAGGCGCGGGTCATTGGCGGTCTCCGTCCGGGCGCGGCAGACCGCCGGCAAGGGCCGCGAGGGCGGCCCGCGCCGAAGAAAGGCCGACGCCCCCGCCCGTTCCCTCGGCGCGCCGGTCCTCGAGGTTGACGCGGCCGTCCCGCAGCATCACGGGACGCACATCCTCCGGGGCCGGATCGACGAGGCCGAGCTGCTGCCGCGCGAGACGCTCGATCCGATCGGGAGCCAGCAGGTAGGAGCGCTCGACGATCAACTGCTTGTGCGCTTCGAGGAGCTGCTGTTTCTCCTGCTTGAATTTCTCGGCCTTGTAGGACAGGCGGATGAAATCGACGCGCTGCCCGACGTACGCCAGCAGGGGAACCACGACGAGGGCGCCGTACATCAGGAACCGCCGGAGCTCCCGCGCCCGGGCCCGATCGCGCTCGCGCACTAGGCGGGCATTGATCCGCAGCCGATGCCGATCGGTTCGCAGGGTCATCGCGAAAGCCTCTCGACCACGCGCAGCCGGGCGCTTCGGCTGCGCGGGTTGTCCTGGATCTCCGGGGCGCCCGGGCGGATCGGCCGGCGTGTCAGGACGCGCGCGAACCCGGGACGGCCGCAGGCGCAGATCGGCAGGCGTGGCGGACACACGCAGTGCCGCTCGATCGCCCGGAAGGTCTGCTTGGCGATCCGATCCTCCAGCGAGTGAAAAGAGATGATCGCCAGACGACCGCCGGGCCGCAGCCGTCGGACCAGGGCCTCGATCGCCGTGTCGAGCCCTTCCAGTTCCGCGTTGACCGCGATCCGGATCGCCTGGAAGGTGCGGGTCGCCTGGTGCAGGCGGGGCTGCGGGCCGCGTGGCGCCGCATCGGTCACGATGGCGGCGAGCCGCGTGGTCGAAGTGATCGGCGCGCGCGACCGCTCGCGAACGATGGCGTGGGCGATGGCGCCGGCCGCCGGCTCCTCGCCGAACCGGCGCAACAATCGGGCGAGGTTGCGTTCGGAGAGCGTGTTCACCAGATCGGCGGCGGTGCCCCCCGTCCCGGTGGGGTCCATCCTCATGTCGAGAGGCCCGTCCTTGAGAAACGAAAAGCCGCGCCCGGGGTCGTCGATCTGCATCGACGAGACACCGAGGTCGAGAACCGCCCCGTCCACCGGACCCAGGCCGGCGCGGTCGAGCAGGACGGGGAGTTCGCGGAAGTCGGCGTGCTGCAGCACGACGCGGTCGCCGAACGGCTGCACGCGACGCCGCGTGAACTAAAGCGCCGCGGCGTCGCGATCGACGCCGAACAACCGGCCATCCGGGGCGGTCGCCTCGAGGATCGCCGCGGCGTGGCCACCGCCCCCGAGAGTGCCGTCCACCCAGACGCCGCCGGGCGCGCACCCGATCGCCTGGATGACCTCCTGCAAGAGCACTGGTCGATGGATCGTCTCCGGCATAGCCTGCTTGCCATCTGACAGGCTCCTAGAGCCCAAGCGACGCGAGGATCTGGTGGTCCTCCTCGGTCAGCGGGTTCGACTGCAGCTGCGTGGCGAACTTCTCCAAGTTCCAGATGTCGAGGCAGTTCTGTTTTCCCAGAACCGCCACCTCACCGGCGATCACCGCCTTGTCGCGCAGGAGCGGATGGATCAGGATCCGCCCCTGGTCGTCGAAGGCCGCGGTCTGGCCGTAGTAGTTGACCAGGTTCATGAAGCGTGTGACGGTCGGATGCATCGTCGGCAGTCCGGCGATTTTCTTCTCGACGCCGATCCAGACCGGCATCGGGTAGACGCGCACCGATTCACCGGTGGTCGAGGTCACGAAGCAGTCGCGTCCGAACTGCTCCTCGATGTACCGGCGGAATTGAGTGGGGATCTTGATGCGCCCTTTGTCGTCGATCTTGGCGGGTGAGTTCCCCCTGAGCATGCCGTCGAACCCCTCGAGGGGCGGACCCGCCGATGGGGCGGTCGGTCCGCCGGGAAACCGCGCGTCAGTTTTTAAGTCGTAAAGGGCAGGTCCGTTCGTGGACGGACCACTTTAGTCCACTTTGGACCACCGCGGGAATATAGATAGAGCCACCCTGGTTGTCAAGACCAAAAGTTCCAAAAACCGAATGGTGAGAATCAGATAGCCCGGTGTCGACCCAGCGACAAGATGTGGGGATCCGGATCGTCGCCGGACTCAACATCATGTGGAATTCTCTGAACTGTCCAATCGGCGCATGGTATATCGCATCGATGCTCCGAAAGCCTTATCCAGAGAGACATTCAGGTAATGGATTGAGTGGCAGTCAACAAGAAAACAGCGGTCTGACTATGCCGTCTGATGGCAGGCGCGTTCGTGTGACTGATGAAACGTATATGGCGTCGATCGATCCTGTGCTAGCATCGCGCGCTGTCGTCCGGGACCCCGGAAGTTTTTCCAGCCATCACCGGTTGGTCCCGGCGGCGATGGAGGTGCGATGCGGCTGACCCCCGGACGGGTGGCGTGGATCGTGTTCCTCCTGGCCTGCTTCCCCCGGGGAGCCGGCGCGGCGCTCGAACCGGGTGACAAGTCGATCACGACGAGCTTCGGGTACGTCGATTCTCCCAAAGGCGATTTCCAGAGCGACCACGGGTACGAGATCGGTCTCGAGTTCAACAGGACCAGCACCATCGCACTGCGTGGCGGTCTCGGCCTCTACGCGCTCGAAGTGCCGGCGAACTCCTCGCCCCCCGGGGCCGGCCCGGTCGAAGTCGACGGGTGGGTGGCATCGGGCAGTCTCCAGTGGTCGCCGCGCTTCGCCATGCTCCATCCGTTCGCGCGGGCGGGTGCCGGTCTTTACAATGTCCACCGAACCGATAACGCGGGAAGCAGCGGCGGGGTCGAGATCGGTGTCCTCTGGGGGGCTGGTCTTGACGTTCAGCTCCTCCGGCAATTCATGCTCCGGGGCGAGGTGACATTCCACTACGTCACCGGGGATACGACCAGCCCGGTGGTGGCCTACGCCGTCGGAGGACGGTTTATCTTCTGAACGGATGATTGCCGGGTTGCCTCCCTCGCCGTACTATTACCGCTCCATGGCGTCCGCCCGGCACCGACCCGAGGTCCAGGCCGTCTCCGGACAGGCTCCTAGGCCACCAGCGCCCGCGTGCCGGGGCCGTGCCGTCCTGTGTGCCGTCATCGCCGCAGCGTGCGCGGTGCCCGCCGGATCGGTTGCGATCGCCGGTTCCGCGCCCGCCGGTGAGGCGCCGGGATGGGAGCGCAAGCTCGACCCGTTCCTCCGGCGTGTGGCCGTCGGGACCAGTCGGTGGCGCGGTGCTTCGTCCGAGGCGATCCTCCCGGCATCCCCCGAGATCGTGAAAACCCTCCCGCCCTTTATTCGGCGGGCGGCCCCTCCCGCTGGATCGCCGTTCCGGGATCCGGCCCGGGCCGAGGCGCCGGCCCTGTACGTCAAGGCCGGGTTCATCCCGCCGGCCGGCCGGACCGATCCCGACTGGGCCGAGGTGCGGTCGCGGCTCGCGGATCTCAAGGTCGAGCTGCGGGCCCATGTCGGGACGATCGCCGCGCTGCGCGTTCCTGCCGGGGCGCTGGCGGAGCTGGCGGCCCTCCCCGACATCGACTGGATGAAGGCGGCGCACGGCTACTCGCTGACCAATGAGGTCAGCACCGGGTCGCTGAATGTCGCGTCGGACCAGGCGCAATCGACCTTCGGGTCGCGCGGCGCCGGGGTGATCGTGTCGATCATGGACACCGGCATCCAGTGGACCGATCGCGATTTCCGGAATGCCGACGGGACGACGCGTGTGATCGGGATCTGGGACCAGACCCTGAGCGATCCGCTGCACCCGCCGCCGGCCGGGTTCTCCTTCGGCGCGTACTACTCGAAGGCCAACATCGACGCGGCCCTGGACGGGGGGCCTGCACTTCTGACCGGCGACGGGCACGGGCACGGTTCGCACGTCGCCGGCAGCGCCGCGGGCAATGGTCTGGAGACCGGCAATGGCGTGGCGGCGGGGACTTTCGCGGGCGTCGCGCCGGAGGCCGACATCCTGGTGGTCCGGGTGTTCGACGGCAACGGCGCCTTCTGCGCCGATTGCGATCTGACCGCGGCGGTGCAGTTCACCGACGAGACCGCGGCGGCTCTCGGGCGGCCTTGGGTGGGGAACATGAGCCTGGGAACCGACCTCGGGGCCCACGACGCCAGCGACCCGGATGAACGGACGATCGACGCGGCCGTCGGTCCGGGCCGGCGTGGCGCGCAGATGGCAATCGCTGCGGGGAATTCCGGGGCCCGGCGGATGCACTGGGAGGGGACGCTGTCGGCGGGTGCGGTCCTGAGCAACAGTTTCGGGATCAACTATCAGCCGAAGGCCGGCCCCGAGAACGATTTCATCTGGATCGATCTCTGGTACTCGGGCGCTGACCGCGTCACAGTCGAGATGGTGTCGCCGGGCGGCGCGGTGATCTCTGCCGCTCCGGGCGTGGACACCGGGATCGTCTGCGCCCAGTCCGGCGCGGTGCTGGAGGGCGCGGTGGAGATCCTTGCCAGCAATGTCAACGATCCGGTCAATAAAGACAACCAGGTCTTCATCCAGATCTCGGACTCGGCCGATTGCCTCGGGACGGCGCCGCGCACCGGGACCTGGACGATCCGGCTGCGGGTGAACAGCGTCGGAAATCCCCCCGGGAAATTCGACCTGTGGAACGAGGCGGACCTGGGAACCCTGCCATTCGTGACCCTCTCGAATTCGACGCTCCAGAAGACCACCGGTGTCCCCGGCACGGCGCGGCATGCGTTGACGGCCGGCGCCTACGTGAGCAAGTGTTCGTGGGTGAATGCCGGCGGAACGACCACCAATCAGTGCGGTATCACCGGCGGTACGGGCCTCCTGGCGTCCTTCTCCTCGATCGGGCCGACGCGCGACGGCCGGGTGAAGCCCGATGTCGCCGCGCCGGGGCAGTACCTCGGGTCGTCGCTCGCCGGGCTGATCGAAACAGTGAGCTGCCCATCGCTCGCCTGCCGCGAACGTGACGGCGTGCACGGCAACATCAGCGGCACCAGCATGGCGACACCGCACGTGGCGGGTGTGGCGGCGCTGGTGCTGGCCCTCAACCCCGATCTGCAGGGGCCGGAGGTGAAGGCGGCGATCGCGGGGTCGGCGGTTGTCGACACATTCACGGGGGCCGTCCCGAACAACCGCTTTGGGAACGGGAAACTGCGCGCTTCCGGGGCCGTGACGCTCGGTGTCGGCATGCGTCCCGATCTCGAGGCGACCGGCCCGGGCGGTTTCGCGGCCAGCGACAGCCCGTTCATCGATTCCTGGAACGTCTACCGGGGGACCGTCCCCGGTCTCGGCCCTGGTCAATACGGGACCTGCTTCCAGTCAGGGCTGCCGACGCCGGCATTCACCGACGTCGAGGTCCCGCCCGCCGGCACCGCGTTCACCTACCTGGTGACCGGTGTGAGTGGCGGCGCCGAGGGGCTTCTCGGCGTCGACAGCAGCGGCGCCGTCCGGGTCTACGGCACCCACTGTCCGTGATTCGCGGTCGCCGGATCCGGCGGACCGCGCCCCCGATCGCTCGTCTATAATCCCCCGGCCGGCGGGATTCTCCGTGCCGTTCCGCCGATAGCCCGAGGGCAGGCCAGATATGAACCCTGTGACGTCGCCGCAATCGGCAGTCGATCCGGCCGTCCCCGGCGGGTCCCCCGCACCCGGCCTGGTGCGCGTCCTCGGGCTGTGGGACTCCACCCTGCTGGTGATCGGGTTCGTCCTCGGATCGGCGGTGTTCATCGTCAGCGGCGGGGCGGGCGGGGTCGCCGATCTACTGCCGTCGCCCGGCCTGCTGCTGCTGGGCTGGATCGTCGGCGGCCTGTTGTCGTTCGCCGGCGCCCTGGTGTTCGCCGAGCTCGGCGCCACGCTGCCCAAGGCGGGCGGGCAATACGTCTTCATCCGGGAGGCGTACGGCAGTCTGGCCGGCTTCCTCTACGGCTGGACGCTGTTCGCGGTGATCAACACCGGCTCACTCGCGGCGCTCGCGGTCGGCTTCGCCGAGTACTTCGGCTTCTTCGTCCCCGCACTTGGGACCGATCGGGTGATCCTGACGCTCCCGCTGCCGTGGTGGCCGCTGGCGATCTCCGCCGGCCAGGTGGTCGCCGCCGCGGTCATCATCCTGCTGTCGATCGTCAACTACTTCGGGGTCAAGGAAGGGAGCGTCTTCCAGGGGATCGTCACCGTCGTCAAGATCGTCTCCTTCGCCGGCTTCATGGTGCTCGGCGTGATCCTCGGCAACGGCAGCTTCTCCCACTTCGTGCCGTTCTTCGGAACCCCCGCGGCAGGGGCCGCCGCGGGGGCGGCCGTAACCGGCGGGGCTGGCGCCGGCGGCTTCCCGTGGGGCGGTCTCGTCCTTGCCATGATCGCGATGCTGTGGGCCTACGAAGGGTGGAACAACATCACCTTCACGGCGGGCGAGATCAAAGACCCGCAGCGCAACATCCCGCGGTCCCTCGTGATCGGAATGACCGTCATCACCCTGATCTACGTCGGCATGAACCTCCTCTATCTTTATGCCATGCCGATCGGCGAGATGCCGGGGACGCCGCGCATCGGCGAAGCCGCGGCGCTGCGGTTGTTCGGCCCGATCGGACAGACCCTGATGTCGCTGGCGGTCCTGATCTCGGTGTTCGGCTGCATCTCGGCGACGGTGATCTCGGGGCCGCGGGTTTTTTACGCCATGGCGCAGGACGGGCTGTTCTTCAAGAGCATCGGCACCGTCCACCCGCGTTACCACACTCCCGCGGCGGCGATCCTGTGGCAATGCATCTGGTCGAGCGCCCTCTGCCTGTCGGGGACCTACAACCAGCTGATCACCTTCGTGGTGTTCGCGGCGGTGCTGTTCTACGCGCTGGCCGGCGCCTCGGTGATCATTCTGAGGACGCGGCACCCGGAGTGGCCGCGGCCGTATCGCACCTGGGGCTACCCGGCGACGCCCATCGTCTATGTCGCGCTCTGTCTGGTCGTGCTGGTGAGCACGATCGTCGCCCAGCCGATCGAATCGAGCTGGGGAATCCTCATCCTCGCCCTCGGTCTGCCGGCTTACTTCTACTGGAGAGCGCGCCGGTGAGAGTGGCACGCACGGTGGCGGTCGGCCTCGCCACTGCCGGCCTGACGACGGTCTGGCTGGCCGGTGGCCGGGCGCATGGCAGCGGCGCTCCGGATCAGCCCGGCGGCGCCGCGCTGGCGGCGGGCCGGGAGCCCGGACCCGCCATTCTCGGCTTCCAGCGGGATGGGCTGGAGCGTCAACGCGACATCGAGGCGATCCTTCGCAAGCTTGCCGACCCGTCGCCGATCGAGGCGTATCACCGGGCCCTGACCGCCGGACCGCACGTCTCCGGAACACCCGGCAACGCCGACGTTCAGCGTTACATCGAGGCGCGCTTCAAGGAGGCGGGCCTGGAGACGGCGACGAAGGCCTACTCCGTCTACATGGGGTTCGTGAAGGAGGCGCGGCTGGAGATGGTCGCCCCCGAAACGATCCGGTTGGCGACACCGGAGGAGGCGGTCGCCGGGGATCCCCAGTCGGGCGACCCGCGGGCGGCGCTCAACTGGCATGCCTACTCTCCATCCTGCGACCTCACCCGCGAAGTGGTCTACGCGAACCATGCCCGGCCGGAGGACTTCTAGGCGCTCGAAGCACTCGGGATCGACGTCAAGGACCGCCTCGTCCTGGCCCGCAACTTCAAGGGGTATCGCGGCGGGAAGGTGCTGGAGGCGCGGCAGCGCGGCGCCGCCGGGTTGATCCTGATCAGCGACCCGGCCGAGGACGGGTCGGCGCGTGGCCCCGTCTATCCCGATGGCCCATGGGGTCCGGACAGCCATATCCAGCGCGGATCGACGGCGCTCGATTTCTTCGTGCCGGGGGATCCGCTCACCCCCGGGTGGGCGTCGCTGCCCGGCGCGCGCCGGATCGATCCGGCGGCGGCCGAAAGCCTGCCGCGGTTGCCCTCGATCCCGATCTCCGGGCGCGACGCGGCGGCGATCCTGAAACACCTGGGCGGACCACGGGCGCCGAAGGAGTGGCAGGGTGGCCTGGCGGTCCCCTACAACCTCGGCCCCGGGCCGGCGCGGCTGCGGCTCGCGATCGCCTCGGAGTTCGGCCCGCGCACGATCACCAATGTCATTGGTGTCCTGCGCGGAAAGGACGAACCGGCCCGGCAGGTCATCCTGGGGAACCATCACGACGCCTGGTTCTACGGCGGATCCGATCCGTCGAGCGGGACGGCGGCGATGCTGGAGCTGGCGCGCGTCGCCGGCGAGCTGGCGCGTCGCGGCTTCCGGCCACGCCGGACGATCGTCTTCGGTTCGTGGGACGCGGAAGAGTGGACCCTGACCGGTTCGACCGAGTGGGGCGAGGAGCGGCGCGACGACTTGGGGGCGAACGGGGTCGCCTGCCTGAACGTCGATGCGGCCGCCAACGGGCCGGACTTCCAGGCGAGTGCGGTGCCGACTCTGCGGCGGTTCATCACCGAGGTCCTGCGCGATGTCCCCGATCCGAAGACCGGGCGCAGCCTGCTGGCGCGTCTGGCGGCCGCCGGCGATGGCGGCGCCTTCCGGTCGCTGTACGGCAACGAGGCGGACCGGGCCAATCGGCAGGACGTGCGCTTCGATCTTCTCGGCAGCGGATCCGACTACACGGTGTTCTTCAATCACCTCGGCATGCCGTCGATCGACGCCTCGTTCGATGGCCCGTACGGGGTCTATCACTCGGTGTACGACTCGCACCACTGGATGCGTCGTTTCGGGGACCCGGGGTTCGCCTACCACGCGACCATGGTCGGCGTCTGGGGGACGATGGCCTGGCGGATGGCCAACGCCGACCTGCTGCCGTTCGAGGAGTCGCCCTATCCGGCGGACCTGGTCGACTATCTCGACGATCTGGGGAAACTCGGCAGCGGATCGAAAGCGCTTCCGGACCTGGGGCCGCTGCGCGCCGTCGCGGCCGAATGGGTGGCGGCCGCCGGCTCCCTCGACGCCGCGATCCAAAAGGCACTGGCCGATCCGCGGCTGCCGGATGCGATCCTGTCGGGAGTCAACACCCTGTTGATGAAGGCCGAGCGCGATCTGCTGCGGCCGGAAGGGATCCCCGGCCGTCCCTGGTATCGCCACCTGATGTACGCGCCGCTCCCGACCTACGCCGCCGAGACCCTTCCCGGGATCCGTGAGGCGGTGCTGGCCGGCGACGCGACGCGCGCCCGCACCCAGGCGGGCGCTATGCAGGCCGCGGTGCGGACCCGCACCGCGACGATCCGGCAGGCGGCGAAATTGCTCCGGGCCGCGGAAGCGGTCTCACCGGCCGCCGGCCTCAACCCGGCGGCGCCAGACTGACGGCCCGCGATTCCTCGGCCATGAATTCGGTCAGGACCCGGCGCAGTTCGGCGTAGTCGGGCGTGGGGATCTCGCGCTGTGTCAGGGCGTACGATCGCCGTACGACGAACACGGCCCGCTCTCCGTCACGGGCCAACTCATAGGTCGTCGTTCCCTCGAAGCCCGGGCCCTGGACGGCGATTTTCCCGGGGATGCGGCGCGGGACACGGCCCCCGGGCAGGTAGAGACGGACCTCGCTCGATTCGTTCTCGAGGAAGGGAAGGAAAAGGGTGTGTCGGCGTACCGTCGCGATCGCCATCTCCCCGAGATCCGGAAAGCGGACCAGGTGTGGGGCGACGACCTCCGTGGCGCCCGCCTTGACGAGAAAGCCCGGCACGCGAAAGCGCAGCCTGATTCGGAGGGGATCGGCAGGCCCCTCCGGCGGCACCAGGTCCTGCGCGATCAGTTCCGCTCCCGGGCATAGACGACTCATCAGGAACGCCAGCGCGTCGTCCCGTTCGGTCGGCTTGGCGGCGTCGAGAAAGCCGGCATAAGCCGACCGGGAGGCGCCCCACGCTTCCATGAGGTAGTTCCCCTGGAGAGCGCCGTCTGGCCCGATCGTCGCTGTCGCTGTCCAGCGTGTCGCGTTGCGTTCGCCCGCGTGTAGCGGGGTGACGACGTAGTGCGATCGTCCTTCATCAAGGACCACGAGGGCGCTGGCGCCCTGGTCCGACCAGGGGAGATCGCCGAACGGCGCGGTCGTCGAGGTCGGGTCGAGAAACAGGTATCCCTGCGGCTGCGGGACCGCTACGACGGCGTGGTTGAACCCGGGTGTCGGCTGGCCTGCGTCGTGGGCCCCGGAATCGCGCGTCAGGATCAGCACCGGCTGGCCGACGAGTCCGACCGCCTTCATCAGGGCGATGAGCAGCGTCGCCTTGTCCTTGCAGTCGCCGTAGAGGTTGCGCAGGACGTCGCCGCTGGCGTGCGGTTGGAAGCTGCCGACTCCCAACTCGATCGCCACATAGTTCACCCGGCCCTGGACGAATTCGTAGAGTCTCCGGATCTTCTCCAGCGGCTCGCTCAGACCGGCCGTGAGTTCCCTGGCTTTGGCGCTCACCTCGGCCGTCGGTTCCATACGATCGCGGGCGAGGCTCCAGTACCAGCGGCCGATCCCCTCCCACGATCCTGATTCGATGCGCAGGTCGTCCCAGAGGATCGAGTCCAGGTGGAGTTCCACGCGGGCCCCGAAATCGCTCAGGGGAGGCATGTCGGGTTCCCAGCGCAGCGCCGGGACGTCGCTGCGGCGCCACCGATGGATGACCATGGGTCCCTGTTCCTCGCGCGTGTACTCGACCGGACCCTGGGCCGTGGTGCGCAGCGGGAACGCCGCGGGGGCCCGGACCGTGAACGACAACGAGCGAGACGGCACCACGTTCTCGAACAGGAAGTCATCGGGCAGGTAAAACAGGTTCCGGATCTCCAGCTCGTACGAATACTCGACCGTCGCACCCGGGACGACGCCGGGAAACGCCAGGATGCGCTGCCGGCGGTCGGCGTACAGCTCGAACGATGCGAAGGAGGCCTGGTCGGAAATGTGGTCCTTCTTGACCGGCACACGCTTGCCGTTCGGCTGGTTCACGGCTCCCCGCAGATCGCGCACGATGATCGTGGGGTTGTAGCCGACCACGGCCTGGTCGAACTGCTCGACGCCCCGGGCCGTCTGGACCTGGGTGCGGTTGGTGTAGCG
>JANNTZ010000396.1:0-3420 GCA_031394595.1 Acidobacteriota bacterium
GTCGCACACTGGACCCCCGGTGGCCCCCTTCCGCGGGCGCCGCCGGCGCGGCATACTCCGCAGCCATGGATCCGATGCCACTGCTTCTGGTACTCGCTGCCGCCGCGCTTAGCGCCGGGTGGAACCGGCTGGTCCACGACAGCGCCGACAAGGTGGCGGTGATGGGCGTGTCGGGGATCGTCTCGGCCCTGATCCTGCTGCCGATGACGCTGGCCCATCCGCCGTGGGCCGTCTGGCCGTTGATCGTCCTGTCGGCGATCGCCGAAATCGTCTACAGCCTCGCCCTGTCGGCCGCCTACCATCGCGGCGAACTGTCGCTCGCCTACCCGCTCGGCCGGGGGACAGCGCCGCTGTTGGTGACGCTCGGCGGCTGGATGGTCCTGGCGGAGAAACCGGACCAGCTGCCGCTCCTGGGAGCGGCTCTGCTAGGGGGCGGGCTGGGGTTGCTGTCGCATGCCGGCTGGAAGGCGGGACGCGCCGATGCCGTCGGCTTCGCCCTGCTGGCGGGCGTGGCGATCGCCGGCTACACCCTGGTCGACGCGCGGGCGGTCCGGCAGGTCGATCCGGCGGCCTACCTTGGGCCTGTCCTCGGACTGCAGGGGCTGGCGATCTGCGCCTTCAGCCGGTGGCCGAAGGGGCGCCTGCGACAATCGCTGCGACCGTCGTTCCTGGTCGGAATCGCCAGCATCGTCGCCTACCTGATGATCCTGCACGCCATCCGGGTCGCCGAGGCCGGCCGCGTTGCCACGGTGCGCGAGGTCGCCGTCCTGATCGGCATCCTGCTGGCGCGCGAAAGGCCCGGCGGCTGGATCTGCGCCGGCGCCCTCTGCTGCGTCGCCGGGGCGATCCTGGCGGCGTGGTGAACGCCGGGACAAAACGGTCGCCCGGTAACGGTCGGCGGAGCCTCCCGGCGGTCACGGGGTACAATTGCGGCCTCGCACTCGACGAGCCAACGGAGATCGCGATGGGGATCGGCACGGTAACACCGGGCGCACGCCTGGTCACACTGCTTGGGGATGGCGTCCACGTCATCGCCATCCGGATCGCGGAGACCGCGCCGGTCGGGCTGGAGCGAGTGGAATCGGGCGAACCGGCCAGCTGTGGATACTGGCGCCTCGCCGCCCAGGGCCGCGCGTTCTACACCGAGGCGGCCGATCATTTCAACTGTCCGGTCGGCGCCATCGTTCACGGCATCGATCCACCACCGGACGTCGCCGCGCAGCTGCAGGCGCTCCTCGACACGATGGGATCGATCGGTTACATCCGGCCCGACGAGGCGGCCGGTCTGCCGCGTCTCGATCGCGCCCCGCGGTACATCGCCTACGCGCCGCTGGCCGAAGCGCCGTTCCCTCCGGATCTGGTTCTGGTGCGCGGGTCGGCGCGCCAGCTGATGCTGCTGGCCGAGGCGGCCCAGGCGGTGGGACTGATCGGCGACGGACCGGCCCTTGGTCGGCCGACCTGCGCGGTGCTGCCGGCAGCTCTGCAGTCGGGGCGGATGGCGACCAGTCTCGGCTGCGTCGGCAACCGGGTCTATACCGGAGCCGCCGACGGGGAGGCCTACTGCGCCTTCCCCGCGGGCCGTCTCGGGACGCTGGTCACCGCCCTCGAGACGATCGTCGCCGCCAACCGCACGCTGGAGCAGTTCCATCGCGGCCGCGTCGCGGCGCGGCCGGCTACTCTTTGATCAGCGTCCGGCTCTGCTCGCGCATGAACTGCGCGACGTAGTACGGCCCGCCGCTCGCCTTGCCGGAGGATCCGCTCCCCTTCCAACCGCCGAAGGGGTTGATACCGGGCCAGGCACCGGTGGTGGCGCCAGCCCGCCGGTTGACGTAGATGGTCCCGGCTTGGATGCGGTCCAGGAATGACCGGATCTCCTTGTCATCGCGGCTGAACAGCCCCGCCGTCAGGCCGTACTCGGTGTCGTTGGCCAGACGGATCGCCTCGTCGAACGAATCGATCTCCCAGACGCAGGTGATCGGCAGGAACATCTCGGCGCGTGCCAAGGCATGGTCCTTCGGCAGACCGCCGACCACCGTCGGCCGCACGAAGAAGCCGTGCTGGTACGGCTCGCCCTTCAACTGCTCGCCGCCGGTCAGGATCTTCCCGTCGCGCTTCGCCAGGGCGACGAACTCGGCGTACTGCTCGTGGGCCCGCTTGTTGACCACCGGGCCGAGCCAGTTCTCTTTCTTCACCGGATCGCCGATGGCGATCTTGTTGGTCCGATCAACCAGCCGCTCGGTGAATTCACGCGCCACCGACTTGTGGACATAGACCCGGGAGCAGGCGCTGCACTTCTGCCCCTGCAGACCGAAGGCCGACTTCATGACTCCTTCGCTGGCGGCGTCGAGATCGGCGCTCGGCATGATGATCGCCGGGTTCTTGCCACCCATCTCGGTGATGCACGGCTTCGGGTACCGGGCGGAAAACTTGCGGTAGATGTCGAAGCCGACTTCCTTCGATCCGGTGAACAGGATGCCGTCGACGTCCGGGTTGCCCACCAGTTCCGCCCCGACCGTCGACCCGGGACCGGTGACGTAGTTGAAGACGCCGTCGGGGAGGCCGGCGGCGCGGTAGCACTCGGTCAATTCCCAGCCGGTCATCGGCGTGTCGGTTGCCGGCTTGAAGACGACGGTGTTGCCGCCCAGAAGCGCCCCGCTGCTCGGCCCGCCCGCCAGCGCCATCGGGAAGTTAAAGGGCGAGATGATCGCCCAGACGCCGAACGGCCGGAGGACGTCGCGGTTGTCCTCCTTCTCCGACAGACGCTGCATCGGCGTTTCGTATCCCTGGTGGGTCTCGACCTGGTCGCAGTAGTAGGTCATCAGGTCGGCGGTCTCCTGGACGTCGCCCATCGCCTCCAGGCGGTTCTTGCCGACCTCCATGCTGAGGAGCGCCGAGATCTCGAAGCGATTCTTCTCGATGTTGGCGGCGACCTTGCGGATGTAGCCGACGCGCTCGCGCCACGGCAGGTCGCGCCAGGTCTTCTCGTAGGCCGCCCGTGCCGCCGCGATCGCCGACCGGGCATCGTCGCGCGTGCCGCTCGTGAACCGTCCCAGGACAACGCGTGTGTCGCTGGGGCTGGTGTCCTCGAAGGATTCCCGCCCCTGGACTTCCTTCCCCCCGATCCAACACGGGTGGGTCCGGCCCAGTCGGCCGCGGACCTTTTCCACCGCCTGGTCATACGCCTGCGTGAACTCGGGGGTCTGGCCCGCCGCCAGGGTTGCGTACGTGACCTTGGGCTGGGCCGCTGCCTTGTCCGCCATCGTTGCCTACCTCCTGTCGGATGAAGGCATTCTATCGCATCCCGGAGGCGGGAGGCCCGATAGCGCCCGCCGCAAGCCGCCGCGCACGGTGGGGTCGGGCTCGACGTCGGCGCGCGCCCGGATCAGATCGCAGGCGGCGATCCCGGCGATCGTCACGATC
>JANNTZ010000060.1:0-2447 GCA_031394595.1 Acidobacteriota bacterium
GGCCATCTTCTCGCGCACGGCCTACGACCAGAACAAGGTCTCGACCGAGGACATCCTGAACACGGATGTCGGCGCCCCGATCCGCTGCGATGGTCCGCCGAACCAGCTCGTCTTCCCGTTCAATCACAATTTCGTCGGGCAGTACGCGATGCCGTTTATCGAGTACTTCCAGACCGCGATCGAACGGAGCGGTGGCGGGTCGATGGGCGCGCAAGGGCTCGACATGGACGCGCTGCAATCCACCGAGAAGGGGGCGGCGCAAGCCGCGGTCTCGGCGCGTGACGCGCAGATGGAAATGGTCGCCCGCGTCTTCTGCGAGACGCTGCGCCAGGTGTTCCGCAAGGTGCTCGCGCTCCTGATCCAGCATCCCGACGCCGCAGGTCCGGTCCGCGTCAACGGGCAATGGTTGTTCGTGGACCCGCGGACGTGGAACCTCGATTGGGACGTGACGGTGAATGTCGGGATCGGCACTGGCTCGACCGAGCGCAAGATGGCGGCCTTGGGCGCGATCGCCGAACAGCAGAAAGAGTTGATCGCGAACATGGGGCCGGACAACCCGATGACCGATGTGTCGCGCTACCGCAACACCTTGGAGCGGCTGTCCACCTTGGCCGGGTATCCCGACGGCGCGCAGTTCTGGAAGACGCCGGAAGAGAGTCAGATGACGATGCAGGCGATGCAGCAACAGCCGCCGCAGCCGTCGCCGGAGATGATCCTCGCCCAGAACGAAGTCCAGAAGGCGCAAGCACAGGCGCAAGCGAAACAGGCCGAACTCCAGTTGAAAGCCGCCGAGTCGCAGCAGACGATGCAGTTGGAGCAGATGAAGCTGGAGACTTCGCTTCAGGTCGAGCGCGAGAAGTTGGCCGCTGACATCATGTTACAGCGCGAGAAGCGGGCCGCTGAGACGGCGCTCGCGCAGGAGGAGTTGCAACTCAAGTACGCAGCGGAAGACGCGAAGGCCGAGCGCGACATGAATACGACAGCAACGCAACAGTCACAGGCCAGCCAGCCGGGATTGCAGCTCGTATTGCCTGAGTCGATTGCCGGGTCTCTTGGTCCACCGATGCAGGCGATGGCTGAACATCAGGTCCAGATGGGTGAGCACCACACGATGATGGCCGAGCAGCAGACCGAAGCGATGGCGCAGATTGTGGCGGGGATGCAACAGACCGTGACGCAACTCGCACAGGTCGCACAAGCGATCGCCGCCGTCGCCTCGACCTTGAGCCAGCCGCAAGTCGTGGTCCAAGCACCGGAGAAGGCCGAGCCGGTGAACCTCAGAATCGAACGGGACGCCGACGGTCGGATGACTGGTGTCCGGGGGGCCGCATGAGAAAAGCGATAGAAGATAGAGACGACGCCATCGCGTTCCCCGAAATGGACGAAGTGAACTGGCGCATTTACTTTGGCGAGTTCCGCGAGAAAGTATGGCCGATGTTCAAAGAGCATGGATTTACGACTGGTGAGGCGTGGTTCGCATGGCAGTTACAGAACGTCATCGGAAAGCTGACTGAAATCGCGACATCGCTGGACGAGGGCAAGATATGACGGAAGACGAAGTGATTGCCGCAGGGGCCAGGGTCGCCGCGATGCTCGGGGGCGAGGACTTCAAGACTGCGGTCGAGAAAGTCCAGCGCAAGAACTTCGAGCAGTTCTGTGACGCGGACGGCGAGCCCGAGATCCTGCAAGCGGTATGGGCCAAGCAGCAGGCATTGAAGGACGTGCTGCAATCGCTCAACGGCACGGTGAACGCGGGCAAGTTCGCCGAAGGGGCGAAGAAGATCAAAGGTCGATAAGGGTTTTGTCGTGTTCCACGTGGAACACTGTCGCGATACTGAGTTGACACTGACCTAGGAGTGGTACACTATGGGAACGACCATCGCACCGGACAGCACGGCCAACACGCCACTGACGGTCGCGGACGCAGGACGCATGATCGAAGGGCTACTCGGACCCGGCGGCGTGACCGCTTCGGGCACCCCGACCCCTCCGACCGCAGCACCGGACGACACCGAGGAAGTGGTCGAGATTCCTGGGACCACGACCGATGAGCCAGAAGGGCAGGAACCGACTGGAGAAGAGGAGCCCGAAGCACCGCAGCTCGTCACCGTCAAAGTGGACGGCAAGGACGTGCAGGTGCCGATCGACGAAGCGCTCCAAGGCTACAGCCGGACGCAGGACTACACGCGCAAGACTCAGGCACTCGCCGAGGATCGACGGAAAGTCGAAGCGGCTGAGCAGGCGGCGCGGACGACGTTGGAGCAGTACGCGACCCGGTTACGGGAAGTGGAGGCGGCGCTCGCGCCAGCGGAACCCGATTGGGAGAAGCTACGGGACGAAGCGCCGGACGAACTCCCGGCCCAACTCGCGCAATGGCAGATCACGCAAAAGCGGCTCAGGCAGATCACGAAGGAACGGGAGACGGCGGAAGCCGAACTGACCCGCGA
>JANNTZ010000416.1:0-1938 GCA_031394595.1 Acidobacteriota bacterium
CCCCCCGTCCCCCCGCCCCCGCCCCCCCCCCCCCCCCCCCCGGGGCCCGCCCCCCGGGCGCGGCGGCCCCATCCGGGCCCCCGGGCGCCGATACCGTGGGGTCTTCGATCGACACCAGCGGCACGATCCCGACCTTCTTCCCCCGCGCGGCCGACTCGATTATGATTGGCCCCTATGAAAAGCTTGGTGCTGATCAAGCAGGTCCCGAACAGCGATTCCCCGTTCCGGATCAACTCCGCCGGAACCTGGGTCGACGAGAACAATCTCACCTTCGGACTCAATGAGTACGACCGCTACGCCCTTGAGGAAGTCCTGCGGCTCAAGGATGCCGGCAAGGTGACCGAGGTCGTGGCGCTGACCGTCGGGCCGGAACGGGCCGCGACGGCGCTGCGCACCGCGCTCGCGACCGGTGCCGACCGGGCGATCCACGTGCAGGATCCGGCGCTCTCCGGCGCCGACCCACTGACGGTGGCGCGGGTCATCGTCGCGGCGATCAAGGACGAGGGGTTTGCCATCGTCGCCGCCGGGCTGCAGGCGGACGACGACAACCTCGGACAGACCGGCGCGCTGGTGGCGCGTCTGATCGACCGGCCCTGCGCCACCGCCGTCCTGAAGATCGAGTTGCGTGACGGCGGCACACTGCGGGTCGAGCGCGAGCTGGAGAATAATCACCTCCAGGTCGTGGACCTGAAGCTGCCCGCGGTGTTCACCGTCCAGACCGGCATCAACGAACCGCGCTACGCCACCCTGAAAGGGATCATGGCGGCGAAGAAGAAGGAGATCCGGACGGTCACCCTCAAGGACCTCGGGATCGACCCGGCGACGGTGCAGACCTCGATGGCCCGCTTCAAGACCATCCGGCTGACACCGCCGCCCAAGGGGAAGGGCGCGGAGATGATCCAAGGGGCCGCCGACCAGTTGGCGAAGGACCTGGTCCGGCGGATCCGCCAAAAGACGGGGGTCCTCTGATGGCCTGCAAGGTGCTGGTCCTGGCCGAGCACGATGCCGCCGGCGTGCGCGACATCACCTGGGAGCTTCTCGGGATGGCGCACGCGCTGGCCGGAGCGGCCGGCTGGGATGCGGCGACCATCAAGGCCGTCGTCCTCGGGCAGGGCGCCGACACCGCGGCGGCGGCGGTCGCGGCGCGCGGCGCCGCGGAAGCGATCTACGTCGAAGGACCGGCCCTCAAAGACTACACGGGGGACGCGTACTCGCGGGCGATCGAGTCGGTGATCCAGGGCGAGTCCCCCGAGGTGGTGATCTTCGGGCACACGCCGAACGGCTGGGACGTGGCGCCGCTGGTCGCCGCCGGGCTGGGGGCGCCGCTGGCGACCGAGTGCTCGGCGATCACCGCGGAGGGCGGGCGGCTGTTGTTCTCCCGCAAGGTGTTCAATGGCAAGTTCGTCCAGACCCTCGATCTCGGTCCCGCCGGTCCGCGTCTGGCGACGCTGCAGCGTGGCGCCGCCGCGGCCTTCAGCGGGACGACCGGAGGAGCGGTGCGCAAGGTCCCGTCGCCGGTGGCCGAAGCCGACATGCGGGCCCGGTTCGTGGAGGTCAAGAAGGGCGAAAGTGGCGGCGTCGACCTGACGCAGGCGCCGATCATCGTCGCCGGTGGACGCGGTCTCGGCGCCGCTGACAAGTTCCAGGTGGTCAAGGACCTCGCCGCGGCCCTCGGAGGACAGGTCGGCGCCTCGCGTCCGGTCACCGACATGGGCTGGCTGCCGCACGAGCACCAGATCGGCAGTAGCGGCGTGACCGTCAGCCCGAAGCTCTACATCGCCTGCGGCATTTCCGGCGCCATCCAGCACATCGTCGGGATGAAGGGGTCCGGATACATCGTGGCGATCAACAAGGACCCGGAGGCGCCCATCTTCGGCGTCGCCGACGTCGGTGTCGTAGGCGACTTGTTCGAGATCGTCCCCGCCCTCACCAAGGCGA